>JACKAC010000003.1 GCA_020635255.1 Ignavibacteriales bacterium
GTAAATCCCGCCTTAAATAAGGGAATATAGGGTGAGGAAAGAATGAAAGCAAAGAGAAAAGGGTTAGATACGTATATATACTTTTTTATGTGGTCTTAAAAAAATACCACCCGTTACCAATTTCTCTTATCATGATAAATTTACTTTTTTCAATTTTTGGTAAGTCTTTATTATCTTCAACATATAAATATCCACCTGTATCATCGAGTATTCCACCAATAGTGAAGAATATCACATTGGGATAGATTCCTCCCGCACGGTTGTATTCTTTACTTACATTAGTAATTAAAAGAGCTTTTTTGTAATACTCAATTATGTAAGGAAGTTCACGAGGTTCATCCAGATTAAAATCTTCCGGCATTATTCTATACTTAGCTTCCCTAAGAAAAGAGTCAAACCTGTCCGCATTATCTATAAAATGATCAATGATAGATCTATCATCCTTTAAAAGCAGCTTAGATGTTTCTATAAAAAATTCAATCTTCCCAAGATCTCCTCCGTGGGTGGCATATTCTTCCTTCTTTTCCGGCGTCATTTTTTCCCATTCTTTTATAGCCATTATTTGAAGCCCAGACATTGCCAGGGCTCTATGCGCTTCAAGTTTCCAGCCGTTCGAATTGATAAAATAAAGGTAGTGATCTTCTGAAGCTCCGTTTTCCGAAATGTTAACACTCACAACTGCTGACTCTGAATCCATTTCAATTATTTCCGCATTTACTGACGGATCAATAAACTCTACTTTACCTATCATCTTTTTCAGACTATCAAGTTCCTGTTTTTCTTCTTCTGTTAATTCCTTTTCCTTGTTTTCCATATACCTCTTCAGAATCTCGCCGGTCAGATAATCGACTAACCCAGTCGTATCTTTTCCAAAGTACTTCCCTGCAATTTCAACGGGTGAAAGCTCTTGTCCAAGAGAAGGTAAGTAAAGAATAAACAAAATTATAAATATCAGTAATTTTCTCATACCGAATAATAATTAATAATCCCTAAATATGTTACTGATAAAGCATTAACTTTTTAAACCGAGCGGTTTACCGTGCAATTGAATTGAATAACTTACCTAAATCCCTTAATTTGATAGGTTATTCCAGAAAATTAAATTATAATACAATGATAATTGGCGTTCCAAAAGAGATAAAACCGGCTGAGAACAGGGTAGCTGTAACACCCAGCGGCGCGGAGATACTTATAAATAACGGGCATGATGTATATATAGAAACAAATGCAGGAAAGGGAAGCGGGTTTTCAGATGAGGATTATACTGAGATAGGAGCGAAGATACTGAACACTCCACAGGAGGTCTATGGTATCGCAGAAATGATAATAAAGGTTAAGGAGCCGATAGCTCCCGAATACAGCCTAATAAAAGAAGGGCAGATCGTATTTACGTATTTCCACTTTGCTTCATCGGAAGAGCTGACAAAGGCAATGATGAACACGAAGTGTATCGCAATTGCATACGAGACGGTTGAGAAGGCAGACGGTTCACTTCCACTGCTGATACCGATGAGTGAAGTAGCGGGAAGAATGGCAACACAGGAAGGCGCGAAGTTCCTCGAGAAGGTAATGGGCGGACGCGGTATATTGCTTGGCGGTGTACCGGGAACGATGCCGGCAGAGGTAGTAGTGCTCGGCGGAGGAGTAGTTGGAACGAACGCGGCAAAGATAGCGGCAGGATTCGGAGCAAGAGTTAAAATCATGGATAACAATCTCTACAGGCTGAGATACCTGGATGACGTGATGCCAAAGAACATTGTAACGATGATGAGCTCACCGTACAATATCAGAGAAGCAATTAAAACGGCTGATCTCGTGATAGGCGGAGTATTGATCGCCGGAGCAAAAGCGCCGAAGCTGATAACAAGAGAAATGCTTTCGCTGATGAAGGAAGGATCGGTAATAGTGGACGTATCGGTAGATCAAGGAGGATGTATCGAGACGACAAAACCAACAACACACGATGACCCGACATTCGTAATAGACGGCGTTGTACACTACGGAGTAGCAAATATGCCGGGAGCAGTACCATTCACTTCAACAATAGCTCTGACAAATGCAACACTGCCGTACGCAGTACAGCTGGCTAACAAGGGTTACATGCAGGCATTGAAGGACAGCCTTGAACTAAGAAAGGGGCTTAACGTAATAGACGGAGTGATAACATATAAGGGTGTGGCGGATGCATTCGGATTCGATTACACTGACGTGGATACTGCATTAGGGTTGAAATAACAGGTAATTTTTTATATTATTTAGAAGTTTTTCATGTTGTATGTTCTTTTTCGGGTCTTCCGGGGGTGGAAGACCCTCTTTTTTTACAGCTCAAATCTTTCGCGTTTGGAGTACACGGAGCCGGTTGGCTTTAATTTACTCTCCATAAGATAAAACGCTTCCGCTTCAAATTTTATATCAAACTTCATTTCGGATAACCTGGTTAAATTAACTTTCCTGTCACGTTTCACTCTTCCCAGAGTAATATGCGGATGAAATTTCTTATCCGATTCAAATCCAAGGTCATACATTTGTTTATGCACACTCTCCGCAAGTTGGAGTAGTTTGCCGTCATCTTTAATATTTGCAAAAAGTACCCGCGGTGAACGGAGATCCGGAAATGCTCCAATAGAATGAAGATCCAACGCTAACTTTCCTTTATTGTAATCAATAGAATTGAGAGAATTTTTTACGCGGTTTAGTTCACCGGAAGTAATATCCCCAATAAAAAAGAGCGTGATGTGAAGTTTCTCGTTTGATTCCCACCTCATGGATGAGAGTTCGCGGTTAGTCAGGACGGCTTTTATCTCCCCGGTAACGCCGTTGAGTTGCTGTTTTATTTCGGAGGGCAGATTTATTGAAACGAAAGTCCGCATATACTTATTTTAACAGAATCATTTTCTTCGTCTCTTTAAAACCGTCCGTTATGAGCGAGTAGAAATAAACACCGCTGTTCAATTCCTCTGCGTCGAAATTTGCACTGTAAATACCGGGCTTCATCGTTTCGTTTGCGAGGACAGAGACTTCCCTGCCGAGAGCATCATAGACCACGAGTTTGACATTAGACGTTCGTGCAATTTCGAAATTGATATTAGTCGACGGGTTGAACGGATTTGGATAATTTTGTGAAAGAGAAAAATTACCGGGTAACTCATTGTAGAGGGTTTGAATGCCTGTAATGAGAGAATACTTTATTGTAACGATGTCAGTGGTTAATCCACTAATAACAGCCTCACCGGTAACATATACTCCGGTTGAATCAACTTGGATACCCCATGCACGGTCAAGGGTATTGCTAGCTCCATTAAAAAGTTTTTTCCAGAGAATATCTCCTTGAGGGGAATATTTAATTGTAATGTAATCTTCGTCAAAAATGAACCCCAGATTTTGTTCTGTAGAGAAACCTGTAATATATACATTTCCTGAATCATCAAGGCAGATATCGCTTCCAAGACCATTGTCACTAGAAGAGGTTGAATAGTAATTATCCCAGATTAGTTGACCACTCGAATCTAACTTTAATGTAACGATTATTCCATTTGGGGATGAGATACTACCAGTTACAAAGACATTATCATTTTCATCTAATATACTGCTAAAGGGCATTGTAGCGTAAAATGGTACGGGGAAATGATTGTAGTTCCAGATTCTTTCTCCATTTTGGGAATATTTTATTACCGTTAGAAAAACCCCATATCCACAAACAATAATATTTCCATTTTTATCAAAATGTAAGTTGGCCGTCTCACCAGGATTAGCTGACGGTGATTGTCTTACCCACAATAAATTACCGTTCGGATCATACTTTACGATTGCCATGGAATCTGCATCAACATTATATCCTAATATGTATGAATTTCCTGAACTATCGACGATTATATCTTCAGAATACATCGAAGCAGTAAAATAATACTCATGCCAAAGTAATTGACCATTTGAGTCAAACTTAATTGTTAAGGTTGTATGATTTCCTTCGCCTGTAACATAAACGTTTCCATTCAAATCAACATAAATGGCTAGTCCTTCTTCGCTACTTCCAGTTACATATTTTGAATTCCAGATTACCGTTCCAGTTGAATCGAATTTCCATACAATCAGGTCATTATTTGATGCGATAGAATCGGCATAGCCTACAACGTAAACATTTTGTTCATTATCTATGGCAATATCTGTAAATTGAGCAAAATGGAAATTAGTATAAGTAGATGACCAAATTAAATTACCTGATGTATTATATTTCAGAAGTACAGCTTTCTGGGGATTTGGAGTTCCCTCCGACCTTCCCGCAATATATAAATTTCCAGCACTATCTTTTTCCATGCAAACTGGAACATCCATATGATTTTGGCCATTGTAATTTGACATCCAAATGTAACTAAATTGAGCATTTACTTGAGTGCTAAGTAATGCCAAAAAAACCACTAAATATAATCTAAGCATGTTAATTAATAGTTATCTAATAGATTTTTAAAATAAGTTTATCTAAATGTAACTTCAAATCTAAAATTCACATTACTCCAATCTATCTTTAAATAGTCATTCCGTTAAGGTATTTTACTAAATATCCATAAAGAAAACACGTAAAATGGCAAAGAAATATCCTCCCGTATATTATGGTGACTACCTGGATCTGGATAAGCTATTGGATTCACAACACAGGAAAAGCGAGGAGTACGGGCACCCGGCTCACGATGAGATGCTCTTTATAATAGTTCACCAGGCGTATGAGCTGTGGTTTAAGCAGATAATATTCGAGCTGAACTCGGTAGTAGATATGTTCGATGATAATAAAGTGGATGAGAGGAACATCGGTATAGCGATCTCGAGGCTGGACAGGATAACGGAGATACAAAGAATATTGATAGATCAGCTGAGGGTGCTGGAAACAATGACACCGCTGGACTTCCTGGACTTCAGGGATTACCTGGTGCCCGCGTCGGGATTTCAAAGCGTACAGTTTAGAACAATAGAGAATAAGCTGGGTCTGCGCACAGACATGCGGGTAACATTCGGAAGCAAGGAATATCACGAGCTGGTTTCTGAGTCACATCAGA
This sequence comes from Ignavibacteriales bacterium, assembly GCA_020635255.1. NCBI lineage: Bacteria > Pseudomonadati > Ignavibacteriota > Ignavibacteria > Ignavibacteriales > Ignavibacteriales bacterium. Next base: position 5,049 of record JACKAC010000003.1, read on the forward strand.
AGGAGCTCATTAATTCCGAAAAGAACATGTCGCTGTTGGAAGTTGTAAACGGGTGGCTGGAGAGAACGCCGTTCCTTAAAGTTGACGGGTTTAATTTCATAGAGCAGTATAAGGGAGCAGTAAATGAGATGCTGGATTGGGAAAAGGATGTTATAGCAACGAACCCGGAATTTACGGATGAGAAGAGGGAGAAGCAGTTCGTCGCGCATGAAGGAACAAGAGAGAGCTTCGCACCACTATTCGACGAAGAGAAATACAACAAGCTCATCGTGGAAGGAGAGAAGAAATTTTCATATAAGGCGACACTGGCGGCACTCTTCATTAATCTCTACAGAGACGAGCCGATACTTCACATGCCGTACAGGTTTCTTAATTTGCTGGTAGATATAGATGAGAACTTCACCACATGGCGATACAAGCATGCACTGATGGTACACAGAATGATAGGCGCGAAGATAGGTACGGGAGGTTCATCGGGACACAGCTACCTGCTAAAAACGGCTGAGAAGCATAAGGTCTTTAGAGACCTCTTCGATATGACGACGTTTATGATACCGCGGTCATCACTTCCGGTACTCCCCGAAGATCTAAAAGTAGAACTTGGTTACTACTATACCTACTTAAAAGAAAGGGAGAGCACAAGATGAACATATCCCTCGAGGGAAGGAATGCTATTGTCTGCGGAAGCACACAAGGAATAGGCAGAGCAATCGCCGAGCAATTCGCCGAGTCGGGCGCGTGCGTAACGCTTATTGCCAGAGACGAACACGCGCTTAATGAAGTAAAAGAAGGACTGTCCGATCATGCGAACCAGCGACATCAGAGCATTGCCGTGGATTTCACACAACCGGAAGATCTGAAGCGAAAGCTGGAAGTTTACGTTAGTCATAATCCTTCTGTCCATATACTTGTGAACAATACAGGCGGACCCAAGGGAGGCGATATTGTAAACGCGAGCCCGGAAGAATTCGAGAATGCATTTAAGATGCATGTGATATGCAACCAGATCCTTGTGCAGGCATTAATGGACGGAATGATGAAGGAGGGATACGGAAGGATAATCAATATAATTTCAACATCTGTAAAACAGCCGATAAAAGGGCTCGGTGTTTCAAATACAACACGCGGGGCAGTAGCAAGCTGGTCCAAGACCATGGCGAACGAGCTGGGGAAATTCGGGATAACGGTAAATAACCTTCTTCCCGGCGCCACACAGACAGGACGAATCGAGGATATTATTAATAAAAAAGCCGAGAAAACCGCAAAGAGTATCGACGAAGTGAGAAAGCAGATGCTCGCGGAGATTCCGGCGGGACGGTTCGCAGAGCCGAATGAGCTAGCATACGCAGCGACGTTCCTCGCCTCAGATAAGGCGGCTTATATTAACGGTGTCAGTATAGCGGTGGACGGCGGAAGGATGGGATGTTTATGAAAAATCTTGAGCCACGAATTGCACTAATTTCACAAGTTTTTATTGCTAAGCTTTGACCAACTTAACATATAAAGAGGAAAGTTATGAAATTGTAGGAATTTGTATGGATGTTTACAATGAACTTAGAAAAGGGTTTTTAGAAATTGTTTATAAGGATGCTTTAACATATGAGTTCAAGAAAAGGAATATACCATTTGAAAGAGAGAAAGAGTTTGAAATAAGATATAAAGAAGTCATGCTTCCCCATTGTTATTATGCAGATTTTGTGGTATTCGATAAAATTATACTTGAGATAAAATCAAAAAATTCAATAGCTGAAGAGCATGTAGCTCAAGCAATAAATTATCTTGCTGTTTCAAAATTTAAACTGGCCTTAATTATTAATTTCGGAGAAAAATCATTAAAATACAAAAGAGTAGTTTTATAAAAAAAATCCGTGTAATTAGTGAAATTAGCGGCTAAAAAAATTATGATACTATATAATGTTACAATTAACGTGGATGATGAGATACATGATGAGTGGCTGGAGTGGATGAAGGGTGTTCACATACCGGATGTAATGGCAACCGGGTTATTTGTCGATAGTAAGATATTCAAGATACATACAGGAGATGAGGGAAACACATACTCGATACAATACTTCAGCAATACGATGGATGACTATGAAAAATATCAAAGCGAACATGCGCCCCGATTACAAAAAGAGCATTCGGAAAAGTATAAAGATAAGTTCACAGCATTCAGAACAATTTTAGAACAGGTATAATAATGGAAAAAATACGAAACTACATCGGCGGGATATTCACGACGCCATATAACAGCAACTATTTCAATGACCATAACCCGGCAACGGGCGAAGTATATACAATGATACCGGACTCGACAGCAGACGACGTGGAGATTGCCGTACAGGCGGCGAAGAAGGCATTCCCGATGTGGTCGAACATGCCGGCGGATGACCGTTCTAACTGGCTGATGAAAGTAGCGGACAAGATAAGGGAAAATCTAGAAAAGTTCGCGCTGGCTGAAGCCAACGATAACGGGAAGCCACTCTGGATGGCAAGAGAGATTGACATTCCGCGCGCAATAAAGAATTTCGAGTTTTACGCAACAGCTATAAGGCACTTCGCAAGCGAAGCACATGTTACAGACAGCGAGGCAATTAATTACACGATAAGACAGCCTCTTGGAGTAGTGGGAGCGATCTCCCCGTGGAATTTACCATTGTACCTGTTTTCATGGAAGATAGCACCTGCGCTGGCCGCGGGTAACTGCGTGGTGGCAAAGCCGTCCGAAATTACTCCTATGACAGCGTATTTGCTTTCGGAATTATGTATAGAGATAGGGTTTCCGGAGGGAGTATTAAACATCATACATGGTTACGGCAATAAGGCGGGAGCAGCGATAGTGGAAAACCCGGGTGTAGATGCAATAACCTTTACGGGGGGAACAGCGACAGGTGAAGCAATAGCGCGAGCGGCGGCGCCAAAATTTAAAAAGCTGTCTCTAGAGCTCGGCGGGAAGAATCCGAATATAATCTTCGCAGACTGTAATTATGAGGAGATGCTCGAAACCACGATACGGTCATCATTCTCCAACCAGGGCGAGATATGTTTGTGCGGTTCCAGGATATTCATCGAGATGCCGCTTTATGAAAAGTTCAGGAAAGATTTTGTTGCAAAGGTAAAAGAGCTAAAAGTGGGCGATCCGCTCGAGCCTGACACAAAGATAGGCGCGATAGTTTCAAAAGAACATTATGAGAAAATATTATCATACATCGATCTTGCAATAAAAGACGGAGGAAGGATACTTACCGGAGGAGACATAATAAGCTTCGAGAAACACCGTTCGAAAAGATGCCAGAACGGATGGTTCATTGAGCCGACAGTGATAGAGGGACTCGATTATACCTGCAGGGTAAACCAGGAAGAGATATTCGGACCGGTGGTAACGCTGATTCCGTTCGAAACCGAAGAACAAGTTGTAATGATGGCAAACAGTACAAAATACGGGTTGGCATCGATATTATGGACAGAGAATTTAACACGCGCGCACAGGATCGCTTCACAGCTGGATGCCGGAATAGTCTGGGTGAACTGCTGGATGCTGAGGGACCTGCGTACACCATTCGGCGGAGTCAAGGCTTCCGGTGTAGGCAGAGAGGGCGGATACGAAGCGCTGGAGTTTTTTACGGAAGCAAAGAACGTGTGCGTAAAGATAAAGTAGAACCAATACAGTAATACCACGAATTTGCACAAATTGCTTTCTTAATTTTACTCTAAATTTAATAGCAGGCGACGTCACGTGACGTCGCTCTTTACTATGCACAAGAATTCTCAAAAAAGAATAGTTTTAGAAGAATCCATCTATTTTATAACTACAAACACTCACAATTCTTATCCTTTTTTCAAAGATTATCAATTATGCGAAGTATTGAAAGCAGATATACACTTAACCAAAGAATTAAAAAACTTTGCTTTGTTTAGTTATAAAATTAATCCCGATCATATTCATATTTTATTAAAACCCGGTACCCAAGCAAATATTTCTGAAATAATGAGATCGTTAAAGACTAATTCTTCAAGAAACATTAATAGACTTATTACCTTTGCTCCAGAAAAGAAGATTAAGAGATTCAAATGGCAAAAATCATATAACGATCATATCATAAGGGATGATGCTGATTTTAAAAAACATTTAGAATATATTGAAAACCAATGGATTAAACATAATCTTAGAGAGAATAGATATTATTTTATTGATATGGATTTATGCGGAGATTATCTAGGATGTGGCGACGTCGCGTGACGTCGCCTGCATTTTTATAATTTAACTTCTTTTATGCTTTCATTCTGGGAAAAGAATTCATTTTTAAATTGGGATTATATAATAGTAGGCAGCGGGCTTGTAGGGCTTTCCGTTGCCTGTTCTATTAGAGAGAAGAACCCAAAGGCGGAGGTTCTAATACTTGAAAAGGGTATATTCCCGACAGGCGCCAGCACAAAGAACGCGGGGTTTGCCTGCTTCGGGAGCCTGTCCGAGATATTGAGTGATATCGAAGCCAACGGTGAATCGAGGACAGTTGAAATTATTGAGAAGAGATGGCGGGGTATCGATGAACTTCGCAAAAGATTAGGCGATGAGAATATAGGTTACGAAAATTACGGCGGGAGCGAGCTGGTTTTCGACAGGAACATAAACATTGTGGATCAGATAGACTACGTGAATGAGCTTTTGAAAGGGGTTTTTAAAGGAGAAGTTTTTACTAGAAGAGACGAGCTAATCGACCAGTACGGGTTCAATAAGGGTTATGTGAAGGGGCTGGTATATTCGCAGCTCGAATCACAGCTCGATACGGGAAAGATGATGCGGTCGTATATCAAATACGCCGGGACGCTAGGGATACAGATAATAAACGGGTGTGAGGTAAAGCACTTTGAACAAACAACCGACGGAGCGGATGTCACTACATATCACAGCATCCTAAATGAAGACGTTGTTTTCAAGGCAAAGAACATGGTTATATGCGCGAATGCTTTTACAAGATACATTGTGCCGTCAGCGCCATTCAGGCCCGGTCGGGGGCAGATACTCGTAACAGACCCTATACCGGGATTGAAATTCAAAGGAGTATTCCACTTCGATGAAGGATTTTATTATTTCAGGAATTATGGTGAAAGAGTGATATTCGGCGGGGCAAGGAACACAGCATTAGAAGAAGAAGCCACTGACAGGTTCGAACATAACCACGAAATACTGATGCACCTGAAATGGATACTTGACACGATCATTCTTCCGGGACAGGACTATGGTATTTCGGATGCGTGGACAGGTATAATGGCATTCAGCGAGAACAAACTTCCCGTCGTAGAAAAACATGATGGCGTGATGATGGTGATGAGTTGTAATGGTATGGGTGTTGCGTTAAGTAGTTTAACGGGTCAGGAAGTTGCCGAAATGATCTAATCCCCCACTCTCAATCTCTTCAGTCTAATCATAGAAAAATTATCAATAGTTGAATTCAGTATAGCATCTCGTAATGCAAGCAAGTCGTCGGAGAAACGGAGCTCGGCACCGGATAATCTGATCTTTTCCGGAAGATTATCAATGGGTTCAACCGAGAGTGGTACTACTTCATTTGGGTTACAATAATAACCGGCAATCTTATCTTTAAGAAAGAAACCTCCTCGCTGAAAGTATATTTATAGATGACAGTGGAGTTTAATTCCTCCTCCATGTAATCGGGAATGGTTATTATCTTATCAGCAATTGTATCTCTGAAGAATCTCTCTATGTCCTCCGCAGACGAATTAACCGACTTACCGTAAATTATACGCGGGCATTGACGGGGAAAGAAGTAGTTCACGCAGTGTTCTTCATCGATGCACCATACAAGAGGCGGATTGTCTGCAATTCTCCTTGGTGAAAAAACCTTTATGTCAGGGTCATCGCTGAAATGGTAGAGCATAATGAATTAAAATTCGAGTGAAATTAAAGATAATAAAACTTATTTTAAAATCTCTTCTAAATAAACATACACATCATGAATTCAGTCTGCTATGAGTTAAAAACTAAATGCGATGCATGCGGAAACCCGCTGGTTGTAAATGCTGCCGTCACAGATGTATATTGCAAGATCTGCAATACAATGAACAAAATTACTGAAGATAACTGGTACTCTCTGCTGGAAGATGCAGTAAAAGAGGGACCAAGGCTTGCGGAGAATGAGGGGCAGACGACGACACATTTTATGGGGCAGTATCAATTCAGCTCGATGTACGGTAATCAAAAAGCGCGATGCGAAAAGTGTAAGACCTCCGTCCCGGAGGAGAAGATAACCGAATTCACACAGGCAGGAATTTACAAATGCGCTAATTGCGACAATGATGTTTCTGTGAGACCAGCGCCGGAATTCCTTAAGAAGAGGTTTTCTAATATGGAATACCTGGTAGCGGAGGACGAGAACATGCTGGCAAAGGGACAGGAAGGATATGAACCTCCCAAGCTCGATAAGCCTGTGATATTTTCCTGTCCATCATGCGGAGGAGCGCTAAAGGTGGACGGCTCAAACAGGATGATAGACTGCGAATTTTGTAAATCGACGATATACTTGCCCGATGACTTGTGGTTCAGGCTACATCCGCCAAAGATCGTCGAGAGATGGTACATGATGCTTAAGTGAGAAGTCAAAGGTGAAAGGTCAAAAGATAATAACAATAGTCGATTACAATCCTGAGTGGCCCGAGATATATGAAAAGGAAAAAGGGCTGATCGACGGTATACTAGCGGACATCGATCATCAAATCGAGCATATAGGAAGCACTTCAGTAAAAGGACTAGGAGCAAAGGCAGTTATAGATGTTATGATCGGGCTGGAGAATTTCGACAGAGACAGTGAAAAGCTAGTCGAACTTATTACGGGAGCCGGATATAACTACATCGACACATTCGAGCACACTATGCCATACAGGCGGTATTTTAATAAACCCGGTGAAGGCGTAATCACCAAATACCACGTCCACAGCGTGCAGACAGGAGGATGGTTCTGGAACAGGCATATCGCCTTTCGTAATTACCTTCGTGACCATTGCGATGTAAGGGATGAGTACTGCAGGGTAAAGAAGGAGCTGGCAAAGAAAGTATGGGATGAGAATAATGATTATGCATGGGCAAAGACGGATTTTATCGTACCGGTTCAGGAGAAAGCGCTGAAGATATACTTTCCGGATTATGAGAAGGGTTGAGTTTCAGAGTCGATATATTTTTCAAACCCGCCGTTGTATTCATTGTTGAAGTGATCCTCTATCCATTGTTTAAATTCATCCAGAGAAGCGGGTTTGTATTCATTTCCATTTGAGATTATCTTTATCTGAATTCCTTCATTTATTTTCCTTCCGATCTTCCAGAGAGCAACAGCGCAGTATTTATAGGGGGAGGCGGTATCGTACATCTGAGCATCCTCAAGCGCAAGAACTTTAACTCCGTTTTCCAGGAAAGTATGTATTATTTTAAAATCCGCCACCCCGTAAAATTCGAATTATTGAGAACAATTTCAAGATTATTAACTTTTTCTAATAATTTTCGAGATCAAACCCGGAAAGAATCTGTACAAAAAATTCATCTTCTTTATCTTAGAAACTGTGATGATATCTTTACCAGACCATAATTCTTTAGTAATAAGTTCAGCCATCTCTTCAGCAGGCATCTTATCAGTATCCCTGCCGGATGTCATATTAGTATCGACAACAGGCGGAATAATCTCAACAACGCGGGCTTTTTCCTCTTCCAGCTGATACCTTAAACCAATGGTAAAGCTCTTGAAAGCCGACTTTGTCGCGGAATACACAATCGCATTCTCTTTTGGAGTAACCGCGAGAGCTGATGTAACGTTAGCTATCAATGGATCAGCATTGGAAAGCAGCAGAGGCAGCAGACGCGATGTCAAAAGAACGTGCCCGGTGAAATTACAATCTATTTCATTTTTAATTGTCTCGTGGTAAGCTGTATCATTGAGCATGCTGTAATTATACTGCACTCCAGCATTATTTATCAGGACGTTCAGTCCGGGATGTTCCTGCTCGAGTTTCAATAAAAGTGAATCGATATCTGCAGAATTTGTTATGTCACATTTGTAAGTTACAATTCCTTCTTTGGAAAGCTCTTCGAGTGATTCTTCATTTCTACCGGTTATTATTACGGTGTTACCTTTTGAGTTAAGTATGTGTGCAAGTTCTTTACCAATTCCGGATGTTCCCCCGGTTATTAATATTGTGCTATTGTTTGTTGTTTTCATTTTTCGATTTTATTTTATTCTGTAAGATACGCCAATATGAAATACTTTATAGAGGTTAGTGACGGATGATTTAAATTCTTCAGTCATTTTGTCCGATATTTCTCTTTTAGCATCATCGGAATGGTTTGATGTACCGCTGAATTTATATTCAGGCTCCGGGATACCATTCAGCCATGCGGGCGACCACTCTGCATTCAATGATACATTGTCAAAATCGTACTGGTAACCTATCCCGAGCGCCGGACCCCAACCTGCTTCACGCGTCTGATTAATCTTGATATTACCTGAATATTCCTGACCACCGATAGTTCTTCCCCTGTTGTCAAATTCCATCGTTTCGGAATCCTCTCCGTTATACACGATACCGAATGAAATGTACGGACCGTATTTCACGGGAGTGTAACGACCCTGAATAAAAAACCTTTGTGCGACATCCTCATAAGCCGATTCTAAACCGTCGAGCCCTGTTGACGAAGCATTGAAAGAGGTGCCATTGCGCTGTATCCTGTCTTTGAATTGATAAGTAAAACCGATGTAAAGTTTTTCATATGGATAGTACCCGATAGTGATGCTCGGTTTAAAACTGCCATGCATTGGAAGTTCACCAAAGCCAATGCCGATCTGCCAGTGATCTTTTAATTGATTTTCCTGGGCGAATGAAGCTGATGATAAGAGTAACGCAACAAATACGAATAATAAAGTTTTCTTAAGCATTTGTATTATTTTTAAATTTTAAAGTGATATTCCGGATGAATTTAAAAAGCTGGACAAGCAATGCGCCGATTAGGAAATTTGCTACAATCATAATTATTGCTGCCGGGATAAGACCAAACTTCCTGATAACGAAGCTGTCCGACATGTGACTGCCAGTGCCAAAAAGCTTATTGATTATTATCCATGCGTTCAGAAATTCTGCCTCATCTCCCAGGCTGTAATCGATAGTTACCATTACAGCCAGCGAAACCAGGGCAGCGGCGAAGTAGGTAAGAAAGATTTTTGTTTTTGATGAGTTCATAATCGTTTAATTTGTTTAATACAAAATTAAAACGACCACAACGGAGGGGCATTAACATATGTTAATAAATGGAAATATCACTTAAATAGTCCAATAAATGGATAAAATACTGCTTAATCTACTTGGAGGATCGTATGCGGCTCAATTGTATTGGAGTGATACCAAGGTATGAAGCGATATGATATTGAGGGATGCGCTGTTCGAGCCCGGGATGCTCTTTGAGAAAAATCTCATAATTCTCGGCTGCTGAATTAGTAACCATCCGAATGTCGTGGCGTTCTTTTTTTATCCATTCTATCTCAAGTACAATACGCATAAATGAATCCAACGACGGATACTTTTTAAACAACTCTTTGAATTCAGCAAAATTCAATTCGACAGTGTCACAGTCTGTTAATGCCTGGAAGTTTATGAGGTTCGGGGCACCTGACAACAGAGCAGTGAGCGGAGTGGGAAACATTCCCGGCACAAAGAATGTCTTATTATATTCCGCACCGTCTTTACTCCTATAAAATACGCGAACTATACCATCCAGTAAGAAAACTGCATTATATGCCATCTCACCTTCCCGGGAAAGATAGTCATTCTTCTTATATTGTTTAAGTGTGAGAAGCTCAGAAAGGTCATCCCATGCACCCGGCTGTAAGTGACAAACGGATTCAATAGCTATGCGGAATTTTTCGAATTCTCTCTCGCGGTCTAACAAATGAAGATTTGATTAGAAGATAGGATAATATATTATATGTGGTAAACTAATTCAATAAATTTTGTCACACTTTGAACCTTCCTGCAGATCTAAGCACATACAATGCATCCACAGTCGTCCATTCGTTCATTTTTGTTTTCCCGGTAGGTCCCCATTCGACGTAATCTGTATTAGGTGAGATGGATTTCCCAACTTTATAGTATTTCTTTTCTGAAGGAAACCCGCCGTCCTTTAATCGTTTGCTTTCCAGCAGATCAAGAGCCTCACCACATCGTTTATCTTTAATAAGGTTCATTTCCGACATTGCCTTCAGTCCGCCAAGAATATCATAATGCCAGTAGAGAGGATGGTGCAGGAATGTAAATTCCGGATGGATTACCTCGTTGTTTGTTACTCTTTTAAAAAGTTTACGTGTGAGGAAAACTTCCGCGGCTTTTTTGGCGGCGTTTACGGCTTTTGGTTTTTTAAATGTTTTCCCATAGAAATAAAGACCTTTCATCGGAATGAGAGTTTCCATAAAAGATGAAGTATCTGCCGTAGGTTCACGATCGCAGTTCCAACCCCCGTCGGGCCATTGCCAGTACATAAGCCGTTCGGCAATATTATGCACGCGCTCATCGGCAAGTCCGAGCTTTATCGAGGAATAAAGCGCGTTTCCCTGCTGCGAACCACACCGGCGGTAGCGACCCACTATCAAAGGGACCCCCGATCTTCCATAAACTTTCGCTTTTCTGTTTGTTTCATACTCATTATAGAATCCGGGATTAAGCCAGTGACCATATATCTCATCCCTCATCGGAATAAGAAATTTGTCAGCATCGGGATAGCAAAGGTCAGCAAGTGATGCAAATATCCAGTGAGAGCCCTGCCACTTCTCATACAGATGGCGGGCACCCTGTATCTTTCCATTTTTATAGCAGGAGAGAAGGGCTTTTGCTCGCGGTGAGTTTTTTATCTCTTCGCGGAGAGATTTTATTTTCTTTGATGAAGGAGATTCACCGAGTACGTTAACAAGGGTTTTATAGCGGATAGATGGTTCGGAGGAATTTAATAATTTGTCTATGATATCCTGCATTACGGATTATAATTTAGCGAGCGCAGATTCCAATCCCATAGCGCGCCTCCATGCTGATAGCTGACCCAGATGCATTGCCTCGTGATTAACACACATAAAGATTATAGAGTCAAGATTGTTCGGCATGTGTTTATAAAACCTCCACTCCTGTTCGCCAAGTAGTTCATCATCCGTAAATTTCAGCAAGCACAGTTTGAACATCTCATGTTTTAGTTCAAGCTCCGTAAGAAGTTCTTCTTTGGAGGGATATTTGGATATGTCCTCCTCGGGCATGCGCGGATCACCGGGACCGCGCCGAAGGAAAAGCTCCTTCCAGCCCTCAGGCATAAATCCGGGCTTTCTAACATCTTCAATATCGTTTATGACCATAAGTGACATGCCACTCACAAGGTGTCCAAGCGTAAAAGCCGGATGATTTTCGAATCCCTTCGCAGGGACTGTGGTCATCTGTTCATCCGTGAGGTCTTCGACAAGTTTTCTTGCATAGGCAAGATTGAAGTCGAGCTGTCGGATTATGGATTGAGTAATGTGGGATTTATCTATCATATTGATAGAATTAGACTTTAAATGAAGGATTAATTAGGTTAAATTTAAACATGAGTAATGACAAAATAAACTCGGAAAAGGCTCCCGAGCCTGTTGGTCTCTACCCACATGCGCGGCGAGTCGGTAATCTTCTTTTCCTTTCCGGTGTGGGACCGCGGGAGAGAGGTACAAAGAAAATTCCAGGCGTGGAACTGGATGATGATGGAAATATAATTTCATACGATATAGAGGCACAGTGCCATTCGGTTTTTAAGAACGTTAGAGCTATTCTCGAGGACGCGGGGTCGGGATGGGATAAGCTCGTTGACGTGACGGTGTTCCTCACTAACATGAAAGATGACTTTCCCATTTACAATAAGATATACGCGGAGTATTTTAAGGACAACCAGCCATGCAGGACGACAGTGGAGATAAACTGCCTGCCGACGCCAATCGCAATCGAGTTGAAGTGCATCGCAACAATAGACTAAAAAATTAAAAATATAACAATGGACGAAAAACAACATGAAAAGTATGACCACGAGAGACTTGTTACGGTCTTTGAGACCGGGCATGAGGGAGTGGTCGCGGTAGTAAAATCTATTCTGGATGAAGCAAAGATTCAATACTTAGCACAGGGTGACGGAGTGCAGGACCTGTTCGGTGTAGGAGTGGTTGGAGTTGGATTCAACCCGGTAACGGGACCGGTGCAATTCAAAGTAATGCCAGAAGACGAAAAATACGCGAGGGAGTTACTGAAGGATGTTATTGAAAATCCGGAAGACCTGGACTAATTATTTATGCTCGATCTCTTTTATAACCTTGTATTCAGTCGGGTCTGATGGACAAGGAGTCACTCCGCATTCAAAGAATGCAGTAACGGCATTTGCTGCCGCAAGTAATATCATAACAATGAATACGATCCTTGGGAAACCGGTAAGCTTAACGCCGGTTTCTTCTGTTTTTTCATCAAATTGCTTTTTATCGAACATCAGAATCACACCTACTATCAGTATCGTCGCAGCGGAAATAATAAAAGCCCATGTGTATAGGTGAAGTCCCCAAACAGGTGTACCATATTCTCCAGTTCCCGGGACGATGTGGAGCAACGTCTGCCTCATTGCTACCATCCCGCAGAATATACTGCTTACAAGGGTAACTCCATAGTGCGAAGGGCGTATGCCGAACTTAAGATTCAGCATAAAGCCGAGTATCATTCCCAGGAAACCCATCCTGACAAGTAAACACAACGGACATGGAAATTCCCATAAAACAAACTGGAATATATAACCTCCTATCAAAACGGAAGAAAGTCCTATTGCACCGGCAATATTAAGATTTCTTGCAAATAAAGGGCTCATATCTTACAGGTCTATTGTTAAATGAGAAGATGCGTGGTATTTATAAATGAGGACGCTCGCAACAAGTGCAATAACAAAAAGAATAATTGAAAGCTTGCGTTTGCCGCGGTATGCTACTATGAGAGAAGCAGCGTAAATACCAAATATAAGAGACATCATAGTGTGAATCCTCCTTGAGTGAAAAACTTAAGGAAAATGAATTATAATTGCAACAGGGAATCTTACTCGTAGTCTTTATTCGTAATCGATGGAAACATCATCGGAAAGAGGGTGTGACTGGCATGTAAGAATGTACCCGTCATTGATCTCTGCGTCGGATAATCCTTCACGCTCGTCCATTTCAACTTTTCCAGACTTGAGGCGTGCGCGACAGGTGGTACAAATCCCGCTTAGACATGAGAAAGGCGGGTCGTATCCCGCGTCCTTTACGGCATCGATAATGACCTGCCCGGGCTTAACGTCCACTTCAAACTCATCATTATCCAGCTTCACTTTTACCACGCGGGGTTTTAGCTCGGATGCCGGTTCTCCTTCTTCTGCGGTGACAACACCATCTTCTTTTTCAACCGTTTCCTGCTGGTGATGATAAGGAGCAGTGAAATATTCCCTGTGAATTTTTTCAGCCGGAATGCCTATACTTTCCAGCCAGGAAACTACATTCACCATCATTACCTCGGGACCGCAAATGAAATACTCGACAGATTCTTTATCTATATAAATAGTCTCTTCTATTATACGTAGAAGGTAAGCTTTGTTTATAATACCGGATAAGCCAGTCCAATTATTTCCGGGTTCGTTAAGAGTAAGGTAAAGCTTGAATGTATTAGGATATTCAGAGGATAGGTTTCTTAGCTCATCATAAAACATAATATCCTCTTCCCTGTTATTGCCGTAATAGAGGATGACCTTACTTTTGGGCTCAACCTTAAGTATCGATCTAAGAATCGAGAACAGAGGTGTTATCCCGCTTCCTCCTCCAATCAGGAAGTAGAATTTTTCGTTCTCAGGGTCAAGCTCGGTGAAGAATTTCCCTTGCGGGGGAAAAACCTCTATAATGTCACCCTCATTTACGCTGTCATAAAGAAATTTCGATGCAAATCCTTTTGGCACTTTCTTTGATGCAATGGTTATGGGTTCATCCAGGTAGGGACTGCTCGAAAGCGAATACTCACGCCTTACTTCATTGCCGTCAATTTTAAGCTGAAGAGAGAGAAATTGTCCCTGTTTGTATTTAAAAGAATCTGATAATTCGGAGGGGATATCAAAACTTATCGCAACGGCATCTTTAGTATCTTTTACGACTTTCGAGACTTTTAATGGATGGTATTTTCGAGACATTAATAATTATAATTTTACAGCATTCCAAGTTCCAGCTTTGCTTCTTCGGTCATCATGGAAATATCCCAGGGCGGATCGAAGGTCAGATGGATCTTCGCATCATTGATCATAGGATGGGCTTTCAATCTTTCTTCAATTTCTCCGGGTAGTGTTCCTGCCACCGGGCATGCGGGTGAGGTCAATGTCATTACAACCAGTACATCGCGATTAACCGTGAGCTTAATGTCGTATATAAGCCCAAGCTGATATATGTCAACAGGGATCTCAGGGTCATAGCATGACTGGAGAACTTTAACGACTTCGTCATAAAGTTCCTTCATCGTGTATTTACCGTCTTCGGTCATTATATTAGCAAGATCCTCTTCCTCACCTGTCGAAGATTTGGCAATAACCTTTTCTTCTTTCTGCTCTTCTTTATTTTCCGGTTCGTTTTTGTTCTCTTCCATGGTTCTTTTTAATTCAAAGAAAGCGGTTCGTTCAGTTTAGCTTTCTCAGCATATTTTTTCATGTGGGCTATCATAGACACGAGCCCATTCGAGCGTGTCGGCGAAAGATGCTCTTTCATCCCGATCTTATCGAGAAAATCTAACTTAGTATCCAGTATTTCTTCAGGCTTATGCCCGGATAATACTCTTATTAATAAGGCGATTAAGCCCTTAGTTATTATTGCATCGCTGTCAGCTTTATAGTATAGATCCCCATCTTTCATTTCAGCGGTCAGCCATACCTGTGACTGACATCCGGTTACTTTGTTTTCATCCGTTTTATAAGCATCTTCAAGCGGAGGAAGGTTTTTCCCGATGTCTATAATATAATCATACTTATCCATCCAGTCATCAAAGACGCTGAACTCTTCCACAATCTGATCCTCTATGCTGGTAATACTTTCCATATTTACGTTAACATCTGTTTTGCTTTTTTTACTCCTTCGACTAATGCATGTGCTTCCTCTTTGGTATTATACCATGAGAATGAAGCTCTTATTGTGCCGTTTAGTTCAAAAAAGGTATCGAACAACGGTTGTGTACAGTGATATCCTGTCCGGACTGCAATTCCCATTTTATCTAAAATGGATCCCACATCATAGGGATGCGTTCCGTCTATCAAAAATGAAATTACGCTTGCTTTATCCTTTGCCGTACCTATAATCCGGACAAACCCCGTCGAAAGAAGCCTGTCCGTAGCATATGCAAGCAGTTCTTTTTCGTATGCCGAAATATTCTCATGGCCGGTCTCATTTATGAAATCGATTGCAGAACCAAGAGCGATCACACCAGCTATATTAGGCGTGCCGGCTTCAAATTTATAAGGAAGTTCATTAAAGACTGTCTCATCGAATTCAACCGTCTTGATCATTTCTCCGCCTGATTGGTATGGCGGCATGTTTTCGAGAAGGTATTCTTTGCCGTAAAGAAATCCTATACCGGTTGGTCCGAACATCTTATGACCTGACACCGCGTAAAAATCGCAACCCAACTCCTGCACGTCTACTTTTAAATGAGGCGCTGCCTGCGCACCATCGACAACTACAGGAATACCGTGTTTATGAGCGATGTCCGTAATCTTTTTAATAGGGTTTATAGTGCCGAGCGAGTTCGAAACATGTACAACAGAGATCAGCTTTGTCCTCTCAGTGATCAATGTACCGAGGCTGTCTATTTCAAGCTCGCCTTTCTCGTTTACCGGGATTATTTTAAGTTCTGCATTCGCCTTACCGCACGCGATCTGCCATGGAACAAGATTAGAGTGATGTTCCATCCCGGAGATGATAACTTCATCTCCTTCTTTTAGTATCGTACCTCCCAGCGAGGAAGCAACAAGATTTATACCCTCTGTTACGCCTCGTGTAAAAATTATCTCGGAATTCTTTTCCGCATTTATGAAAACTCTGCCTTTATCGCGGGCTTTTTCGTATTCATCAGTTGCAATACCGCTGAGATGATGAACACCCCTGTGCACGTTTGCATTTATGTTTTCATAATACCAGGAGATGGTATCTATAACTTGTTTTGGCTTTTGTGTGGTCGCGGCATTGTCGAGGTAAACAAGGGGTTTTCCGTTTACGGTCTGTTTTAGGATCGGAAATTTTTCTCGTATCGAGGCAACATCATAAGTACTTTTAGCTGTAATATTTTCATTTACCTCACTCATGATTTTCTCCTAGGAAATACTCTCATCGATCTTCGAATGGCACATTCCTGCTACGTACTCTCTTATAGAATCAGCTTTTATCGAATCAAGTACATCACTGGCAAATGCATAAAGCAATAAATTTTTTGCATCCTTTTCGCCGAGCCCGCGTGAACGCAGGTAAAACATCGCGTTCTCATCCAGCTGACCTATCGTAGCTCCGTGTGAACATTTCACATCATCAGCAAATATCTCCAGCTGGGGTTTGGTATTTATTGTCGCGTTATCCGATAATAAAATATTATTATTCGACTGGTATGCGTTTGTTTTCTGCGCGTCCTGTCTGACCATTATCTTTCCATTAAAAACACCTGTCGAATCACCACCCATGATACCCTTATAAAGTTCGTTGCTGAAGCAATTCGGAACAGCATGATCTGCGAGAGTATGATTATCGACGTGCTCCTTATCATCCAAAAGATAGAGTCCAAAGAAGTGTGTTTCGCCGTTATCACCATTAAGCAGAGCGTTCAGGTCATTTCTCAACAACGCTCCTCCCCATGATATAACAGTCGACGAATAATAGCTATCCTTTGTCTGGTTAACCTCTGTCGTATTCACCTGGTATGCATTATGCCCGTCGTTTTGAATACGGTAATGTTCCAGCCGTGCATTTGGCGCTACAGAGATCTCTGTGACCGTGTTATTAAGACTGGGATTTTCTCCGAGTGTTGCTGTGATCTCAGTAATATTTGCTGTAGCTCCTTCGTCTAGAATGAACAGGTTCCTCGGCTGAAGTAGAATATTATCTTCTCGTGAATCTGCGATATTTAGAATAACAACAGATTCATTTACAATTATATTTTTAGGTATATGAATAAAAACACCATCGCTTGCAAATGCAGTGTTCAACGCCACCATACTGTGTCGTTTGTAATCAGCATACTTAGCGAAGTGATTCATTATCAACTCGTGATTCTTGCCATAGGCTGACGCAAAACTTCCGATATAAACTCCGTTCTGTTCAGTGATCACTCTCGAAAGGCGTTCCGAATATCTTCCGTTAACTAGTACCAGCAGGTTTGAGTCGCCTTCGGGAAGCGGAATTTTATTCAGATCCTCTTCTGTGATCTTACTAGTTTGCGGAATGAGTATCTGCCTGTAATGATGTTTTGTAACCGCATTTAGACTTGTATACTTCCACTCCTCCATCTTTTTCACCGGGAAGCCAAGTTTTTCGAAAACCGAAATGGCATCCTGGCGAATCTTGTGAATTGGGCTGTTCGCTTCGCCATTCATATGGTCTTCGAAATGCTTAAAGTCGGATAAAAGCTGATATTTTAATTCAGGATTATTAACCGTTTCCATTTACGCAGTAACCTCTTCATCCTTTTTGATCCAGTCATAGCCCTGCTCTTCGAGCTGGAGTGCAAGCTCCTTGCCGCCAGATTTAACTATCTTGCCGTCATACATCACGTGTACATGATCCGGGACTATGTAATTTAATAATCTTTGATAGTGTGTGATAACAATAAAAGCGTTTTTATCAGATTTTATTTTATTGACACCTTCGGCAACTATCTTTAAGGCATCTATATCCAGACCGGAATCCGTTTCATCGAGAATTGCGAGCTTAGGGTCCATCATAGCCAGCTGAAATATCTCGTTGCGTTTCTTTTCACCACCGGAGAAACCTGTATTCAGATATCTACTTAGCATTGTCTGATCAATTTCCACAAGCGCTGCTTTCTCTCTTAAGAGTTTAAGGAAATCCGGCGCTTTCATCGGTTCTTTACCGCGATGTTTTCTTATCTCATTAATAGCAGTCTTCATGAAATTAGTAACGGATACACCGGGTATTTCCACCGGGTATTGAAACGCGAGGAAGATACCTTCTCTGGCTCTTATTTCAGGATCCATATCTAGCAGGTTTTGTCCTTCGAATGTAACCGTACCTTCGGTTACTTCATATCCTTCACGACCGGCTAATACAGATGCCAGCGTGCTTTTACCCGAACCGTTAGGTCCCATAATAGCATGTACCTCGCCTGCATTGACCTGCAGGTTGATACCCTTGAGAATCTCTTTCTCTTCTACTCTTGCATGTAAGTTTTTAATAGTAAGCATTTATTGTATCAATTAATTTCTTTTTACAAAAAAAATATCCGTTATAATTCCTTTTGGCAATTCTCCATCATCCTTGTGAACCAAAATCACTTCATCATCTTCCGGAAATTTAACATCGAAATTATATTTAGTTGCTTTCTCTTTTACTATAAACTCTGTTATACTATATTTGATAAATCTGTCTCTATCAACGGCAATAACATAGCCTTCATCAAACTTATTGTTATGGAAGGCATAATAAAGAGCTCTTTTATAATGTGGTGTAAATGAAACACCAGAAGTTTTAAATACATTAGAGTTTTCTTGGTGACCTATAAGTGATTTTCTTTCTGAATCAGCATCTGATTTCCCAAATTTAGTCTCACCAAATTTAAAAGTTCCGAACTTTATGTAGTAAACAAAATGTCTTCCCTTAGGGAGCAACTTCCCTCTTTCAGCTTCATATTGAAATTTATTAATTCCTCTATAATACATTTACCCTACACTTCCTTCTAAGCTGATAGCAAGCAGTTTCTGCGCTTCGACTGCAAATTCCATAGGCAGCTGGTTCATAACTTCCTTGGCAAAACCATTAACAATAAGGGCAACAGCCTGCTCTTCATCCATCCCGCGCTGGTTGCAATAAAACAATATATCTTCACCGATCTTTGAAGTTGTGGCTTCATGTTCGGCAATAGCAGTCTTATTCTTAACCTCGAAATATGGGAATGTATGCGCGCCACAACGGTCGCTTAGAAGAAGCGAATCGCACTGTGAGAAATTACGAGCGTTATCTGCATTACCCATTATCTTAACAAGCCCACGGTAACTGTTATTGCTCTTACCTGCAGAGATACCTTTTGATACGATACGGCTTTTAGTGTTCTTGCCGATATGCGTCATCTTGGTACCGGTATCCGCTTGCTGATAATTGTTCGTTAATGCAACGGAGTAGAATTCCCCAATCGAATTATCTCCTTTTAATATTACACTCGGATATTTCCATGTGATAGACGAACCTGTCTCCACCTGCGTCCATGAAATCTTTGAGTTAACTCCGGCGCAGATACCTCGTTTTGTTACGAAGTTATAAATTCCACCCTTACCTTCTTTATCACCCGGATACCAGTTTTGCACTGTAGAGTATTTCACTTCTGCATTATCATGAGCAATGATCTCCACAACTGCTGCGTGAAGCTGGTTCTCGTCTCTCATCGGAGCTGTACAACCTTCAAGGTAGCTGACGTAACTTCCTTCATCGGCAATAATCAAAGTTCTCTCAAACTGCCCGGTATTCTGCGCATTAATTCTGAAGTATGTGGATAGCTCCATCGGGCATCGTACACCTTTCGGTATGTAAACGAATGACCCGTCAGAGAATACAGCTGAATTCAATGCGGAGAAAAAATTATCCGTGATCGGCACAACGGAGCCGAGATATTTTTTAACAAGCTCTGGGTGGTTCTGCACTGCCTCACTAACAGAACAAAATATAATACCATGCTTGGCAAGTTCTTTTTTGTATGTAGTCGCAACCGAGACGCTGTCCATTACAGCATCGACAGCAACGCCGGCGAGAAGCTTCTGCTCCTCGAGCGGTATGCCGAGCTTGTCGTATGTTGACTTAATTTCCGGATCGAGGTCATCGAGGCTTTCAAGCTCCTTCTTTTTCTTTGGAGCTGCGTAATAGATTATATCCTGGTAATCTATTGGAGGATATTTCAGGTTAGCCCACGTAGGCTCCTTCATGTTTAGCCAGTGATGGTACGCCTTTAGTCTCCATTCAAGCATAAACTCAGGTTCATTTTTCTTCGCGGAAATAAATCGTACGGTATCTTCACTAAGCCCTTTGGTTGCGAACTCCTGCTCGATATCCGAAACGAATCCGTACTTGTAATCGCCCTTGGTTACACTTTCCAGTATTTGATCTTGGTCGCTCATAATATTATTAAACAGATACTTTACACTTATTTATATAAGACTAAAATAGTCGTATTTAACCTGATAAGAAAGTCAAAAATAAGTAAAAACTATCTAAATTTTAAGGTAGATATGACTATCCTACTCCACTTTATTCTAAAATAACACCAAGCATATAGTATTCGTTCAAAATGGGTTAAAGTCCTAAATTTTTGTTATTTTTATATTAATTATGGATGAACATATAAAAATAGTAGAGGCACACCCCGAACATCTGGAAACCGTGGCAAAGCTTTATTCAGGATACAGGATATTCTACGGACGGGAGACTGAACCTGATAAGGAAATGGCTTTCCTGAAGCAGAGGATGGAAAATAACGAATCCGTAATATTCCTGGCTGTAGACGAGGACAGAAGCGGAATGGGTTTCATACAACTTTACCCGTTGTTTTCATCTGTTGGGATGAAGAGAATATGGCTTTTGAACGATCTGTACGTCGATGAGAAATACAGAAAGAAAGGAGTTGCTACCGCTTTGCTGGAAAGATCACTGGAGTTCGGTAAAAGTACGGGAGCACTTTATGTCTCTCTAGAAACAGGGATGGAAAATACAAAAGCGCAGAAACTTTATGAAAAGCTTGGCTGGGAAAAGGACACGGAACATTTTATTTATTTTCATATGTGCGATTAACATTTAATCCCATCTGTTTACGTTTTATATTTATTTACCTGTTTACTAAACCCCAATTTTAAATGCACGTACCACCGCTATTAATAGATATTATTCTCATTATTGGACTCTCCACGGTGGTTATGTTTGCATTAAGCAAACTCAAGCTCCCCACAATCCTCGGATTCCTACTGACCGGTATAATAGCCGGTCCATCTGTATTAGGACTGGTCCAATCGGATGAGGTTGGTATACTTGCCGAGATTGGTGTGGTTCTGTTATTATTTACGATCGGTCTCGAGTTTTCTATTACCGAAATGATGAATATCAGCAGGGCTGTCTTCTTAGGTGGTTCGCTGCAGGTTGGACTGACGATACTCGCTGTGTTTGGAATTGTAAGTTACTTCGGAGTTGGCTCAGGAGAGGCGGTCTTCATCGGATTCCTTGTTTCTCTAAGCAGTACTGCAATCGTTTTAAAGATGCTGCAGGAGTTTGGACAGGTAAACACACCTCACGGTAGAGCATCCCTAGGAATACTCATATTTCAGGATCTTATTGTGGTTCCAATGATGCTATTCACTCCGATGCTTGCAGGAGCAAGCGGTAATATAGCTGGTGAATTATTGATCCTCGCTGTTAAAGGAATAGTCATAATAGTTGCTGTAGTCTTGCTTGCTAAGTTTATTATGCCATACATTCTTTACCAGATCGCGAAAACAAAAAGCAGAGAGCTGTTCCTATTGAGTGTTCTTGTTATTTGTTTTGCAATTGCAGGCATAACGGGAATGCTGGGATTGTCGCTTGCGCTGGGAGCATTCCTTGCAGGAATAATAATTTCCGAATCGGAATACAGCCATCAGGCAATCAGTAATATTATTCCTTTCAGGGTTGTATTCGAGAGCTTCTTCTTTGTTTCAGTCGGCATGCTTCTTGATCTGGATTTCCTGTTTGACCATATCTGGATGGTCTTACTGCTTGCGCTCTGTGTAATATTGCTTAAAGCATTTGTAACAGGAATTGCGGCATTGTCATTACGGCTGGCTCAACGTACGGTAATAATGACTTCCCTATCACTCGCGCAGGTTGGTGAGTTTGCGTTTATACTTTCCGCTATTGGAATTGCAAACAGTATTATTGATAATGATATCTATCAATACTTTCTTGCTGTTTCTATAACCACAATGGGAGTAACTCCATTTATATTCAAATCCGGACAGCTAATCACCGACCTGATAATGAAAGCTCCTCTCCCGCATAAATTGAAGCAATTCCTGACATCAGAGAGATATAACAGTAAGTATGGTGAGAAAGATAAGACGTATAAGAATCATCTTGTTGTTATCGGATACGGACTAAACGGAAGAAATGTAGTAAAGGCGGCGCATTATGCCCTTATTCCATATGTAATACTGGATATAAATGCTGATACAATTAAAAAAGAACGGGAGAAAGGAGAGCCGATCTATTTCGGCGATGCTGTAAATGAGGAAGTGCTGGATATCGTGAGCGTAAATTCCGCAAAGGTCGTCGCAATAGCAGTATCGGACCCAATTGCCACAAGAAGAATAGTTGCCAACGTGAGAAGCAAAAGCCCCAACGTGCAAATAGTCGTCCGCACCAGATACGTTGCCGAGATAGAAGAACTGAAAAAACTTGGCGCGAACGCAGTCATTTCCGAAGAGTTCGAAACATCGATAGAAATATTCACTAGAGTGCTTTCTATATATATGATACCTGAGAATGAGGTTGAAAAACTCGTGAACGTAATACGTGCAGACGGCTATGAAATGCTGCGATCGATCTCTCCTCGCCCGGGATTTATCGAGTCTATTGAGAGCAGTTTGTCTGAGGTTAATCTCGCTAATTTAAAAGTTCCTCCTCAGTGTAAACTGACTGGAAGAACTATCCGTGAAACTGATCTGAGAAACAAATTTCGCATTACCTTGTTAGCAATAAAGAGAGAGAAGGAACTAATAAACAATCCTCCTCCCGACACTGAGTTCAAAGAAGAGGATGTCTTATATCTTTTCGGTGAACCGACAAGCATAATAAATTTTAAGAACTTTATGGAAGGACATTAATGAAATCTATCTGTGTATTCTGTGGTTCAAGTATTGGAGCAGATAAGATCTTTGCTTCGACAGCAAAAAAAGTGGGTAAGTTATTTCTGAAAGAAGGTATCGAATTCGTTTATGGCGGTGGCAATGTCGGGTTAATGGGTGTGCTAGCCGGTACTATAATGGATGGCGGTGGCAAAGCTACTGGCATAATGCCGGAATTTCTCATGAGAAGAGAGCATGCCGATCTAAAGATCTCCGAACTTATAATAGTTTCATCTATGCACGAGCGAAAAGCAAAAATGTCTGAGCTATCAGATGCTTTTTGGGTGATGCCCGGAGGGCTGGGTACTATGGAAGAATTCTTTGAGGTGTGGACATGGTCTCAGTTAAGCCTGCATAAAAAACCTATTGGAGTTTTGAATATTGACGGATATTATAACGGATTATTAAAATTCCTTAACCGGGCTGTGAAGAAAGGATTTATAAAAAAACCCGACCGCAATATTATACTAGTAGACGATAATCCCAAAAGGCTTTTAAAACAGATGCAGGCGCATTATATCGAAAACCGTAAGGGTAAGCAAATTGAAGAGAAAACCTGATGGACCTGGACCAGTTTAGAAAATACTGCCTGGCAAAAGAAGAAACGACCGAAGAAACACCATTCGGACCTGATGCGCTCGTTTACAAGGCAATGGGAAAGATATTTGCTATAACAGGCTTCGAAAAACCATTGCGGGTAAATCTAAAGTGTGACCCTGAGCGTGCCATCGAATTAAGAGAAGAATATGAAGAAGTATTACCGGGCTACCATATGAACAAAGTTCACTGGAACACAATAGTAAGCACCGGAAGAATAAACGACAAACTTCTTAAAGAGTTGACAGACCACTCATATAACCTGGTAGCAGGTAGTATAAAAAAGCCTCGCAAGAAAAAGCCTAAATAATTATCTCTTTACCCTCTTACTTATCTCGTCTATTTTTCTATTCAGCCACATTCTATTCTCCAGCAATTCCACTTTCTTTACCATCTGCCTTATCTCAGCCAGGTCACCTGATGTGGGATGAATATTTATTTTATAAAGCCTCTTTATATATTTAATGAAATTCGCATTAGCGGTCTTTCTATTGCCGGTGAGTAATTTGCTATTGGCAATAAGGTGTCTAAATGTATCTGTAAGAGAATACAGCATATCCTCCATTTTCATTTCGAAATATATCTTTGCAGTAAGCTCCTTAACCTCGATCTTTGTGTGAATGTCGTATAGTTTTATCTTAGCCAGATACTCCAGAGCAGGCTCATAATTACCCTCGGAAAACTCAATAAAAGCCTTTCCAAAAGCATACACATCATCCTTTACATCCGGATGAAGATTATTCTTATATTTTTCAGCAAATTTTTTAACCCAATCTATCTCGCCAAGCTGAAACCCTATTTCTATTGAATTTTTATAGAGTATATCGTGCAGATAGCCATAATGGTGATATAGATCCTTTTCTACCTCTAGTTTATACAGATCAAAAAGCTCTCTGGCAAATTTTATCTCACCCCTCCTGAGACGGCGTGAGCAAAAATTCTGCATATTAATAAGGATATCGAGCATATCATAAGGAGTTATCTTATCCTCCGAATCAAAAAACTTCTTCTTTGCTTTGAATAGAAACTCTTCCTTGTCGGTATGCAATAGCATAGTAAGATTAAAATAAATCTCGATCAATGGTGTTTTTTTAAGGAATTTTTCATCGAGTGTATCTATGACTTTCTCAAAAGATGCTACGTCCTTATCGAACTTGTATATCTTTTTGATATTCAACATAAATGTATGAAGCTTGAGAACCGTTATAAGATAATATGCAGTAAACTCCTCGTGCAGGTTTACAAGCGGTGCTTCCTTAAGAAATTTCTCGAACTGGTTAATATACATCCTTCTCAAAAAACTCACGTTCTCATTTTGAAAATAATATTTATCGCGGTACCAGTCTCCGTTCTTACGTGTGGTCTTGTCAAGTTCGGACATGGTTTTCTTCATTAACTTCTCAAACGATTTGTCGAGTTTCCTTTCATTAAGTTCAAAAGCCAGCATACGCTTCATCTCAAATCCCGAGTTCACCATCCTTAAATAGGCAAGATAATCTTCGGAAAGCTTATTCATATTAAAAATAAGCATACGCATAAAATCATCGTTGTAGTTAGCTCCGGGGAATATCTTTTTGTGAACAACTTCTTTTTGCACTTTTTCCGGATCAAAAGAAGGATACTGCTTCTTTAGATAATCATACAGCTTTTTCAAACTCTCGTTCTTATTAAAAAACGGTGAGTTAACATATTCGCCAAACTCCTTGAATTCCTTTTGAGAAAGAGTTTTTAGGATCTTTATAAGGGTGGTTTTTTCCATTTAGTTTTGAAATATGTTGAAAATAATATAGTAATGCCTGGAAAATTGAAGGGAGATTTCAAAACTAATTTAAACAACATAAAAAAATTTTCCGACTTTTGTGTAAAAATACTTAAAAAAAGCGTAAAAAGACAATCATCTATTAATATTTACTCCAAACAACTAAAAAAATGATATTATTTTGAAAAGTATTTAAAACCCATATATTGAGGTGTAAAATCCAAGGTATATGTCAAACAAAGATAACGAAATAGCCGAAGAAGCAGGAAAGAGAGTAAACATACCGGATCCCGTATTTGCAACAAAGGGTGCCCTCCCCGGAGAAATAAATCTTCAATGGGATGCAGTAAATGGGGCTACTTCCTACGTACTCCAAATATCAAAGGGCAAAAAGGATAAGTGGGTACAGATAGATATAATTACTGAGCCGATTTATATGCTTTCAGGGCTGGATCCAAAAACAGAGCACTTCTTTAGAGTAGCTGCAGTATTCCCGGACGGGCAAGGTGAATGGAGTGAAGTTTTCGGGAAAAAATCGAATTAACTCAACTTTTCGGGTGTATTATTGTCATTATTACTATTACTCAATTGCTCCTGGATATTATATTTTTGGGATGCAACTTTATTGAGCAATCTGATCTGTAGGAGCAAAACAATGATAAAGACCGTTAATATTATTAAAATTAAGGATGTGTCGTTGATCATCTGAATTTCTTTTAAATTATTACTCCAAATTTAAGTTAATAAAACAATAATCTAAATAACAAAATTATTCCTTTAAAAAAATCGGGGCATTTTGGGGAACATTCACATGTCCACAAAAGTAGAATAAGGAAAATAACATAATTTCAAAAACAATGGGATATATGCAGAGAGTTTTTACAATGGCTTCGTTACTGGTGTTGATATTAGTATTGTCAGCTACCTGTTCGAACGCATCCGTTAGAGAAGGGGATCAAGTACCTAATTCTAACGTTCAGCTTTTTACAAGCTACGGATTATTTGAAGGGAAAAGCAATCTTCATGAGTATATAGATAACTCGATCACGGTGATAGCTTTTATTCCTACGATACAAAACACAAACGAATATGCCGATGTAATGACAGCCTCATTACAGGCATACATAGTTCAGTCTTACGGTTTCGATGCGGAGCAGTATTATAATTCAGGCAAATATATCAATGTCGTCGTTGCAACAGGCGATAAACCTGAGACAGTTCAGCAATATGGAATGACAATGGGACTTGACTATATTTTTGCTGATAACTCCGACGGAAAGTTTTCCGATGACTTCGGAATAAAACTCTCAGGGGACAATGCAAGCGCTACCGTAATGATTATCGACGAAAATAAAAAGGTCGTTCTCGTAGATGAGTATTACAGGGGTGAAGGTGAAAAACTTCAAACCGTCATGAGTAAACTCAATAATCTCCTCGGTATAGAAGAGATGAGGACAACCGAATCATACGGTCCCTTATATGAAGGCGACAAAGCAAGAGACTTTAGCTTTAATTATGTCACAATAAATGACTTTGCATCTGGCTCAGTTACCGAGTCAGCATCACTCTCCGACATGATCGGAAAGAAGAACATTCTTCTCGGCTTCTACCCTGCTCCTTTTAGCATGGGATGCGGCATGGAGCTCTCAACATTCGACTACATGGTAGCGGGCGAAAACAACGACGTGAAAATGCCGGAGGAATATACAAAAGACCTCGAGATACTTATGGTTAGTAACGAAGGGCTCGATATGCTTAATAAATGGTTCGAAAGTATGAGCTTTAAGAATGTAAAGCTGGTCAGCGATCTTAACGTTGATATATCCGCGAAATACAATAGCTTTAACTTCTTCAACGGTTATAACAATAGAACGATCTTCTTAATAGATAAGGAAGGTGTAATACGATATATAGATTGGGATTATAAAGTAATAGATAAAGACCTTAAACTCTTACAGGAAGAGATCAAAAAGCTGAATTAATTCCATTTTATATTTAGATTTTATTTCATAATCTTTGATGGTGGCTGATTACCCAAAACACCGTCAAAGATTTTTTTATGCCCGAACAAGAAAAAGAATATTTATTCGGAACAAACGAACCCGAACTGCAAAGACTGAAGTTCCAGCATGAAGTCTGGCGTCCCATGACAGACCCATTCTTGCAACGCCTGGGGATACAAAAGGGATGGAAGTGTATGGATGCCGGTGCAGGACCGGGTTTTGTGGCTATGGATCTGCGGGATACAATTGGTGATGAGGGTGAGCTCACCATCCTCGAGCCATCCACTTTTTATATAAACTCCTTTAGAGCCTTCGCCGAAGAAAAGAACTGGACGAACATAAAATACATCCAGGGCATTGTAGAGGAAAGCAACCTTCCCGAAAATTACTATGACCTAATATTCTCACGCTGGGTGATATCCTTTGTTCCGGATCCCGAGAGATTTGTTTCTAAACTAGCCGCTGCATTAAAACCCGGTGGCATTCTGGCCATAGAAGATTATAATTACGACGGTTTGGGATTATTCCCGATGGGAGGAGCATGGGATGAGATGCCCTCGATAATGAAGAGGTATTACAAATCAGGAGAAGGCGATCCCTATGTTGCATCCAAACTCCCCGGCATCTACAGAAAATGCGGATTAGAACTGATAGAATTCAAACCATTCTCCATGGCAGGGGGTCCCGATAGCGGGGTAATGGAATGGGCACACAAGTTTTTTACTATACATGTTCCCGTCATGGTTGAGCGCGGACTTATCACTCCCGAACAAGGAGAAGCTCTAAGCAATGACTGGCAGGCACATCGTGAAAACCCGGATGCCGTATTTTTTTCTCCTGTCATCGTGGACGCCGCCGGTAAAAAGCTTTAATTTCATTCCTTCTTCATGCATTTTTACCAACTCCTATCTTTTTAACAAAAAAACTATTGTATTATTAATTTATTATTATCTATATTTATATAGAGAAAAAATTTAAGGAGCAAGCATAGGAGATTAGTATAAAAGGAGATTAATTTAAAATTTCTAAAGCGGGAGGCTTTATGAAAAAATTAATCTTTCTTTTCGCAGCAGTGACTAGTTTGTTCCTTTGTTCCGGTACTACCATTGCAAACGGTGTCGGGGTTATTAATGCAGGCACCGGAGTTTATCTTAAGTTAAATTCTTCGCAAGTTAATGTATCTGTGCAAAACCAGGTTGCAGTCATCACAACCTCCCAAACTTTCTTTAACCAATTGCCAACCGATACTGTTATGTCGTTTGCATTTCCTCTCCCGGAGGGTGCAAGCGCTACAGGATTGAGATGGTTTGTCGGTGGTGTATGGTACCAGGCAGCCATTTCCCCCACTCCGCAGGATACAACTCTCCCCGGAGGAACAACCAACCAAAATCTAAAAACCTATCTGGGCAATACCCCTTTGTTCTTCCACATACCCGATAGGGTAAAGAAAGATTCTACTATCATAGTAGAGCTAACTTACGTTCAATTGCTCCCGTATAAATTCGGAGATGTAAATTTCTCATATCCGAATGATTATCACTTAATTCAATCTACCATACTTAATACTCAGGAATTGAATTTTGTTTTAAATTCAACCCGCACTATAGACAGTATCCGGTTTCTCAGCACACATCCGCTCACGGAACTGACTAATAACGGAAATATAGCTACAGTAAAAGCACTTCTTCTCGAATCACCCGCAAATCAGGATTATAAAATAAAGTATTCGTTAAATTCGTCCCAGCTGGGGTTATTCGATTTCAGCTCAAATATTCCTGATACCCTATTACCGGATACATTGGGTGGATTCTTTATGTTTGTCGCTGAACCAGACCCTGGAGCATCGAACGATATTATCGATAAAGTGTTTACACTTATCGTAGACAGGTCGGGAAGTATGTCGGGTACAAAAATAATACAGGCGCGGAATGCCGCAAGCTTCATCATGAATAATCTGAATGAAGGAGATAAATTTAATATAGTGGATTACTCCGATAATGTTTTAAGTTTCCGACCTACTCATGTTCCATATACTAATCAGTCGCGCGATTCGGCACTCACCTATATTTCGACTTTTATTGCAAGCGGAGGAACTAATATATCCGGGGCTTTCAGTACAGCTATTCCTCAGTTTTCAACAGCTTCGGACAGCACAGCTAATATTATTATTTTCTTCACCGATGGTCAGGCTACCATTGGAATTACAAACACTCAGCAGCTGGTAGCACACGTCAACCAACTCGTTCAATCCACCGAAACAGAAATCTTCCTGTATTGTTTCGGAATTGGTACAGACGCAAACCAACAGCTTCTCACTCTTCTATCCTCTAATAATAAGGGACTAGCTGAATTCCTTGGTAATGACGAACTGGAATCCAGAATTTCTGAGTTTTACCTGCTTATTCGAAATCCTGTACTGCTCAATACCCAGATCTCATTTGCACCACCCGGAGTAATAACTGAGGTGTATCCAGCTCCACTTTCTAATTTGTATATTGGACAGCAGTTAATTGTAACAGGCAGATATTCAAATCCCGGTCCAGTAACAGTGACTTTATCGGGACAGGCATTTAATCATAATGTGAACTATAACTATAACATAAATCTATCCCATACGGCGGTTGGCAGTTACCAGTTCCTAACAAAGATCTGGGCTAAACAAAAAATAGAACATTTATTGATCCTATATTATAGTCTGAATCCAAACGATCCTCAGGCTATTGCACTTAAACAGGAAATTATTCAATTAAGCATCGCATACGGAGTCATCAGCCCGTTTACCAGCTTTGGTACTATCACGGGCATTACCAATGAAGAAGGAATTGAGGAAGTAAATATCGCAGGCTCTTATAAACTTGTCGGAAACTACCCCAATCCTTTCAATCCTTCCACCACGATCAAATTCATCGTAGGTAAGAATATCTCTAAGATCGTGAACATTAAAATATATAACGTGGTAGGCCAATTGGTAAAAGTTCTTTCAATCAATATAACAGGCAAAGGCACCTATGAAGTAAGATGGGATGGTACACTCTTCGACGGATTGCCTGCTCCTTCAGGTTTGTACTTCTACGTCGTAGATTTCGGAGATGAGATACTCTCCAGTAAAATGGTCTTGGTCAAATAACGAATAATTACCCTGTATACCAAAGCCCTTCAATAGAAGGGCTTTTTTTGTTCTATTATGTGATTTAGGTTACCCTTCCCTTTTCCACTGAAAAACACAATTAGCTTCATTATCTTTCAATGTTATGTAATAATTAACTCTCTGCTATGCTGTTTAAACAAAGAAAACCTAAGCAGATACTCGCGCTCGGCGGCGGTGCTTTTTCCATGGAGCCTGAAAATGGGATCCTAGATAAATACATGCTTAATCTTGCTCTGGTAAAAAGACCCCGAATTTGTTTCCTCGGTACTGCAAGTGATGACGGACTAGAATATAGAGAAAAATTTTACGACTACTACAAAAACCTCGAATGTGAACCCTTTCACTTATCATTTGTTGAGCCTCCACCTGATATGGAAGATTTTATTATGGGTATGGATATACTTCACGTCGGCGGGGGAAGTACCAGAAAGATAATTGACACTTGGAAAAAATTCGGCGCGGATAAAATTATTAAGAAAGCGTACGAACAGGGGGTTATTATGACAGGCATGAGCGCCGGCGCAATATGCTGGTTCGATGACGGCATATACCACGATAAAGATGACACTCTTAAACGCCTTCCTTGTCTGGGATTGTTAAAAGGAAGCTTCTGCCCGCATTTTAATGACGAAGGCACTAATCTCAGGAAGACTTTTCACGATCTGATTGCAAAGGGTACTATCAAAAGCGGGTACGGTGTTGACGATGGAGCCGCTCTTCATTTTGTTGACGGTGAACTCATTCGTGTCGTCACCTCACGTATTGGGGTAAATGCTTATCATATAGAAAAATGCGGAAGG
Organism: Ignavibacteriales bacterium; assembly: GCA_020635255.1. NCBI lineage: Bacteria > Pseudomonadati > Ignavibacteriota > Ignavibacteria > Ignavibacteriales > Ignavibacteriales bacterium. Next base: position 36,529 of record JACKAC010000003.1, read on the forward strand.
AAGATCAATGAAGTTAAAATTCCCGGAATGTATCTTGGTGATGATAAACTTGCCGTCAAAGAAAAAGCTTCTGTTGAAAAGACTCTTCAAACTCTAAGTATAATCAGCATGTTTATTGACCTGATAAATAAACATGATCTGGACGGTATTTTGACAAGTGTAACAAAAGATCTATCCTTTTATGATTCAATGGGTGTTAATATTACCGGCATAGACAAACTTAAGGATGCATGGGGCGGATTATTTTCCCTCTTCCCGGATTACAAGATCGAAGCAAAGGAAATTCTTGTCGAGGATGGTGAAGTTGTGATATTTGGTGAGATCTCCGGCACCTTTTCCGTCGGTGATAAAGACATGGATGGGAAAAAGTGGAATGTCAGATCAGCATGGCGTGTCCTTACGGAAAATGGAAAGATAAACCAATGGCGCGTTTATACCGACATGGAGCCTATACGTGAAATGAGGCGCCTCCAAAAGAACGGAGCCCCTGAAGCTCCTCCTGAAAAAAAAGAAGAGATCCCTGTCAGGATACAGGGTGAAAAAATTAATAAGTAATTCCACTACATGATAAAAAAGATAATGCTCCTTGGCTCCGGAGAGCTTGGGAAAGAGTTCGTTATTGCCGCTAAACGCCTTGGTCAGAAAGTTGTCGCGGTTGACTCTTACAATAATGCTCCAGCCCAACAGGTTGCCGATGAACGCGAAGTCATAAATATGCTCGACGGAGCCGAACTCGACCGCATAGTTGCTAAACACAAGCCTGATATAATTGTTCCGGAGATAGAAGCTATTCGCACAGAGCGATTTTATGATTACGAAAAACAAGGCATACAGGTTGTTCCTTCAGCCCGGGCGGCAAATTTTACAATGAACAGAAAAGCCATCCGTGATCTTGCTTCAAAAGAGCTTGGGCTTAAAACAGCTAAGTATGAATACGCTTCCTCACTCGATGAACTGAATAGTGCGGTTGCTAATATTGGTATCCCGTGCGTAGTTAAACCTCTTATGTCTTCTTCCGGCAAGGGGCAATCCACTATTAAAACCGAAGCCGATATAGAAAAAGCATGGGAAGCCGCTTCGGCCAAGGGACGCGGAGATGTTAACGAAGTTATTGTGGAAGAATTTATAAAGTTCGATACAGAGATCACATTGCTTACAGTAACACAAAAAGAAGGTCCAACCCTCTTCTGTCCTCCCATTGGACACAGACAGGAAAGAGGTGACTACCAGGAAAGCTGGCAACCTGCTGACATCCCACTTGATAAACTCATGGAAGCACAAGACATGGCTGCAAAAGTAACTGCTTCGCTAACAGGGGCAGGTATTTGGGGCGTTGAGTTTTTCCTTGGAGAGGATGGCGTATACTTTTCCGAACTGTCTCCCCGCCCGCACGATACTGGGATGGTTACACTCGCCGGTACACAGAATTTTAATGAATTTGAACTTCACCTAAGAGCTGTATTGGGTCTCCCCATACCTGGCATCATCCTTGAGCGAAAAGGCGTCAGCGCTGTAATACTCGCCGGTGAGGAAAGTGCTAATGAACCTTCCTATTCTGGCTTCGAAAAAGTTTCAGCACAGACTGATACTGATTTCAGAATATTCGGCAAACCTACAACTCGGACGCATAGAAGGATGGGTGTAATAATTGTCTATGGTGATCTTAATTCTGACACAAACGAACTCAGAAAAAAAGCTGCTGAACTTGCTTCAGAAATCAAACTAACCTATAAATGAAAACATTAGCATTGAGAGTAATAGCATTCTCTTTGTTTGTTTTTATTTTTTCTTTACCTTACATCTATGCACAGGATTCCGAACCGGCTGAAGAATCGATCATCGACAAAGTAGCTGAATATATTGAAATACGAAAAACCTTTGATTCAAGAACCGAGACAACAAAACCGGCGTTATTCTCTTACAAGAAATTAGAGGATGAGCCCGCGATCTATACCGTAGATGCCGCTGTACTTTACCGTAAATTTGATTACAATGAATTTGCAATCTTCCCTGCACTGCAGTTCCTATACACCAGCGGAGGAAAGAAAAAGCGGGAGTTTGTAGAAGTTTCCCTATTCGGACTTTTGTTCCTTTATAAAAACAGTGAAGGCAAAGGAAGACTCGAACCCTCTGTTTCATATTCAAAAGACTTTTTCAGCGAAGAGAGGATACTAAAAAGCAAGATTTTATTTAATCCAAGCTATGACGGGTTCTTCATTCCAATTCGTAACGTTACCCATTATAAGTTCAAATATAATGGAAAAGATAACCATTGGGTTTTTGGAATTAACCCGATCGTGGGTTTTGGATATGAACATGATATGGAAGAAGACAGTGATGATGATGTTCGTTCATTCTATAATGTTGCCATGATAAGCGCATCACTAAAAAGATATTATCTGGAATTTACGGTATATGGCGACTATAATCAGCAGTTCGATAATGTTATGCCATCTTATTATAAATATGGCGGCATTATCAGCATCTATCTCGATGTGAAAGAGCGGTCTTCCGTTAACGCAAAGATAGAAAAGGAAAGAAAAAAAGATAATCACGATACCGAGATCAGTTTTGGATTCGGTTTACGCTTATAAAATTTATGGACAATATCACACTCAATACCGACGGCGTTAAAGATTTTTTAACTAAAACCGAAATTGATTCGTTCCAGGAGAAAGTAGGCGACATTCATCACTCCATGACCAATCGTACCGGGCGCGGGGCGAAATTTCTTGGATGGCTTGATTTACCCTCTGCTACTTCAAACGATTTTTTGGAAGACATCAAGACCACTGCCGGAAGTTTAAGACAAAGATCCGACGTAATAATCGTCATCGGAATAGGTGGTTCTTATCTCGGTGCAAGAGCAGTCATAGAAGCACTTTCCCCCTATTTCCAAAAAAATTCAAATGGAAATCCGTCAATACTATACGCAGGTAATAACATCTCTGAAGATTACCTCGGCGAACTTATCGAAATGCTCGGCACAAAGGATTATTCACTAATTGTTATCTCCAAATCCGGTACTACTACTGAACCTGCGATCGCATTCCGCATCCTGCGCCAGCATATCGAAAAAAAATACGGTAAAGACGAATCCGTCAATCGTATTGTCGCAATAACCGACAAAGAAAAAGGCGCGCTAAAAAAAGTATCTGATGAAGAAAATTATAAAACATTCATCATTCCTGATGATGTCGGCGGACGCTTCTCGGTGCTAACCCCTGTCGGTTTACTTCCAATCGCATGCGCGGGAATTGATATAAATGAACTTATTCACGGAGCAGCAGGTATGGAAAATATTCTCAACGGAAGCCAAGAAATTGACAGGAATATTTCTAATCTTTATGCTGCAATAAGAAATCTACTGCTCGAAAAGGGTAAAGCAATAGAAATAATGGTGAGCTATACTCCTAAAATGCAATACTTTATTGAGTGGTGGAAACAGCTCTACGGCGAGAGTGAAGGAAAGAACGGCAAAGGCATCTTCCCCGCCGGAGTAATATACACAACTGACCTCCACTCTATGGGACAGATGGTGCAGGACGGCGTAAGGAATATCTTCGAAACAGTTCTTAATATAAAAAACGAGTTGCACACTGTTGTCATTCCCAAAGATAAGGATGACCTCGACGGACTTAATTATATCGCCGGCAAACGTCTTAGTGAGGTAAACACAAAAGCCATGGAAGGTACTAAAATGGCACATCTCGATGGCGGAGTACCCAACATACTAATTAATGTACCTGAACTATCTCCATATTACATAGGACAGCTGATATATTTCTTCGAACGCGCATGCGCTGTGAGCGCGTACTTGCTTGGTGTCAATCCTTTCGATCAACCCGGTGTTGAAGCATACAAAAAAAATATGTTCGATCTTCTTGGAAAACCAAAATAACATATTACATAAAAAAGCAGGTATAAGATCAAAGCTGGTCCTCTTTACACTGCTGGTTCTCTTTCTCCAGATATTCTTCTTCAAAGACATTCTTACCTACTACTATCCAGCAGAAGATGAACTTGCTCTCCTCGCTCATTCTACACCTATGTTTAATAGTTTCGATCCGGCTGGATGGTTCACTATCGGCTTTGCGAAATACTTCACTGTTTATCCTGAATGGACGCCCTACTACCAGAATGTAATGCGCCCTATTGTTAATATTGTATATTACGTTAATTCTCTAATCTTCGGAAACAGCTATGGCTTTTACTTTCTCTTCTCTTATCTTCTGAATGGGATCGCTTTCTCGCTCGTTTATTATATAGCTCAAAGAATACTTCGGCTTAGCGAGAATTTTTCTGTTATATCGGCAGCATTATTCCTGCTAAATCCCGGCTTGTTGGGAAAGTTTTACTTCTACCCTTCATTTGCATTCGATCTGTTTGCCGCGATTGTGTCCGGAATTGTCTTTATATTGATACTTAAAAGAAAGTTCTATCCGGCTCTCATCATTTCAGTCCTTGGTATGTTTTTGAAGGAGACAATGATGTTCCTGCCCCTCGCGCTAGCGGTTACATACTTTATCTTACAAAGACGTGACGGCAAACAAGTAAGTAAAATTCTCGTGCTCTCTTATTTACTTTTACCATATATTGTCTGGATAGGAGTGAGAATCTCCCTCTCTTACGTCTTTGAGGGGGCATCTTACACAGAACATTTATCGAACCCGAAATTTTTTGCTGTTACACTTATTCAAAGTGTAATGAGCTGGCCTCTCGGCATTCCGGACAGGGTTGACGTCATTACAAATTTTAAAAGCTTTACTTCCATGGATTTTGTGCAGGTGAACATATTCTACCTCCTTGCTTCTCTCTTCAATCTCGTAATGAATGCGTTCTTTATTATATATTCGGTTATGTTCGCCAAAAAGCGCCTTTATAAAAATATGAATACTTCGGTTTTGGTTATTTTAAGCTGGCTATTTATATATTATATTATGATAATAGTGCTGGGGCTTGAGACCCGGTTTGGGGAAACACTCTATCTGCTCGGAATCCCTTTTGTTCTTTATCTTGCGATTAGATCATTTCCGAAAATTTACAAGTATTCCTCCTATGCATATGTTGGTTTTATAGTAATTTATGGACTTATTGGTTATTTTACCCTCTTTGGTGCGGATACGATCGATATGTATAAAATGAAATATAAAAACTCCCGCGAACTTATAGACCTTATAAACGAGAATTCGACAGCAACAGGAGATCTGCTTTTAGTAAATGATATCACAGCCGGATTCGGATCCGGATCTCTGGAGAGCTTTACGGGTGAGAATAGGAGAATTATAAAGATCAATTCAATCACTTTTGATGATATCACTTCGCAAAGTGTAAGCGGGTTTGATCTAACATCCGATATAAACGGTGATACCGTATTTATATTCGTTACGCTGCCTCAGGGTACTGAATTTCAATTTGAAGGTATCGACTCAAAAGAGTTTGCGCATAATGAAAAAGAGTGGTTCGCAAGAGATCCTGAATTGTTTTACAAATTCCCAAATGAAAAGGTAACGGGTATCTCGCAGTCAACAGGAACCCAGACCTACGATCTTGGAAATAAAATGAATATAAAATATCTCTCTTCCGGTGCGGATGCAGTCATTTATTTTAATCCCTCTGCCGGAAAATATGAAATAGCCCATATTTTTAAATAGTTTTTACATTATGAAATATTTTTTTTACTGCGTAACAGTCTTTCTGTTTCTTTTTAGTAGTGCACATGCTCAGCCGCTTTCTGACGACATTAAAACAATTCTCAAATTCCAGGACGAAAGGACGCTCGGTCCGGGCAATGAACTACTTGATTTTCTTAATAGTGGTGATGAAAGTGTTGTTACCGCGGCGTTGTATGCCTTAGCAAATATTGCTGACTCCACAACTATAGATACAATTAGTGTCCAACTGATGAATAATACCTCTCCGAAAGTAAGGTCTATGGCGGCATTTGCACTCGGACAGATCGGAACAGGCCTTTCCGCTGAGTATTTACAGGAGGCTGGCAAAAAGGAAAAGGATGTAGATGTCCTCGTTGCTATACTGGAAAATATTGGAAAGACCGGCGATGAAGAAGCGTTGAACAAAATTGTCCCTTTATTGATAGATGATGCGAGATACCATAACGCCGTCGCAATGGCAGTCGCGCGTTTTGCTTTACGCAACATAAAAAATCAAAACTCAATAAGACACCTCGAGGCGCTGTTTGCTTATGGACGCACCGGGATTGAAAAGTATCTCGCCTACGCACTTTGGAGGATACGTGACCGGGATCTTCTCATTCCGGAGAGGATTCACATTATGAATCTAATCCGCTCAAATGATCCGGAGACAAGGGCATATTCCGTTTACGCACTAAATGCTATCAAAGAGCCTTCCGACATTCCTGTTCTCATAGACATGTTCGAATCCGAAAATGACTGGAGAGTGAAGGTTAATATCCTGAATACACTTGGAGGTTACACGCTCGATTCGATCGGACAATATACCGAGCAAATATCCGGTGTATTTGGCAGATCTCTCGCCGACCCCAGCGACCATGTAAAGATTGCTGCTCTAAACGCTGATGGCAGATTATTTTCCCAATACAAAATTCCTGAATCAGGTGATAAGCCTGTCGTCATCCCCGGTACCAAAGTTCCTATGATGGTCATCGAATCGAAAGGGTGGTATTCATCACAGGTCTTTGGAGCCGCTATAGATGCTTATGCACAGATAATGAAAGACAGGTCCGAAAATGTGCTATGGGAAGAATTCTATTATTATACCAGTGTGGATAACCTTGTTGATATAATAAATGCCTTCAGTTATTTCGAAAATGGCGATATAATTGGCAAGCTTAGGGATAGCATCAGCGTCATTGTTATGAGATTCAATGAAGTTGCCCCAAATACAACCGGGGAAATGATACCTAATCTTGCATTAGCTAAAATTTATAGAGCTTACATAGAGACAGCTCTTAATCTTCTTCCGAATATGAAATCGGAGGAAAGCCTAAATCTTGCCCGCCTGTCATTTATTGAATTTGCCGACTCACGCAAACCCGACATAGTTTATTATTCCTTACAGGGATTGCAGTCCGATCAAATGAAAGCACGGCAGGATTGGATGTTCGAAAATAAAGAAGTTCTTAATTTCGAATATGCGGGGCTGGAATATCCGAAAAATGTTGATGACATGACACTCTTTGCTGATGCGTTCGGCGAATTACAGGATACGGTAATGCTTCCTGAACTCAGAAAGAACCTCGGCAGGGATAATTATGATCTTGCAGTTACCTCCGCAGGCGCAATTGAAAAAATAACAGGGGAAAAAATAACCGTTAACCCGGCAGACTATTCACGTCACACAGATTTCGATTGGGATTACCTTAATGCAAATCAGACAGTAACCGTAATATTAAACACAAGCGAAGGGGAAATCGAAATTGAATTATATCCTGACGTGGCTCCCTTTACGGTGATGAACTTCCTTAAGCTTGCCGAACAAAATTATTTCGATGCAACCGAGTTTCACCGGGTAATAGGTAACTTTGTAATTCAGGGGGGCGATCCGACCAGCACAGGCTTTGGCGGCCCCGGTTACTCTATACGTGGGGAATATTCGCCGCTTCCATACGAAAGGGGTACGCTTGGAATGGCTTCCGCGGGAAAAGATACAGAAGGGAGTCAGTTCTTTATTACACATTCTCGTCAGCCTCATCTCGATAGTAAATACACCATTTTTGGCAAAGTAGTAAACGGAATGGACGTAGTTGACAGGATCCTTATTGGCGATACATTAAACGACGTAATTATAATTCGTAATTAAAATATAATGTCATGAAAAAAACTTTTTTCCTTATTTTATTTTTCGCAATTCCCGTATTTGCAAACGCTCAGAGTGAAGAAGTATATCCTCCGCTTAAGATGAAGATCGTAGTGCAGGAGATTTTGAACTCATTTCAGATGAGCTCAGTCTCTACATCCTCGATCGGAAAACACATTTCACAGGAATGGCTGGAAGAAAACAACATAAACCTTAAAAATTATAATATAAACTCTTACGCGCCTACTTCTTATGAGATAGAACTTATCTTTGATAGGTATGTTGTCGCCCAAATAAGAGGAGAAAGCTGGGGGCATTTACTTGTATTTAAATTTATTGATGAGGACGGTGTTTATAGAATAATTCCCAAAGGTATCTCTAACGCCAGCAATGACTATATAGATCCCTGGTATGACGTTCAGCAGTACAATGTAGAAAATTAACGTAGAGTTTCAAAAGGAGCAAAGCTATGAAATTTGTAAAACTAACATTTTTAGTTTTCTTTGGGCTAATAGTACTTGGTCATGCCCAACCTGAGACCGGAAGTACCGATATCTTGCCTATAGATGTTGCAAATATGGATCAGACAGTCAGCCCGGGTGTTGATTTTTTCCGGTATGTCAATGGTGGATGGTTAGCAAAAAACCCCGTACCTCCAGGATACTCCCGCTGGGGCAGTTTCAGCGAAGTGGAGGAAAGAAATGAAGCTATCCTTCAGGACATACTCACAACTGCAATTGATGACCCAAACCCCGTTCCTGGAAGTAACACCCAAAAGCTCGGTGACTTTTACTACACGGCATTGGATGTTGAAGGCAGGGATAAAATGGGCATCGAGCCATTAAAACCCGATTTAAATAAAATAGAACAAATATCTTCACCTGCTGATCTGCAAAACGTTATGGTTAGTTTTCTTACACGAAGGCTAAGACTTCCCTTTTTTGTTTGGGTTGGTCAGGATGATAAAAATAGCTCTATTTTTGTTCCACAAGTATTCCAGTCAGGACTTGGACTGCCTGACAGAGATTATTATTTAGATGAAGGTGAAAAATATAAAAACATACGAACCGAATACGTAAAGCATATTCAGAAGTTGTTTGAACTTACGGGATACAGCCCCGAACAGGCAAGAGATATGGCTAACGTTGTAATGGCAATGGAAACCCGGCTTGCCGGTGCATCTATGACACGACTGGAAAGACGCGATCCCGAAAAGACATACAATAAAATGACACTGGATGAACTTCAGGCACTCACTCCGGATTTTGACTGGAAGAATTTTTTTCGGGAAGCTGGATTTAATATGGACAGAGATTTTGAAAATGGTGTTATTATTGGGCAGCCTGACTTCTTAAAAGAAGTAGACAAAATGATGAAAGATGTAAGTCTCGACGATTGGAAGACTTACATGCAATATAAGCTTATAGCTTCGACGGCAAATAAGTTAAGTTCAGATCTTGAAAAGGAGGTCTTCCATTTTTACAGCACCGTGCTTAGAGGCATAGATGAAATGAAACCCTTATGGAAACGCGCGCTTGATGATACGGAAGGCTCTCTTGGCGAAATCATGGGGCAGGAATTTGTAAAGAGATCTTTTAGCCCTGCCGCAAAAGAGCGTGTGCTTGAAATGGTTAATAATATAAAGGAAGTATTAAGCAAGAGGATAAATGAACTTGAATGGATGAGCGATGCAACAAAGCAAGAGGCTCAAAAGAAACTTGCCGCATTTAAACCAAAAATCGGTTACCCAGACAAATGGAGAGATTATTCAAAGCTTGAGGTTGACAGAAGCTCATTGTTCAATAATTCAATGAGGGCAAGCATATTTTATTTTAATAGAAATAAAGACAGAATAGGAAAGCCCGTTGAGGATGAATGGTTTATGAATCCACAGACTGTAAATGCTTCCTATAATGCATCCAGAAATGAAATAGTATTCCCAGCGGGGATCTTACAACCGCCGTTTTTTTCGGAAAATTTCGATGACGCTATAAATTATGGAGGTATTGGAACTGTGATCGGACATGAGATAACACACGGGTTTGATGACCAGGGCAGAAAATACGATTGGGAAGGTAATCTCCGTGACTGGTGGACAGAGGAAGATGCTCAAAAATATACCCAGCGCGCCGATAAACTTGCCAATCAATACAGCAGTTATGTTGTAATTGACGATGTTCACCTAGAGGGTAAACTTACACTTGGTGAAAACATCGCTGACCTTGGCGGTTTAAAGCTTGCCTATCTTGCATTCATGAATACAGAGGAAGCAAAAACAATTGAAATGCTTGATGGCTTCACCCCTCAACAGAGGTTCTTTATTTCATGGGCTCAAATATGGAGACAGAATATAACTGACCAGGAGCTCCGCCTGAGAATAAATACGGATCCCCATTCACCCGGCTTATACAGGGCTATTGTACCGCCCTCCAACATGGAAGCGTTCTTCGATGTGTTTAATATTAAACCGGGAGATCCTATGTATCGTGAAGAGTCCGAACGGGTTGTGATCTGGTAATTATTTTAAGCCCTCTTTTTGAGGGTTTTTTTATCTTTGAAACCTACGATTCAACTATTATTTTGCTTGAATGTTTAAACGAGTATGTGAATTTTTAATTAAATGGGAACGAGCAGGCAAATAAAATTTTATTTTATTTTAATATTTTCATTTATTCATTCCCCCCTTTTTGCAGGATGGGTACATCAGACTGGCCCTACATCCGTTAATCTCAATGGAGTAAATTTCCATCATGGCAGTGAGGATTTAGCGTGGGCTTGCGGAGACAATGGAACGATCATCCACACTTCAAATGGCGGGATTAATTGGGTCATACAAAACTCAGGAACGACAAACGATCTTTATGCCATTATTTTTATGGAAGGGTCAGGATCGGTAATGTCGGTTGGACAAAATGGAACGATCCTCAGAACATCAAACAACGGGCAGAACTGGACGTTGATCCCTTCCACTACAACAAGAGACCTTCATGATATCACAGAGTTCAACTTTTTGATTGCCGGGGATAGCGGTATAATACTAAAAAGTATCAACACTGGATTATCCTGGACTCCAATCTCCTCTCCAACTACAAAAAATCTTTACACCATTTGTGCTACCTTTGGCGGATATGCGGCCGGTGAAGACGGAACTATCCTTAGGGGTGTTAGTTCCGGGGCAAATTGGACCTTGGCAGCAAGTGGAGTAACGAACAACCTTAAAGGAACTCCTTTATTTGGAGGTATCGACATTGTTGTAGGTGACAATGGCTTGATATTAAGAAGTACAAACTCGGGGACCAACTGGTACACACAAAATAGCCATACCGCTAACAATCTTAATTCAGTCGAATACTCGGTTAATAACACAAGCAGACTCTATTGTGTAGGGGACAGCGGTACTATCTTAAAGACTACTGACTATGGAATAACATGGGGCTTCCAGCAGAGTGGGACCACCAAAGACCTTAACTCAACGTTCTTCTATTTAAATGATAATACCGGTTACGCGGTAGGTGATAATGGAACGATCTTAAAAACAACAGACGGAGGTGGCGCTATAACAAATACAGACCCTTTAACTAATATACCTGATAAATTTCATTTATACCAAAACTATCCGAACCCATTTAACCCGTCCACTAACATAAAATTTGATCTCCCTAATAATGTTGAGGTAAACTTATCTGTTTACGACATCGAAGGAAAGAAAATACTCACACTTGTAAATAACCGCTTCCAGGGCGGAACTTACGAATATACCCTTGACGCATCAGGGCTGCCGAGCGGAGTATATTTTTACACGCTAAAAGCCGGGAATATACTCTTATCAAAAAAAATGCTTCTTGTCAAATAATCACAATATGGTTGCTCAATGCCCGTCGGGATTATTTCCATCTGGTTCGTATTTATGTTTAATATAATGTCTTTTCTTTGCTTCATCTATCGAATGAGACTTAGTTAAACTCCTTTCATTTTTCGACAGTTCTGCAAGGTATACATAAAAATTATGGAGCAAATTCAATTCATTCTCGGAAAGATCTTCCACATTTACCAGCCTGTTACTCGCACCTTCATGCGCGGCTACCAACTCATTCAGCTTTAGCTGTATTGCCAGAGAATCCTTATTTGCCGCTCTCTGTATTAAAAAAACCATTAAAAAAGTTACTATCGTCGTGCCTGTATTGATGATGAGTTGCCATGTATCCGAAAATTTGAAAATAGGACCGGTACTCAGCCATATTATTATCACCAGAAAAGCCGTTACGAAAGCGCCTGTTGAACCGCTGAGTTTTGTGATTTTTCTGGCAGTCGTCTCAAAAAACCCTGCTTTTTTTTCTTTGTTCGTTTCCATAATAGAATATGTATAATTTGGTTATACAAATCTATCAGTGGAGAACTATAAATAAAAAGCATAAAAAAAAGCGGACAAATCTAATTGCCCGCTTTTCTGCAATTATTAAATTTCCTCTTATTTCACTAATATCATCTTTTTAGTTTCGATCAGCCCGGCTGTTTCGAGCCTGTAATAATAAACCCCCGATGAAAGCCTACTTCCGTCGAATTCAACATTATATGAACCTGCATTCTGTTGTCCGTTAACAAGCGTTGCTACTTCTACCCCTCTCACATCGAATACGCTTAACTTTACATTTCCGCTCTTTGGAAGATCAAAGCTTATCACCGTAGACGGGTTGAACGGGTTTGGATAATTTTGTGAGAGTCTGTAATTGTCCGGTATATTACCTGCTGAGGGCGTAACTCCTGTCACTGTGATCTGGGTCGAGTTTACATTATAAGTGATCTGGAGTTTATATAATGCGCTTGTACCCTGTGCTAGCACTTCACCTTTATTCAGGAATAGCACCCCGGCATTAGCGCTTCCTATCGATCCAACAAAATCGAAATTTGCGCCCGTATTATTTGTTAGGTATCCCGATCTGCCATACGTCACAAAAGAGAATGCGGTCGGGTCATCTCTTGCAATATCACACCCCCATGCACTTCCTGTGGAGGTGACATTTGAATAATTATCACCCTGGTCCATACTCCGGAAAACTCCTCCGGTGCTCCACACTGTATGAAAGGACAGGTTTGTATCCAGCTGGCTTATTCCTATCATGGGTACTTCTGATGTTCCTTGTGAATTCTTTAAAGACCAATTAAGACCACCATCTGTTGATTTCCATAGCTTAGAGGGTCCGCTGTCTCCAAGTAGCATCAGATTCGGATTTCCATGATGAATTGTAATGTCACACGGGCTAACAAATACTGTTGAGCTCAATGTTGTCCAGTTAAGACCAAAATTTGTTGACTTTAACAGCTGACTGTTATCCGGTCCGAGTACCATATGGTTTGGGTCATTCGGATCCATCTCCAGTGGCATACCATATGAAGTGAGATTTCCCGTCCATGTCTGTGTCCAGGTCTGACCGTAATCGGTACTCCTCATTATTCTTCCGCCGGATTGGTCCATTGATGCTATCATCTGATTTGTGTCCAGTGGATTAACATAAAAAGAGTGTGCCCTCGAGCCAAGCGAAACAGTAGCAATATTCGTCCATGTAGCTCCCTTATCATAACTGCGGTAAACTTTTGTACCCTGGCATATAAACACCTGATCACGTCTCTCAGGATTTTGGTAATCCGGTGGAGCATAGTAAAACCCGTTTCCTATACCGTTACTTGCTGTCAATGTTGTCTGCCATTGATATGTAACGGTAGTTCCGCCGGTTAATGCCCAGCTTGCACCTCCGTCGGTCGTCTTAATTATTGCTTTGTTTAGACTGCTCACGGCATATCCTGTGTTTGCATCATAATAATGAATGGAGGTAAGATTTGCATTCATAGGATTCTTCTCAAAGTTGAGGAATAATGAGCTTCCGCCCATATTGTTCCTTATAAACCCGCCGCCCCCGCATAGATGCGCGCTGTTCATGTCGCTTCCGCTTATACCCATTATATCGGAGATCACTCTGGAGTTTACCGATGTAAATGCGCCTGCTCCTGTCTTAACAAGTAACGTTCCGTATTCACCCACAGCGATTATTCCTCCTGAAAAATATTTCACATCTCTGAGATTATAGGTCGTACCAGAGGATTGTGAAGTCCAATTAGCGCCGCCGTCACTGGTAATATATATCTTTCCGTTATCGCCTACTGCCACACCATTATTTGCATCCTTAAAACTTATGGAATTCAAAACATCGCTGGGTGAAACCCCATTATTGCTTATCGTCCAGCTGTTCCCGCCGTTTGTGGTTTTCCGGACACTTCCGCTGATACCGCAAACATATCCGTTATTTCCATCGACGAATGTAACCGAATTCCACTGTAATCCGCCCGCTAAAAACTGTGAATATGAATTTGTAGTAATATCACCCTGCACAATATTACCCGCAGAATTCGTGATATAGCATTTATTTCCAACTATAAAAACATCTGTAAGATCATTTGACATATTCAAATTAAAATGTCCCCAGCTTGCGCCTGCATTTGTTGAAACAAATACAAGTCCGCCATCCCCGACTGCCATAACATAATTTCCATCCGGGCTAAATACACTGTTAAACCCTTGTGAAAATCCTTGACTTGATGCCAGCATAACCAGCAAAGAAACTATAAGCCATTTTTTCATTTTTACTAATTTTTTTTTAAAAAAATCTTTAATTACCCAAATTTATAAAATATTTACCTCTTAACGAAAACAAAATTCTTCAAAACATAAACTTCAAAGCTCACTATTTTACCAATATCATTTTCTTGGTCTGAGTAAACTCCTGTGTTTCCAATTTATAAAAATAGACTCCGCTCGATAAACCGCTTCCATTAAATTCTAAGCTATATACTCCGGCATTTTGGTAACCGTTAATAAGAGAGTTAACCTCCCTGCCGCTAATGTCATAAACCGTCAGCTTAACATTCCCATTAACAGGTAATTCGTACCTTATCTTTGTCGTTGGGTTAAACGGATTCGGATAATTCTGTTGAAGTAAGTACCTCTCCGGCAAACTTCCCGGTTCATGAGTAATATTAACTAGCGAATTATTTCCCTTTAATACTATGCCGAGGCTTCCGCCTATAAAGCAAGTACCGTTTGGAGTAAATGCTACTGCGTACATCGTGTTAATTGTTCTTCTCGGATCGCCTATCCAGCTTGTACCGCCGTTGGTGGTCCTGTATGGATACCCGCTCGAACCGATTGCCACGCCGTGATCAGCATCGTAAAATTCCATTGCCCAAATAGTATTACCAAGTTGCGGCGTCGGTGTCCATGTATTTCCGCCGTTTATCGTTTTATATGTGTATCCGCTCGAACCGCTTGCATATCCCGTCATTGTGTTAACGAAACTCACCGCGTAACATCCCAGCTGCGACCCGTTAAATTGTAACGACCAATTAGCGCCGCCGTTCGTCGTTCCGTAAATTACCTCGCCTACTCCTACGGTCCAGCCGTGATCCCCGTCCACAAAATCTATATCCCATAGCAATTCTCCTCCCGGAACGGGCATATTCGTCCAATTTACCCCGCCGTTTGTCGTTTTTAAAACTGCGCCGGACTGTCCAGCCGCATAACCGGTATTATCATTTACAAAATCTATCCCGAGGAGGTCCTGTGTCGAACCTGTAGTTAATTCGGTCCAGTTGGTTCCACCATTGGTCGTCTTAAATATTCTGCCTGCATCGCCTGCTATATACGCGGTCGTTGTGGACGGCGCGCTGACATTATTCAGCTCCAGCGTTCCGCCCGGTGTGGTCTGCGTAACGAAACTTGCCCCCGCATTGGTTGTCTTTATTACTATTCCGTTATTTCCGACAAAGTATCCTGTGTTATTATCCGCAAAGTTCGCGCCGTCGAGGAGGTCGGTCGTATAATATGTAGTTAGCGGTGACCATGTGAGTCCGCCATCCACTGACCTAAACATCCACCCGTCATCTCCTCCGGCATATACCACCATTGCCGACTCAAATCTCACCGTGTAAAGTGTCCCCGAAAATCCAGATATCGTACCGGGAGTCCAGGTTGTGCCTGCATCCGTCGAGCGAAGCATTGTTCCGCCCGTTCCGCAAGCAAGTGTAGTATTCCCAAAACCGTCTATACAATATAATGTTACCGAGCCGGAATTATTCCCGTAAACCGAATCCCAGCTTACACCTCCGTTAAAAGTTTTTAATATTCTCTGGCGCTGTCCTACTATCCAGCCGACTGTTGCGTCCTTGAATTTGATGTCGTAAAAATCATCTGTCTGCGGAGTTAGCGGAGAAGAAGATAGAAGAAAATTACTTCCGCCATTCGTTGACTTTAAGATACAATTGTCATTACCTACAGCATAAATATTATTCGCTATTGGTGCGGCTGCTCCGCGCAGTGTTTTTGTAATTATATACTGAGCGCTTTGAGAGATCCAGCTTGCGCCTCCATCGGTTGTTTTAATGATGAAAGAATTAAATCCGACAGCCCAGCCGGTATTCACATCGGAAAAAGCTACATCGTATTTTGTTGTATCTATTGCTGAAGTCAGTTCGGCCCAGTTAAGCCCCCCGTTAGTGGTTTTCCATGGCTTTGTATCCGGTCCGCCGCCGACACCATATCCCGTCGATGGATTAAGAAATGATAAAGCGCGGAGATTGCGGTCGATGTTCAATGAAACAATATTCCAGCCGGCTCCCCCGCTGGTCGAAATAAGTATGTCGCTTATCCAGTTTGTCACTCCTATTACGTTGCCTGCTGTCGGTACGGCAAGGTCATATACATCGTTTACCTGCGGAGTAGGATTTACGAATACCCACTGCGCATTCACATTCACTCCCATGATGCAAAATATTGCAATTAGTAGGGTTTTTTTCACGTATTTTTTCCTTCGATTAAGTTGTTAACTATAAATAAGATAGAAGGAAATGAAAAAGATGAAAGGTAAAACAGGTATAAATAATACAAACCGCTTAATGGCTTATTTGCTGTTGATATATCAGTCAAAAAATACTAATATTACATTAACTACCAAAATAAATACAATGAGAAAATCTACCAAAATCATATTAATTTTATCAGTTGTTGTTCTACTTCCTAAACTAACATTTTCCCAGCCAACTTGGCAATTACTAAATTCAGATTACGGGTATTCAAACATTGTTCAATTTACAGATTTCTTAAATGGCTGGCAGGCCACTCCGGATGGAGTTTTTCAAACAACAAATTCAGGAATGGACTGGATGTTAAAATCCTTAAATACAAATGAATATCAGGCAATGTTCTTCGCTAATAATGATACGGGTTGGATTGCTGAAGATTACAAACTATATAGAACAACAAATAGAGGAAATAATTGGCTTGCTCAGGCAATAAATTATCCGGTTGGCAGGCAACAAGTAGTACACGATGAAATTTATTTTATAAATAATCAGACCGGTTTTGTTGTAACAACTTATAGTAGGCTTTCCGGTCAGGCTTTGAAGTTTAATTATATGCTATCAAAGACAACAAACTCCGGTCAAAACTGGATTCCGATATATGAAAGCATTGATAATGTGGATCAGCCTATAAAATTTTCCTCGGTAAAATTTTTTAATGAAACACAAGGGGTCGGTATTCAGAAAAGATATAATAATTCCGCGGGATATCCGATCGAAATAATGAAAACTACAAATGGAGGCATTAACTGGTCTAAAATAAATTCAACTTTATTCCCCACACTTGAAACTGGGAAGGCCTGTTTTTTTAATGAGAATAACATGTGGATTCTTTTACTATACTCAAATAGCGTTTATAAATCTTCAGACGGAGGGGTAAACTGGGAAATACAGTTAAGTCCTTCGTCAGCCACAGAATTTTTCAGAGATGTATTTTTCACCTCCAGTGATATAGGGTTTGTATCCACTTCTAAAGGAAAAATATACTGGACATCGAACGGTGGCAATTTATGGGATGCTCAATCAGTTGATACTAGCAAGCAATTAAATTATCTATACTTCTTAAATCAGGATACCGGCTGGACAGGATCGGGCGATTATACATTACGCACACTTAACGCCAGTACCGTCAACATCGATCCCATCTCCTCCGAGATACCGGTGTCATTTGCGTTACATCAAAACTATCCAAACCCGTTCAATCCCTCCACAAAGATACGTTTCGAGATACCCGGTAATGAAAAACAGGCAAAGCTGACAGTTTATAATTCGCTCGGGCAGGAAGTAGCGGTTCTTTTCGATGAAGAGTTACAGCCGGGTGTTTATGAATACAGTTTCGACGGATCGGGTTATCCCAGCGGGGTATATTTTTACAGACTGGAAGCGGGTGAATTTAATGAGACGAAAAGAATGGTGCTGGTAAAATAACTAATGCAGTTCGATAGCAGACCTGATACCGCTTATGATCATCTCTGTCCCAATGACTGATAATATCAATCCCATTAAACGGCTGATGACCTGTATGACATTCTCACCGAGAAAATTAACCAGCTTCTGACCTGATATAAAAAGCAGGTAAGTCAAAATACAC
The DNA here is from genome assembly GCA_020635255.1 of Ignavibacteriales bacterium. Classification (NCBI taxonomy): domain Bacteria; kingdom Pseudomonadati; phylum Ignavibacteriota; class Ignavibacteria; order Ignavibacteriales; species Ignavibacteriales bacterium. The sequence goes on from JACKAC010000003.1 coordinate 54,827, forward strand.
AATAAAAGAAAGATTCCCGACGTTATTGCAAGTGACATTGGCGACCCGTCGGAAACAAAGTTCATTGCCGCCGCTAAGGTTCCCGGACCGGCAAGAATGGGAATACCAAGCGGAGACACGGCAATCCGTGTCTTTGTCTTCATATCCGTTTCATTGATACCCTTTACTTCCGGGTCGGGATTATCACTGAGAAGCATCTTCATCCCGGAAATAAATAACAATATCCCTCCGGTGATCCTGAATGCAGGAAGTGTAATACCGAACAGCTGAAAAATAAACTTACCTACAAGTATAAACACAACTACTATTATAAATGCTATTAGAAGGGCGCGGAGTGCAATTGTCTTCCTGTCACCGGCGCTCATGCCTTTGGTAAGGCTTATAAAGATTGGTGTACTTCCTATCGGATTCATCATTGCGAAAAATCCAAAAAAAACTGTAAGAATATATAAGGCCTGGTTTCCCATAAGGGTTTACTCTTCTTCGAGAGTCTTTTTGATCTCCATCAGCTTTGCTCTGTCTGCCTCGCTTACCTCGGGTATCTGCGGATTGATTTTCTCGAGGGTCCTTACAACAATGTCACCTATCGCCGTGCGCGAAAACCACTTCTTATCAGCAGGGATTATATACCATGGCGCCCACTCAGTAGATGTGTAGCTGAGCATATCCTCGTACGCTTTAATATAATCATCCCAGTATCCGCGCTCCGACATATCTGCTTTCGAAAATTTCCAGTTCTTATCCTCGTCATCTATGCGCGCGAGAAATCTCTCCTTCTGCTCCTCTTTTGATAAATGAAGAAAAAATTTCACAACTACTGTTCCGTTATCGCTAAGATGTTTTTCCCAGTTATTTATCTGCTCGTACCTGCTCTTCCAGAAACCCGGCGGTATATCACTTACCGAAGTGATCCCCGGAAGGTTCTGGCTCATCAAATACTCCGGATGAACTTTCACGACCAGCACCTCCTCATAATGTGAGCGGTTAAATATCCCTATACGTCCTCTCTCCGGCAGAGCCTTTGTGCACCGCCATAGAAAATCATGGTCCAGCTCCTCTTGCGACGGCTGCTTAAAACTGAAAACCTGTGTACCCTGCGGATTGATGCCCGACATCACGTGACGTATCGCTCCGTCTTTTCCCGCCGCGTCCGGCGCTTGAAGCACGATCAGTAATGCATGCCTATTCTCTGCATATAGACGGTATTGCAGTTTCTGAAGCTTTTTAATGTCATCCTCGAGCTTATCCTTAGCCTCATCCTTATCCTTATAATCACCACAATACCCTGTTTTATAATCCTTTAAAGAGATCTTCTCTCCGGGTGCCGCAAGTATTTGTTTGAGGTCTATCAAATTTTCCTTTTCATAAATTTAGTAATAATAAACTCTATAAACTATTTAGTTCACCTGCCAGCCATGTTCTGAATTCTATTTGTATTCAGATAGCTTTTCGATTATCCATCCTTTTATCGGTACCCGATCATTCTTAACTTGCTCCAATAGCTTCGATCTTTCATACTCATCTGGATTATCTTTTAGCTTAAACATTGAGCTCAGGTAGTGTATGGTTCTCATAATATTTTCTTTCATATCGGATGTGATCTTTTTATTCCTTGAGATGTAATGCTTATAGGAATCAACCGAATACAGAAAAGAATCATAATCATCACGCTCGTAATGAATGATCATCTCAAGATTTTTTACAGCCCGTTTAATACCCAATATATTTTCGTTAACCTTTAAAAGATTTTCCAGGGAGCTTGAATAATCCTTATTCAAATAAGATATATTTGCTTCTCCGAATAATTTTAGGTTCTCTCTGTGTTCAGAAGGTATTTTATCAAGATACTTCTCTAAAAAGAATTTTATGAATCCTGCATCATTGGATCGTGTCGCATATGAAATGTAATTTGCAAATACAATCAGCTCTATATTTCCATAATAATTTAAGATTGAATTATCCTCGAGCATCGCTTTATAAATAAAAAATATTTCATTATCATAGGCGATATCATTTTTGAATGATACAAATATTAAGGCTATTCTCAATCCCGAATATAAAACTCTCCTTTCATCTATCGAAAACAAATTTACATTTTTTATAAAAGAATCTTTGAGTTCGAAATAAAGATTTATATCACTCGGATTTGATACCGACTTATATAGCTTATAATAGATCGAAAGAATTTTAATATCTTTATTTGAAATTCCATCGACCCTGTTAATAAACCCATCCAGATCTATGTTTTCAAAGAACCTGATAATTTCAGCATTCTCGTTTTTAAAGTTAAACTCCAGTTCGATCCCTTTAATATTTATAAAAGATTTGACCAGTTTAACCACAAAGTCATAAATCAAATACTTTGATATGGCATAGACTTCTTCTTTACTGTCATCATTGGTAATATTAGAAAATATATACTCTAGCTTGAACCATTTTAAATTAAAGAGTTTGTCATAATTTTCACCATCAAATTCATCCTGATTCATTAGTTTTTTTTCGATCTCTGCGCTTCTTGATTTGTAAAGTCTCATCTGTCCTTTACGCAAAAGGCCACCAAGCTGATAATAGTAATTGAAGTAGTCATCGTTATTATAAAATTCCATCTCTAGAAATTTTTCAGCAAGCTTGGAAATATCAAAAATAAGGTTCTTGATTGTACCATAATTATATTCTTTCCCGGGAAACAATTTCTTATATAGTTTCTCTCTCCTAAGTTCCTCGTCGGGAAAATCCGGAAACAGATCTCTTAGAATCTCCCACAGCCTGATAACAGAAGATTTCTTATTAAAATAGGGCGACCTTATAAAATCATCGAATGCCTTTACATCATTTTTGGAAAAGCTTTTGAAAATTGATATGGTACTATTGTTATTCATGCAGTGAAAAATAAGTCTAAAAATCTATAAAAACGACTTATTTTTTAGGGTTTTTTGATTTTAAGCCAGTGAAAATCCGGCTGATTTTTCTTTGAATAAGACACTCTTCAATTTTTATTTTGCTTTAGAAATTCAAAAATCTGCAAATAATTAACCGGGTAGAATGGTTCGAAACATTCTACCCCCAAGGGCGTGCCGGTACGCCGGTTATTATTTGCAACCTAAACAAAGCTAAAATGAAAAATTTGCGATTAATTTTGTTAATAGTTATAACAACACTTATTCCACTTACCGTATCCGGACAAAAGCAGTCAAAAGGAAAAGATTTTCATGTTGAGATAAAAGGTCTTCCATCATTCAATAAACCCCAGACTATTAATGAGTTGACGACTGAAAAATTAATGATGAAAGCTAAGATGGATAATAATCAGCTTGAAATAGATGAATTACAAAAGCAAATGGATGCGCTAACCGGTTCCATTACAATACCCGGAACACCAATATCCCTGTACGATAAAAGATCAACTTCAGGACCTCCTTTTCAATCCGATAACATAAATGTAAGCCAGGTAGTCGCAGTGTCAGGATTAAAAGCCATATCATTAAGTACAGAACAACGAGGGGTAACAGCATCAAGAATTTGGACTGTTTACGGCTTTGATAACGGAACCGAAGATGCCATTGGTGTAAAATATTCTGAGGATAATGGTATTAGCTGGCTGGATTACACTCCAATAATTTCATTTTCGACTGGGAATAGAATTAACATTGATGAAATAGATACTGAGATTATTGAGGGTAATACCGGAGATAAATATCTATGGATAGTTTTTGGTTATACAAACGGGTCGGGAGATAAACTGGTCGGCGTTCTAATTGTAAAAATCACAAACGGTGTAAACTGGTCTGGCTATACATTAAATTGGCCCGGCAGTACATCAAATTCCAGATACTATCGACCTCGTATTTGTACCGACAATGCTGAATATCCGACCGTCCCATGGGTTTATATAGTTGCCTGTTACGATTCAACTTCTGCAATCCCCCCATTGCGGGGTTTTAGCGGAAAAGTAGCCCGATGCAATTCCCCTTTTACACTTACACCGTCTTTTACATATAAACCCGAACCGATCGTACCTAATAGTCTTAGATTATCAGCCGACGTATTTTACGATATAGCATATTTTGAAAATGGAGATGATTCAATAGCTTTTGTGGCGACCGGATTCCAGGATACTTCAACCGTTTCTATTCATGTTTCATCTATTGTTTCATTTACTTCCTCTGTATCTACAGTCGGAACAATACATCCCAATTCAAGGAGAAGGTCACATTCATATATTGCGTCAAATGGAGCATACAATAGACTTATGATTGTATCACGAACTAGGTACTCATCTGAGGACTGGGATATTGAATACTTTACTTCTTTAAACGGAAGCAGAAACTGGATTGGAGGTAATGTTGATTTTAGTGTTAGAAACTCACAGAGAGCCGATATCAAAGAGAAATGGAATTCACCTGGAAAGTTTTATTGTTCATACTGTGATATTTCCAATTCTTTTGATAGTGTTTCTATGGTTGTTTGTAATAATTATGTATGGGGATCTCCCGTATCACCGGTAAATCATATCGACGCTTCACTCACAACGAACCCAAGGCCCGGATTTAGGTTTACCCAGGGAGACAGCTCACTAGCACTATGGTCCGAGAATACCGGCACGGGAACTCATGTTTGGGTATCAGGAGGCTCGACAGGCTCAATTGTTTCCACAGGATTTAACGGGACTACTACACCCGATCGGTATGAGTTATTTCAAAACTTCCCAAATCCATTTAATCCGACAACAAACATTAAATTTTACAATACAGGATCAAATATTGTGGAGTTGAGGGTATACGACGCTCTTGGTAAAGAGGTAGAGATACTTGTAAATGAAACTCTTCCCGCGGGAGAATATCGGTATTTCTTTAATGGTACAAAGCTTAGTTCCGGGATATACTTCTACAAGCTGTCAATTGGCAATAAATACAGCCAGGTGAGAAAAATGGTTTTATTAAAATAATTAAATCAGAAAAATGAAATTTTTAATATATTTATATTTGATGTTGATCATAACGCCCTGTTACGCTCAGGTTAGTGAGGAATGGTCAAAAAGATATAACGGACCTGTGAATGGAAGCGATATAGCATATTCAATAGCAACCGATGCATCTGGGAATGTATATGTGACCGGAAACAATAGCGACACTATTACACAAAGAACCAACATTGTAACTATAAAATATAACCCTTCAGGTATAGTTCAATGGAGCGATGTATACAACGGGCTGTCAAGCGGTTTAGACTATGGCAGAGATGTAGCGGTTGATGATTCAGGAAATGTTTATATTACCGGCTCTGAAGCAAGTCCCTCAAATAGTGACTGTGTTACCATTAAGTATAATTCAAGCGGTGCAATACAATGGATTAGAAAAAGATCGAACAGCGAAGGCAAAAAACTGATTATACATCAAGGCTCGATATACGTTATGGGTAACACTTTAACTTCATCCAATAACGATCTATTACTTATCAAGTATGATGCATCCGGTACTGAACTTTGGTCTAAAACATATAATGGCACAGCTAGTGGACCCGATTTGGGCACAGGAATAGCTGTGGATAACCCAGGAAATGTTATAATCTCAGGAAATGAATACATTGGCCCAAATTACGGATTTGTAACCGTAAAGTATAACCCCTCCGGAAGTCAACTGTGGGCAACTGTTTTTAATTCACCTAACACTGGTTCGGATGAGTCATCAGATATAGCGGTTGATGATCTGGGAAATTCTTACGTATGCGGATACAGCGATTCATCCGGATTCCGTTCGTTTATAACAGTAATGTATAATTCTAATGGCATTTTTCAATGGTATGACAAATATTTACAGGGTTTGGATGGTAATGCAAATCGTATTTCCGGAGCGAACGGTGTTATTTATGCTACCGGATATGCCCGCTCCCCGTCATTTGATTATGATTATATAACAGCAAAATATAATTCATCTGGGAGACTTTGGATAAAAAGCTATAACGGATTTAGTGGAAATGATGTTGCTTATTCACTTACTATTGATCCAAATCTAAATGTATATGTAACAGGTGGGAGTCAGGGACAGTCAGGAGCTGCTGAAGATTATTTGACAGTAAAGTATGATCCGAATGGCGATCAATTATGGGAAATAAGATCTACCGGTGCAGGCAACAATATTGACGTCGCAAATGATATTGTTCTTGATAATAATAGTAACGTCTTTATTACGGGTAGGAGTGGTGATATTCTAAACTCTGACGATTACCTCACGATTAAGTACTCCCAAACAACATCGTTAATACAAATTAATTCGGAGAATCCCTCAGACTATAACCTTTATCAAAACTATCCAAACCCGTTTAACCCGGTCACAAAAATTAAATTTGACATACCTAAATCTGTTAATACTAAGCTTGCCGTATATGACTTACTGGGAAAAGAAGTTGCTGTAATTGTGAACGAAAACCTAAAACCCGGCTCATATGAAGTTGATTTTAGCGCGGCTGAACTCCCGAGTGGGACGTACTTTTACAGGCTTATAACTAACGGCTTCACGGAAACAAAAAGAATGGTGGTAGTAAAATAAATTGCACGAGGGCATAGCTTTCCAGGCTATGCCCTTTTATTTACTTCCTCTAGAAGCCATGATTTTATCAGGAATGGATTATATGTAATATTATCTGCTTCTTTAATAAGCTTTTTCATTTCAAATGAATGATCCTTAACCGGCTCGCTCTTTATCTTGTTCAGCTTAACCATACAGTTTAGAAAATCAATATACGCGTCCCTGTGTTCCTGCAAAAGATTCTTCTCTCTCGCTACGTAATGTTTAAACGTATCTACCATCTGGTAAACCTGTTCCGTCATACCAAGAGTATAATATATCTTCAGCAGTAGTATCTTGACCTGTACCTTAAAAATAAAGTTCTGAAAGTTCGTCTTTGAAAAATGCTCCAGCGCTTGCTTTAGGTCACCTTCACAGTATTTTATTGTTCCATGGCAAAATTCGCTGACGTTTACTTTCTCATTTTCTGGAAAAAAGGGTTCAAACCTCGATAGCACTTCCTTTGCATAAGCAAACTCTTTATTACGGCAGGCAATTTTTATAACATTCATAAAATCCGCGTAATGAAAACTCTGCGGTGTGATGAATTTCTCTTCCAGCATTTCTTTATAGATCGCAAACATGTCCTTATTGTATGACTCCTCCCCTTTGAAATTCACCATATACGCCGCAAAATCATACAAATGTATATACATCAACCGGGCATCCTCTGTATTCAGTTCTTTAAAATGTTTCTCCTTTAGTTTCCATAGCTTGTCATAATATTTCTTCTCTTTTGTTTTCAATAATAAGAGCGTCGTCTTGTAAATTTCAATAATGGAAACGTCACTAAAAGGATGCTTATCCAAAAAATCTATCATCTCGTCAGCCATCATTAGGTTGTAATCGTAATTATTCTGGTTTCTCTCGTGCAGCATTAGGTTATAAAATCGCAGCAGGCGTATGACCGCGTAACGCAGGAAATGGTCAAACTCTGTTTGTAAAATATTAAGCTCCGTATTTGGTTTCTTAATTGTTGCGTACCACAGGTACTCATCGTTAAGTTCGTACAGATAGTAAAAATAGTCTTCGTCTTTAGCCTTTCGTTCAATGAGCTTTTTAGTATAGGATGCCATCTTCTGTTCATAGATACCGAAAAGCTTCTTAAGACGAAGTTCCATCAGTACATTTCTTTCCAGATAATACTCCCCTTTCTCAAAATGCATCTGAGCAAGGAATTTTTCCGCGAGCTTATACAGGTCTGATATAACGTTATTGATCTTGTGATAATCGTATTTCTGTTTAGGGAAGATTTTAGCGAATATCTTTTCTATGGTAAGGTTCCTGTTCTTAAATTCCGGGTAGTACCTTTCAAGTGATTCGAATAAAGATATCGCCAACCTACTCCTGTTAAAATACGGCGATGAGATGAACTCGCCGAAGCGTTTCATTTCCTTACTATCGAACGAGCGCAGAACTTTAATTAATTTAATATTCTCCATCCCGGGATAATTATATAGATCTAATTTCAGATAAAAAAACTCAAAAAACAATCTGAAATTAAAGGTTTACTCAATTCTTAACACGTCAATTCCGAGCTATTTCAGGATAATTTTTAAATAATTATTCTTTGCCGTATAGTAGCCTCGCTTTTAAATTAGGAGCAACTTTACATCTAAACAAACTCAGGTAAGATGAAAACAATTGTAATGCTTTCACTAATGATTTTAATACCTTTATCTAACATATTCTCACAGGTGTCACAGCAATGGGTATCCACTTACAACAGCTCTGGAGTTCAGAACGATGAATCCAAAGCGGTTACAACCGATCTTCAGGGAAATGTATATGTAACGGGGTTAATCACTCTCAGTGGCACAAATACCGACATTACAACCGTGAAATACAATCCCACAGGCGCTCAGCAATGGGCTGTAACTTACAGCGGACCTTCCCTGCGGGGAGATGTACCGGTAGGCATTGCAGTTGATGATTCCGGTAATGTGTACGTTACAGGCAGCAGCAGAGATGCCTCCAACATTGCCGACTACATTACAATAAAATATAATTCGGCTGGTGTACAGCAATGGGCAAAAATATATACCGGACCAACACTCGGGAACAATTTCGACGAACCTACCGGGATTGTCATCGATCACGCGGGAAATATTATTGTAACAGGATACAGTTACAATTCAGGCACTTATTATGATTTCCTTACGATCAAATATAGTCCATCTGGTGATTCGTTATGGGTCACGCGGTCGGTCGGAGCTGTAGCAAGTCCGGAAGATATTCCTAAAGCCATTTTTGTCGATAATTCGGACAATATATATTTAACCGGGAAAAGAATTGCCGGCGGTGCTTCGGAAGATGACATTGGTACTATTAAATACGATTCTGCGGGAAACGAACTCTGGCATGCTTTTTATTCGAGCCCTGGGGGCTACAATGACTACGCATATAGTATTGCAGTAACCGATTCCGGCAATGTTTATGTTACCGGCTATGTAGAAGGTCCCGGCTCTACAAGGAACTACGCGACCGTTAAATATAATCCGGCAGGCGTAGAACAATGGGCAAGAACATATAACGGTCCCGGCAACGATTGGGATGAAGCATACTCGGTCGCCGTGGATCATTCCGGCAATGCCTATATAACCGGTTACAGCTATGGAGCCGGTACCGAGGGCGACGCTACAACGATCAAATATACTCCTGCCGGCGATACCGCCTGGGTAAAAAGATATAACGGTCCCTCAGGCAGTGGTTGGGATGAAGGAATAACCATTAGAACTGATCCCTTTGGAAATGTATATGTAGCCGGAAACAGCTATGCTCCTAACGGTGACATATTACTTATAAAATACAGCCCGGCGGGAGACTCACTGTGGGGATTCAGATATAACGGACCTAATAACCTAAATGATGAAACAAAAAATATGATACTCGACGCGCAGGGAAACGTTTACATAACAGGAAGAACCAATACAAACACCAATGGATATAATTTCATTACACTAAAGTACGGTCTGCCAACAACAATAATCCCGGCAAACTCGAACGTTCCAGGAGCATTCTCACTTTCTCAAAATTATCCAAACCCGTTCAATCCTATGACTAAAATAAAATTCGACATACCAAAAGCATTCAACACAAAACTTGTTATATATGACATACTCGGTAAAGAGGTTGCTATACTTGTAAACGAAGATCTGAAACCCGGCACTTATGAGGTAGACTTCGATGCGGCAAACCTCCCCAGCGGAACATACTTTTACCGCCTTGACACGGACGGTATCTCCGAAACCAAGAAAATGCTCTTAATAAAATAACTTCATAAAGGAGGAGGATTTACCCTCCTCCTTTAAATATTCCCCTTTTTTTCTTAATTTTACCAAAACCTTATCCTATTGAAAACACTTACGGCTTTTCTGTTCGTACTACTCTTTGCTTCAACTTCATTCTCACAGGTTGTTAATATAGAGGCGCGCCGACTCCGTACCGAAAAGGACGGATGGGCGGGTGAAGCCAGCGCAGACTTCTTCATCCTAAAAGAGGTTAGCACCGTTTACGCGATTGAGGGTAAAGCCCAGATTCAGTTTAAAAAAGATAAAAGCCTCTTCCTTTTTCTTTCGGATTTGGGTTTCATTAAAGCAGATGACAAGGATTTCCAGAACAGCGGCTTTCAGCATATCAGGTATAACTATAAACTCACCGATACATTTCTGAGATGGGAAGTCTTCACTCAGGCTCAGTTTAATAAAGTAAGGGATATAAAGCTCCGCCTCCTTGCCGGCACAGGACCAAGATTTAAATTATATGATACGGATAAGATGAGATTTTACATCGGGACGCTGTACATGTACGAATACGAGGAAAGACAATCCGAACCTATCATAGAACGTGAAAACAGGATAAGCAGTTATTTTTCATACACATTTAATATTGGCAAGCTCCTGCTTTTTGGTACAGTATATTATCAGCCTGAGGTCACCCAGCTCGATGACTACCGTCTGGTAAATCAAACCGATCTGGAATTCAAAATATTCGATGAATTCAAATTTGTGATAAAGTACAGGCTTCTTTATGATACTTTCCCTCCTCCCTCCGTGCCAAATACTTCTTATTCCTTCTCTAATGGATTTAAGCTTGTGCTCTAACTTCCTTCACCATTTCACGCACTTTCTCTCCAAACCAATCCTTCTTAGGTGTATGAGGATCTAAATCCGCCATCTCCTTTCTCTGGTCTTTCGGCTTCCCTGCCATCTTCAAAATAAATTTGTAATTGTTCATGAACTGCTTGCCCGTATTAAGGTGAGAGAGAGGAATATCCGGGCGGTTTTTGAGATACTGTGCATGCTTGCTTAGCTCCTCATATCCTTCATCCAGCATACCCAGCTCGAAGAAGTTCTTCATCCTTAGCCTGGACTTGTCTATGTAATAAATATAGTTCTCTGCGTTCACCTTGTTCACCAGCTCCAGCGACTTTTCAAACTTACCTTTCTCAAAATCTATCTTGGCTAGCGAAAGGTTAAGTTCGTTTTCCTTTTGCTCTGAGGGAAGGAAGTGTGAGTATTTATGAATAAAGTTCTCCGTCCATTTCAGATCCTTCATCTTTAGACCTATAAATACATAATCCCTGAAGTTGTTTAGCGGAAATGTAAACTTTTTCAGATCGTCGTAAAGACCAAGCTCCAGCTTCTTTTTGAACAGGTAAAATATCTCGGCTATATAATCCTCCTCGCCTATGTTCATGCGGTTTATACAATGGTTTGTCATCACCTTGAGAACCGAATCCTTATACTTCTCTGAAAAGCTGTTTATATTCCGGAAAAAGAATTTCTTTGCCGTGAGATAGTTGCGTTTATTATCAGGCTCGCTGAAAGTAGAGAACAAACAGGTATGGAGTTTAACTTCTTTCGAAAATTGAAAATTCATGCGCCTCAATCCGGCTTTAAGCCTCTTCAGATTTATCGACCGTGCTATCAGGTCCACGAGATTGTTTTCCGATTTTACCCTGTGTAGCTTTTGCTGTGTATGCTCTATATATAGATCGAAAACAATTAAAAAGAAACAGCTCGCCAGGTAATTTGTAAATACCAGGTATTGATTATGAAAATTCTTTCCCGTCATGCTCAGCCATTGCGCATGTAAAAAATGTATATCCTTCATGTCTGTGTTAAAATTAAACTTCTGTATTTCACACCCCTCCAAACTGTTTATCCTCTTTTCAAACTCCTTATGAAGCCCCCGATCTTTGTATTCATTGAGAAGGAGTTTCTCGCGATGAACACGGTCGTTTTTTATGTTCTTTATGACAAGAAACTCATCCGTCAATTTTTTTAATTCCGAAAACCGGTTCCTTAATGTCTGCTTCGAATATGACCTGTTCTCCTCCTTCGCCATAAAGAAGTTCTCAAAAGAGCTTTCGGTATCTTTACCCTTTTTCGAAATGTACTCACTAAGACCATCCAGAATAACCGTGTAATCACGTCCCTTATTAAAGTACGGACATTCCAGTACGGTCTTAAAATCCTTCATCTCTTCTTTACTGAAGGTTTGTAAAATTCTTATAAGATTTTTTGCCATTTTTTATGGGTATAATTATTCCTAAAAAATACAATTTTTAGCCTAAATTAGCAACATTGTGTTAATTTTTACTGGGTATAATATTACTTTAATTTCTTTGCTTATTACTCCTCCATATAATAATTTTGAATAGAAATTGTTTTTTGAATTGAAATACCCTTCCCCGTATATACTGTGGCAGAGCGCTGTTATCATGCAGTGTAATGTCCCGTTGTGATACCAACACAAATGGCACAAAGATTTACTTTGCGCCATTTTTTTTGCCCAAACTTAATTCCTACGAATAGCTCTTTTTTAAAATTCAAATTCATTTCAGGAAAAGTTATTTTTACAAATGGAAAACTTCAAAGATATCTTCACGCGGTTAAAAAAGAACCTCACTCAATTTAAAAAAGGTATAGTTGTTCAAAACAGCACCGAAGACAATTACTACCTAAATACTAATACCGAATTCAACAAAAAACCGATGTTCTTCGCCGCTGTCGCAATAAAAAAGAATTACGTATCGTATTACCTCATGCCTGTATATACAAATCCCGCCTTGCTAAAGGGCATCTCGCCTGCGCTCAAAAAGAAAATGCAGGGGAAATCATGCTTCAATTTCAAAACCATTGATGAGGATCTGTTTAAAGAGTTGGGAGACCTGACTAAGAAAGGATACGAATCTTTTAAGAAAGAAGGGTTTATTAAATAAACAAAAAAGGCGGTCATTGACCGCCTTTTTTAAAAGCTACTCGTTTATCACTTCAAACGTTCCGTCCCAATTTATCCGGAGCGTATGTAGTGCACATGCATCCACATTGTAAAATATTACTGCATTCCCATCCAGGTCGGTGATCTTTATGTCGAATATGCAGGTTTCTCCCAGCGATTCCGGAATATATACCTGTACGGTTGATTGGTCGTTAAAAAGATCACTCGGTAATATGTCGTCACCCCAGTTATTGCTCTCTGCAGGTGAAACATAAATGTTATTCAGAGTAACCCCGGTGTTGTTCTCAATATAAAAACCCAGAGCCTGTGAATAAGAATTTTGTGAAGTGAAGAAGGAAAGACAGAACAAAAAGCCAAATAAGAATAAGATTTTTTTCATCTTGTTTTAATTTAAGGGTTGTGCGGTGGATGAATTTACGTAACGGGAAATCAAAAAAACAGCCTTAAAATTCAGCCGGCAACCCCTCCTCATGCCTGCTTTCCCATTCCATAATTCCCAATAAAACACTATCTTTAGTAAAACCCTTATGCAAATGAAAACACTGAGCCTGTTAATACCGGCTATTGCGCTTACTCTGCTTCTTGCCGGGTGCTCATCCTCCGGTAACTCCTACATCGGTAAAGAATATGAACTAAACAAGGTCTGGGTTCTCCAAAACCTCGCCGGAAAAACCGCCGATAACTCTAACTTCCCTAACGGTCTCCCATGGATGGAGCTAAAGGTCAACTCTACTACTATGAGCGGAAGCACCGGTTGTAACACTATGGGCGGACCGGTCTATGCTACAAGCGACAAGATATACTTCGGCAATATAATTTCCACACGGATGTACTGTGAAGGTGTCAATGAGCAAGGATTCTTCAATGCTTTGCAAAATGCCCGCACATGGACAATAGAAAATGACCGCCTTTTCCTCTATGACGCGCCCGGAGGTATTGTCCTCGCCGTATTCAAAGAAGGCGAAGTCCCAAAGACTGAACCGCAAAATTAAAGAAAACGGAAATGAGAAAACTAGCTTACCTCTTTTTATTTATATTCGCTTGCACATCTGCATTCGCGCAGGTCAATGACCCCGAAGCAAAGAAGCTGTTCGAACAGGGTATAAACGAACACGACAACGGTAATTACGACAAAGCCATCTCCCTCTATGAGCAGGCGCTCGAGATTGAACCCGGTAACGAGGTAATTATTTATGAGATGGGTTACACATACAGCGCCCTCAAAAATTACCAGAAGGTCGTCTCCCTTATTTCTGCGCAGATAGAAAAGGGCGTTAAGAATCCCGACATGTACGTGCTCCTCGGAAATGTTTACGATGAAATGAATGACCCATACAAATCGATTGAAACCTACAAAGCCGGGCTCGAAAAATTCCCAAACTCCGGCGTAATGTATTATAACTACGGCATCACCCTCGCGAAGCAAAAGGAGATGGAAAAAGCGCTGGAGAAATTCGAAAAAGGTATCGCTGTAGATCCCGCTTATCCCAGTAATTTTTACATGGCAGCAAAGCTCCTCGACGGTTCTAGCCAATCCATTTGGTCTGTACTGTACGGGGAGATTTACCTAAACCTGATTCCCGATAATGCCCGCGCCGAGGAGCTGAGCAAAATGATCTATGACTTCTACGCATCCCGTATTCAAAAGACCGACGACGGGTATACCGTCTCTATAAATCCATTCAACTCACTTGGTGACAAAGACAAGGTAAACTTACAGGGAAGATATGAAATGTACAGCCTCCTCGGTGTAACTGCATTGCAGGAATACGGATTAAATCTAGACGGCTTCGCTCACCTCCGCGATGTCATTGCAAAACTCTGGACTGAAAAAAATGAACCCCAATACCAGAACATCCTCTTCGACAGGCAGAAGCAGCTGATGGATATGAACAAAGACTACCTCACGTGTTATAACTACCTCATACTCGCGTACGCCGATCCGGACAGGTTCTCCGCCTGGTACGATAAAAACAAATCCACGTTCGATGCCTTCGCTGAATGGATGGCAGATCACCCGCTCAAATTCACTGCCGGCTCTAAATACTACCGCCAACAGTACGAGTAAGGAATTTTTTTCTTCTCTACGGCAGTTAAAGTAAATACGGTGCGTTATATTTGATGAATTAAACGGCTGTATTATCATGAAAAGAATCATACTCGCAGTTATTCTGCTCATCTCCGCAGACTCCTACTCGCAAGATCCAGACCCGAAGCTCATCGGCTACTGGCAGAATTGGCAGGACCCCGCGTCACCCTATATCCCTCTCCCGAATATCGACACCAGCTATAATATCATTCCCGTAGCCTTCGCGGTACCCGCTCCCGGCTCTACTTATAATATGACATTCACACCCGACGTGGGAACGGTTCAGCAGTTCATAAACGATGTGCAGTCCATGCAGTCCCTCGGAAAAAAAATTCTCATCTCCGTCGGCGGCGCCACTGCAAATATCGAACTCAACGACACTAACCAGAGGAACATATTCATCTCGTCCATGCTCTCGATCATAAACACATACGGCTTCGACGGAATGGACATCGATATAGAAGGCGGGTCGCTCTCCGTCACGGGCGGTACTATTACTAACCCCGTCGATGCGCGCATCATCCATCTCATCTACGCCGTCAAAAAAATAATGCAGGAATATTACTCTCTGCACGGGCGCAGGCTTATACTCGGCTTCGCTCCCGAGACTGCTTACGTGCAGGGCGGTATGTCATCTTACGGAGGAATATGGGGCGCGTATCTCCCTGTCCTTCACGCGCTCAGGGACTCCATCGCTTACCTTCACGTCCAGCTGTATAATAGCGGGTCCATGTTCGGTATAGATGGTCATGTGTACACGCAGGGTACGGCGGACTTTATTTTGTCGCAGACCGAGGCGCTTTTGCAGGGGTTCAATACGCAGGGAGGTTTCTTCGCGCCCTTCCAGCCTCAGCAGGTTATTGTCGGACTGCCCGCATGCTCCTCTGCTTCCGGCGGCGGCTACATAAATCCCGATACCGTGCGTTCTGCTATAAAATATCTCCTCGGAACCGGACCGAAACCCGCCAACTACACGGCTGTCGGAACTTACCCCGGGCTCAAAGGAATGATGGACTGGTCTGTTAACTGGGACGCGCAGGTCAATTGCCATCCCCTATATGAATACGCGCGGAATTTCGACCGGATCTTCCGCGGTACCACGGGCATTAACAATAACACAACCGGCACTTCACGTTTCACGTTCAGCTTTCATCCCAACCCCCTTCATACGGGAGGCATACTCAACTTCGAAAATCCCGAAGGACTCCGCTCCGTTAAAATTTATGATGTACTCGGCAGACAGGTGCTCAGCTTCTCCGGGAACGACCTCCTCACAGGGCAGGTGCGCATCAATATTCCATCCGGAACATACTTCCTCACGGCTCTCACTCTCCGCGGTGAGACCTTCAGCAATAGAATGATCGTAATAAAATAATCGAATTGTTATTCCCCATTTTACAAAGGGGGGACTAAGGGGGGTTAAATGATCACTTCTCCAACTCGCTAAGCAGGCTGTTAATATCCAGCGGGTGTGTGTACATATCTATCGAACCGTCTGCTTGATGAGGCCACTCCTCCTTGGGGCGGTCCCAATAAAGCTCGACGCCGTTGCGGTCCGGATCATTCAGATATATCGCCTCCGAGACACCGTGATCGGAAGCCCCGCTCAGCGGATACCCCGCGTCTATCAGCCTCTTAACGACGACAGCCAGGTCCTTACGTGTCGGATAAAGTATTGCGGTATGAAATAAGCCCGCGCTTCGCGCCGGAGCCGGTGGAGCGCCCTTGCTTAGCCATGTGTTCAGGCCGATGTGGTGATGATACCCTCCCGCCGAAATAAAAGCCGCCTCATGCCCGTACGTCGTCGTCAGCTCGAACCCCAGCAGACCAATATAAAAATCCAGCGCCCTCTGCAAATCCGCAACCTTGAGATGGACATGCCCGATGCGAGTACCGGCCGGAACTTTGTAATTATTGTCCATAATGTAAATTAATTCTGGATCTTATTCTGGGGAGAACTTTCCAAAATAGATCCGGGTTTTCTAGTAGGTTCAATATCCTCCGCCATATCTATAAACTCAATAAGTTTATCCATCTGTTGTTTATAATTATTCCACCAATTGATCGACCAAATTCTTATAAACTTTAGCCCATACAATTCTAAGAAATTCTGTCTGAAAATATCCCATGCATAAGCTTCGTTAGTTGATGGTTCTTTATTTCCATCACATTCAATTACTGCAACGGGGAGTCCTGTTACCTTTGATTTGATTAATATATCGATTCGGAAGCCTCCTAACCAATAGTTTGTAACAACTCTTTCTGATCCAATGTGTTCACCTAACATTTCAGCAATCTCGCTTATAAAAGGTGATTCTAATCTCTCATTTTCGGTTAAATTGTCATGTAGTCCTTGGCATAATAGATTTAATATTGATTTTTTGGTTTCTAAGTCATTATTCTCAATTGCTTTCGCATACGCTAAATAAGCATAAAAAACTCCTTTGCCAATATTTCCTAAATCAGAAATTAATTCCGGATATTGAGAAACCTTTTCATCCGGAATAGATGTACATACAAATAAATTATACTTAGCTCTGGTAACAATCACATTGAGTAGCCTGAATCCTTTTTGTTGATTTATCGGGCCAAATTTTTGTGTGAAACTTCCATCTCGTTTCTTTCCAAATGTTGTAGATATTATTATTATATCTCTCTGTTCACCTTGGATATTTTCAAGGTTTTTTACAAATAATTCCTCTCCTCTGATTTGCCTAAGTCGTGCAATTTTTGATGCGAAAGTTGTACTCTCTTCAGATTTTTTGCCGATTAAGTCTAATATATAATTCCTTTGGAGAATATTGAATGTTGCAATTCCGATACTTTTGATTTCATCATCCTCATTTTCAGGAGTAAGTTCATCAATTAGGTTGATTACTTTTAAAGCTTCTTCTTTATTAATACCATTTTCAGAGTCATAAAGACCGTTTACTTGATAGTATTTTATAGCTTTGTAGTTTTCAGTAGGAGGAACTGGCTTTAATCTTGATCCATAAAATGCTGCATTTGAAAACTCTATTAGGTCTGGGTGTTTTGATCTGTAATGAACATCAAGATATGTTTCCTTATATGCTTTTGAAGTCGCGAAGTCAAGAAGCGATTCTGCTCTTGCTAATAGCGGAATCATATTAAAATTTAAATCTGCATCTTCTTCATCATCCGCTTCTTCCTCTAACGAGCCATCACCGTCTAATTTAATTGAAATTTTGAAAGTATCAGACGGAGGCATTTGATTTGCATCACCTGATACTACTTTGTGTTTACCTCTTAGTTTTGCACAATATGTATCCTCTACCCTAAGCTGGCTTGCCTCATCGAAAATAACTAGATCAAATATTCCTTCTTTCATTTCGAAAAGAGAACTACATACATTTGGATTAACTAAGATAACGGGAAATAAATCCGTAAAAAGTTCAAAATCAGTGTTTATGATCTTTCTAAGGGAGTTTAATTTCGCATAAAGATTATTTCTGGCTAAATTGTAAAGCATCGGTAGACCCACACCATGTGTTAATTGAAATCTATTTCTTGAGTTCATTTGTTTGTTAAACCAATAATCCTTTATAAACTCTTTTTGGTATTTACTAATATTTAATTTTTTACTCTCAAAGGAGCCATGGATATTATTATTTCTTATTATATGATCAGCTTCGTTTTCCAGTAATAAATTATAAATGAACCATGTTTCAAAGTCCAACTCCCAGTCATCTATTTCCTTTTCTATAAAAAAATCAAATATTTCACAAATATTCCTATCATTCATTAAATAATCTTTTCTCCACTCTGTATAGTCTGCAATATTTACATAATTTGATAATATCTCGTTTAAGCTTACTTCAATAGTTTCTAAAATCTTAATCCTGGAATTAAAGTTATTTTGAAGTTCAAAAGAAAATTTGAAAAATGGCGAATTATTAACCTCCGAAAATAATTTGTCAGTTTTGCTTTCGAAGTTAGTAACGGTTTCCCTCGAAATATCACAAAGCTTATTAAAATTACTACTATTCAATTCATCGGTTTCTACTACGACCCTTTCTTCAGTTCGTTTAAACCATTCATATGAACGTTTCTTACAATCTTCTAAGATGGGAAGTATCTCTTCAAGATTAATACTCAATTCCTTCACTCTGAAATTAAAATAATTTAAACTAAGTTGTCTCTTTAAATCATCATATAAGGCAAATATTCTTTCCTTATCTCTCTTGACAATCTTGAATTTTCTGGAAAAAATATTTAGAAAGCCTAGAAGTAAATTCGACGGTTTGCCTAAACTTGTAAAAAGCTTTTTACTTCTTTTTATGTTTTCATTATATAATTCCTCAATTTCATTTATTGTTGTTTGTAGCTCTTCATAGTAAGATGAGTAATGCAAACTCAATTTCTTGCTATATTGCATCTTAATATCGAGTCCATTTACCCTAAGATTTGAAGTTATATCAACGAAATTCTTGATATAATCATTCAATTCTACTTTATTCCTTTCCGAAAAGTTATTTTCAAAGATAGAGTCTTTTAAAAAAGAAAATGTATTTATATATGTCTTTGCAATTTTGAAAAGAGTTTCATTCCTCCTTATATTTATAATAAGCTTATTATAGATTGTCGAAATGTCTTCACTTTCAAAGTTTAGTCCGCAATTTTTAAATTTGGTATACATTTTTTGGTATAAATTGGACTTTTTCTGAAGACGTATAAATCTACCTGATAGTGAAGTCCAGTTATTATCATTTAGAAGTTTTTTCCTTATTATTGTATGACCCAAATTGATTTTCTTACTGTCCTCAGTCGCATCTTCCACTAAGGAATTAAATGTGTTTAGATCTATAGCATTACCTGTATTTGTTCTCACACGAGCAGACTTAACAATATTTTTTCTGTCTCGACTGACATCTTCAATCACAGCACAAAAATCGGATAATTCTTCTAACTCCAGATTCCGTTTAATCACATCTAATGCCGTTCTTTTTTCGCAAACAACTAAAACTTTGGATTTATTTGCTAATGCATTAACAATAATCGCAGTCAAAGACTGGCTTTTCCCAGTCCCTGGAGGACCGTTTATTACTATCTTGCTTGAATCCTTAACCCCCTTTAATACTGTCTCTTGAGAGGGATCAGTTTCTATGAAGGAAAATTGATTTCTTTGATATGGCGTAACTTCTATCGTATCAAATTTATACTGTTCAAAATTCCTAATTATTCGTTTAGTATCTGCTATAATAGCTTCCTTTTGTGATCTATAAAGTCCGAACACACCGCCATTTATTATAAAAGGATTTAATCTTTCATTGAGTAAATCTCGTATCTTGTCCTTGGCCTCTAATCTTTCAATCTTTGAATGAGTTGTGAAGTAATTTACCTGTGGGTTGACATTGTGAAGTAGACCATTTGTCAAAGATTCTACCTCTTCGGAATCCAGAAGATTATCCTCAAGATGGTCTTCTGTTATCGAAATAAAACCCGTTGAGTCTAAATCCCTTTCTAAATAATTAATCAACATCTCGTTTAACAATATTCCACTATCCTCTTTTCGGTAAATTATCCATTCATTCCTTGCTCTTGATATATCCAGTTTCCATATAAAGATAGGTGCACAGATTAATTTACTTGCATCTGATCTTGGTTTAAAAACAAAAATCGGATACCCAAATCCAAATGTTTTAATGCCCTTCTCTGAAAAATCATCTTCGTTTTCATAATATATGGAAGTAAGTCTTCTATTAATTTGGTTTAGTTTAGAAAATCTTTCTTCAAAAACTTCATCTGATTCGTATACCTTTCTTTCTAAATCTATTCCAAAACGAAATTCGAAGTTTTGCTCTGATAAGAGTTTTTCAATAAAGTTTTTAGGTAAGTGAGGATATATATCCTCTAAATTCGATACATCCAGTTTTGTAGCACTACGACCGGGAATATAGTTCAAATGTATTGATCTTGTATTACCTACCTGGAGCTTGTGCAGTAAAGCTTTAAGGAAATCTCTATCCATATTCAAGATTTGGAGATAAAAACCCAATATATTAAAATTGGTTTGTTATTACAAGTTTACTTGGAAATAGAGAAAGTACCTGTATGATAATTAAAATCTTAAATAGTTGAACGAATTAGATTTTCTCTATTTTTCTCCCCAAAAGAAAGCATCTCCTCTCGCTCAGTTATTTGTTAATAATACTATCCCCGCTCGCTTTCCCGGAATTTCTCATCACCACCTATTGATTTTCTCCCTCCCTCTCCCTAACTTTACACCGGTTTTTAAAACAAAAAAGATAAACCATGCACTGCGCAAAGACACTAATCAGTACACACGATCGAACTAGAATGGCACAGCCATATTAGCAGGCAGAGGCATTACCTTTGCTGTTTACGATCGAACCTCTCTTAGGAGCTGTCTCGCCGGTTTATTCTACTGGTGGGCGCATACACGATCGAACCTTTATGGCGCTACGCCGGAGGAAGAGTAAATATGTTACGTACAATTTGTGGGGAGCCTCGCGTGATGAGGCACTGGAAAAATCGACCGGAAACAAAAACGGATTAGAGCGGATGAAAACAAAGAATGAAAACAAAGAATAGAAATGAGATTTGAGATGGCGATGAGATCGGCGGATGATACCGGGCAGATACTGATACCGATCAATTTCCAATACCAGATGTCGAATGCCATATACAGGCGGATACAGAGACGGGATAGAGGGTACGCGCGGATGCTGAGGGACCGCGGAGCGGTACACGGGTACAAGAGCTTTAAACTCTTTACGTTTTCACGCCTGAGGGCGGATGACATTAAGCCCGCGGACATAAACGGGCGGAAGATGCTGGCCGTGGGTTCGGAGCACGTGAGGATGACGGTCTCGATGGTGAGCGAGAGGCTGTTCGATATTCTGCTGTGGGGAAATCATAAGGACAGGACACTGAGGCTGGGGGACGCGAGGCTTATCTGCAACATTTATTCGATGCCGGAACCGCGGATCGGAGGCGCGCTGAAGCTGAGAACGATCTCACCCATCGTACTTTCGCGAAAGATTTACCGCAAGAGCGCGCTGACGGGGAAATTTAAGGAAGTGTACATGAGCCCTGATGACCCGGACTATCTTGAATACCTGAAGCGGAACATCGAGGAAAAGTTTACCGCGTGGAAGAGCGCGCTGGGAGAGCCTGTCTATTCGGTGGAAAGGCGGATGCTGAGAACGGGAACCATACGGAGCTTTAAGCCGGTGAGCAAGCCGAGACCGAGCCTGACCATTCTGAAGGAGGGACGGCGGGCCGAGACACGCGTAAGGGGATGGAGCTTCGACTTCGAGATCGAGGGACACCCGGAGATACTGGAGTTCGCGTACCGGGCGGGATTCGGGAAAATGAATCCGACGGGTTTTGGATGCGTGGAGATAATTTAACCGTTTAGAACGCCAGCCCGTCACCCGAAATTAGTTCTAGACTGCGCTGGCTTCGTCCAGTTTTTTTATGTCGTCTTCCGTGAGTGAGATCTCCGAAGAGCCGAGGAGCTCTTTGAGCTGTTGAGGGCTTGTGGCGCTGGAGATCGGGGCTGTGATAGACGGGCGGTGAATGAGCCACGCGAGAGCTATCTGCACAGGGGTCGCGAAGTGTTGCTCGGATATATCGTCGAGAGCGGAGAGTATGCGCCACCCGCGGTCATTGAAGTATGTATTTTTTACGTTATTCCCGCGCGGGGACTTACTTACGTCATCGTCACCGCGGTACTTCCCCGTAAGGAATCCCCTCGCGATAGCGAAGTAAGGAATCACACCGAGATCTTCACTAAGGCAAAATTGTTCGAGGTTTTTTTCGTAGTCCTCACGGTCGTAGAGATTATACAGGGGCTGGAGCGACTCGTAGCGCGGGTAACCTTTTTCGGCGGATATAGCCAGTGCTTCGGCGAGGCGGTCAGCGGAATAGTTAGAAGCACCGATGACGCGGACCTTGCCCTGCTGTACGAGTTCATCGTAAGCGGAGAGCGTTTCCTCCTGCGGAGTATTGGGGTCGTCGCGGTGCGACTGGTACAGGTCGATGTAATCGGTCCGGAGACGTCGGAGAGAATTTTCGACCTCGGTAATGATCTGTTTGCGTGTAAGTCCTTTAATTTCATCAGTGATCTCCCAGCCAACCTTTGTCGCGATAATCATTTCTTTGCGCGCGCCACGGTCCTTCATCCAATTTCCAATTATTGTTTCCGATTCGCCTCCCTTATTGCCGGGAGCCCACATAGTGTAGGAGTTAGCTGTGTCAATCGTTTCAAAGCCGGATTCGCGGAATGCGTCGAGTATTTCGAAGCCGGTTTTTTCATTTACGGTATGTCCGAAAACATTGGTGCCGAGGACAAAGGGTGAGATATGGAGTTCGGATCTACCTAGGCGGCGTTTTTGCATAATGTATGTTTTTTATAAATATAAAAATTTTACGGGAGGGATTTAAGGGATTACGTTCCCAAATCGGTCAAGGACTCGGCTCGTAGAGAATTTGGGAACGAGATTGGCTTCGCCCAGCTGACGGTTGCCGCGTCGCTGCGCTCCTCGCAATGGCAATAGAGAAGGAATGGCAAAATTGCGGGAATGACAATGTGGGAGGGATTTAAGGGAAGAGCTCGCCTCCGATGGAGGGGCAGGGGGAGGGTTAGCTAAGTAAATGATTTACTTTTAGCAATGAATTCAATATTTAATAATACTATTTTATTTCTAATGAGAAGGAAAATCCTCCCATATAATCCAAAGTTAAAAACCTTCTCACGTAATTTAAGAAATAATCCCACGCCCGGTGAAACTTCACTATGGAAGTATCTCCGAACGAAACAAATTAAAGGATATAAATTCAGAAGACAGGTACCCATTTCAAATTATGTATTGGATTTCTTTTGTAAAGAATTGATGCTGGCAATTGAGATAGACGGTTCGTCACATGCCGAGAAAATCAGCAGAGATAAAAAACGCCAAAAAGAATTAGAGTCATACGGTATCGAATTTCTACGATTTACTGAGTCTGATGTTATAAAAGATTCAAATAATGTAGCTCTTACGATCTTAAATTGGGTGGATAAAAATGAAAAGAAAAATCCTGAGAATTAGTTTACCATTTCAGGATTAAACATTTGGTTATTTATTACTTGCTATAACCCTCCCCTACCCCCTCCGTCGGAGGGGAACTGAGTGAGCGAAATTTAGTCGCCGGGGGAAATACTCAGCGCAAGTTATTACTTTTAAGGGCGTCATATATTTAAGTAGAGGGAATATATTGGAAGAAGGCATACTGATAAATACACTTCAGGCGGGTGAAGCAGGCGCTTCGTTCGAGGAAGCATTTAAGGAGCTGGTAGAAGAATACCAGAACCTGGTGTATAATACCGCAATGGGCTTTGTCAGGAATGCGGAGGATGCAGAGGACATCGCGCAGGAGGTGTTTGCGGAGGTGTACAGGAGCGTTGCGAACTTCCGGGGTGACTCTAAATTATCAACGTGGCTGTACAGGATCACCACAACAAAGTCGCTGGATTTTCTGAGGAAGATGAAGCGGAAGAAGAGGTGGGGCTCGCTGATACCTTCGAAGCAGGATCCTGATGAAGTGAAGGATGTGAGCTACTTCCATCCCGGCGCGGACATGAATAACAAGGAGCAGAGCGAGGCGCTGTTTAAGGCGATCGACAAGCTTCCCGAAAACCAGAGGATCGCATTTACGCTGGCAAAGGTAGATGGGCTGAGTTATGATGAGATCTGCGACGTGATGAAGACGAGTAAGCCATCTGTGGAATCGCTGGTTCACCGGGCAAGGACGAATTTGAGGAAGTATTTGAAGAAGTATTATGAGAGGGAGATGAGTAATTGAGACCAGGAGAATTAATAGTATGCGTTCCCAAATCGGAATTTGGGAACGAGATTGCCGCGCTGCACTTCGTTTCGCTCGCAATGACAATATTGGGGGAGCGCAAGTTTTTTTTAGAAATAACATCTAACCAAATGAGGATAGAAAATGGATAAAAATCTACAAAATAAGAACTTAGAAGACAGGATAGACAAGACGCTGGAGATGGCAGAAAGCCTGAAAAAACAGGAAATAAAGCCATACTTCTATACGCGTCTCATGACAAAGATCGAATCTGAAAAGCGCGGACATATCTCAGAACCCGCATTCCTTGGTTTTAGCCGGAAGCTGGCGATGGGATTTGTCGCGCTATTGCTGGTTGCAAATTCGCTGACGGTATATTTTACATTGTCCGGTGATAACACAGCTACAGAGAGGCGCGACCAGATAGATGCGCAGACAACAAGGCAGGAGAACATAGAGAAGGTAGCCGATGAATATTTCGGAGGCGGTGATTATTACAATTACTAAACAATAAACGTAAAACAATGGACATATTCTCAAAAAATAAATTCCTGGCATGGGTAATCATAATACTGATCGTATTGAACGTGCTGAGTCTTGGCGCGCTATGGTTCCAAAAGAACAGGGAACCAAGACCGATGCATGAGTATCCGGGGAGACTACCGGATAACAAAAAAGGACCGGGTGACTTCCTAGCAAAAGAGCTGGGGCTTAGTGAAGAGCAGGTGAAACAGTTCGACACCCTGCGAGAACAACACAGGACCACTGTAGATGGTCTTTTAAAAGAAATGCAGGACGCACGAGAAGAGCTCTTCGCGCAGGTAAAAAGCGACAACCCGGACATGAGCAAGGTCGAACAACTGGAGAGCACAATCGGACAAAAGACAACAGAGTTAGAAAAGGCGACATTCGAACATTTTAAACAGCTTAGAGCCATATGTACCGATGAGCAGAAGACGAAATTCGATGAAATAATAATAGACGCAATGAAGCAGGCAGGTCCAAAGGGACCAATGAATCAGGACGGACCTCCGGACGGCATGCGCCAGGGTCCTCCCGGCAGGCAGGGACCACCGAACGGAATGGGACCGGGCGGTAAGGGACCGGGCGGAAACAGACCTCCCGGCGGCGGACCTCCTCCAGGAAGATAATTTGATTAACCCCCCTTTATAAAAGGGGGGATAAAAGAAATACGAGTCTCTATATTCCCTTATATGTGCATTCACAGGGCTCTGCGCTGAAAAGCGCGGGGCTTTTTTATTAAGAAATTTTAACCACAGAGAACACAGAGACCGCAGAGAAAAGAATTATAACGCGTGGAGGTGTTATTTTAAATATCTAAACACTGACTGCTATAACCCTCCCCTAGCCCCTCCGTCGGAGGGGAATGATTTATGCTTCACGACAAATTAATCGGTAACCGTCGGAGGGGAACAAAGTCTTTTTATTGGCGAGCGCGGGCGGAAATGTCAGCCCATTTTTTTGGAGAGAAGCACTGCTGTGACTGGTTACGAAAATCACTGTAGTAAAGCGCTCCCCATATGGGAGTCTTTGGATAGTAATATAAATCCTGCGTCGTTAGAGAAAGTATAGAGGGAAACTCGGAGGCAGCAAAATGTTTAGGACAGTATTTCTGCGACCATTGGTAGAGATCATTGGAGATATTCTCAACCACTAAAAGAGGATAAACAATCAGCATAGCACCGAAACCGAGCGGAGGTCCCGATCTCACGCGTGACGCGTATTCGAAAAGGTTATTTGAATATGTCCTCGCCCATTCCGCGTTAATATTATCAGGCACATGCTTTATAAAAGCGTATGTATCCACTTTACCGAACTTAGTACCTTCGATGCGTCCGCGGTAAAACATTGCGTCCACTTCAAGACCCTGCTGTATGGTTTGTTTCTCGAATGACCAGTACTTCATCCAGCCATCGAGAGAATTAAGGTAGTCGTTAAAGTTCATCTAACCAATATTAAAATGTCTGAGCAAGAAATAATCTTATTGGAAAATTTCCATTAACCGACGAATTATAGAGCGCTTCGAGGTTTAAGGAAGTTCCTAATGAGTTTAAATTAAAATTGATACCACCGCCTGCGCTCATATTTACATAACTATTATCCTGCGATTCAAACGCCATTCCTACACCCAATGCCAGGTATGGATTGAATCTTTGTTTTGATGATATACCAAGCCTTAATATAAGGTCGGCTGAAAACATATGCATGCTCCCCCCAGTGAAATCCAGGTCCGACGGCGCATCAATCGAAGAAGGACTGTCAAGAATCTGGGTATCTGAATCATCGACGAAGGTTGTATACCCGAACTGTGCCTTAGCGGAAAGATTATCGGTGAAGGAATGCCCTCCATAAACACTAAAACCGAATCCGAAAACATTAGAACCGGCTCGACTATTATGAATTACTATATTCGGTCCTAAACCAATACCGCCAAATGAGTTCTGAGATGAAAAATCCGAAAGTTTGGATTGACAAAATAAATTACCTGAGGAAAGTATCGCTATGAATAAAACTGCTGTGGCAGTTAGTTTACTCATTACTATTTTTGATTTTGAGATATCTGCTCCCACCTTTTAGGTGAAAAGTAGTCCGAGGTACTTTTCCTTATCCCGTCATAATAAAGCGCTCCCCAAAAGGGTGTCTTCTGGTAGAGATAAAGATCATTTGTGCTAAGCTGAAGTATAGCAGGAAACTCCATTGCCTTGAACTGTTTGGGGCAGTAGGACATAATGAAATCATAGAGTTCGCGCGAAATAGTATCGACTGCCATTACGGGATTAACTATCATCATAGAGCGGAAGAAGCGTCCGAAGGTTTGTTTATACTGACGTGAGTATTCAAAAAGTCCTGAAGAAAATTTCCTAGCCCATTCCGCATTTATATTATCCGGGACTTTCTTAATATAAAGAAATCGGTCAACGACACCCATTTTGCTAGCTTCACTGGACTCCTTATAAAACATCCTGTCCACATCCAGCCCGGGCTGAATGTCCATTTTTTTAAAGCCGTGATATGCCGACCACCCGTCGAGAGAAGTGAGATATTGGTCAAAATCCATGCGGTAAAATAATAATTGAGCATTGAACATTAAAGTCATGAGTATCCGAAAAAAACCGAGGCTAATTAGTCACACATAATGCATACTAAGTACACACAAATTAAAGATCACAAATACAAAAATCGTAAAATCCGGTTCAAATCAAAGATTTTGGAAATGGTACGGAATTTGCGACTTAATTATTGATTTATAAAAATTTGTAAGATTTTACCTTAACAAAATCGTAATAATTTATTAGATTAATAATTCAGTATTCACACAATTAAAACAAAGGGAAAAAATGAAGACACTATTTACGACGGTCTTATTCGTATTAATTGCGTTTGGGACTGCAGGAGCACAATGGACTCCTCAAACATCCGGTACTACCAGCCTGCTATACTCAGTCTCTGCAGTAGACAATAATGTAGTCTGGGCATGCGGCGCCGCGGGAACAGTAGTAAGAACAACCGATGGCGGTGCAACATGGACAAACGTCAGTGCAGCACCTGTTACCGGTGATCTTTACAATGTTTTCGCAATCGACGTGAGCAACGCGCTTGTAACAAATTCAGGAGCAAGTGCAACCGTTTGGAAAACCACCAATGGCGGCGCAACATGGGACCAGGTATTTGTTCAGTCCGGCGGATTCATCAATGTCATCGAGATCGGTGCCGGCGGTACAGGATTTATGGAAGGCGACCCTGTTGGCGGAAGATGGTCACTCTGGAAAACTACTGACTCAGGAACAAGCTGGGATTCTACCGGAATGTATCTTCCTCAGGCAGGAAGTGAAGCAGGTTGGAACAATTCAGTTTACATGACCGGAACCAGCATCTGGTTTGGTACAAGTAACAGCAGAATTTATAGTTCCGTAAACGGAGGACTGACATGGACTGCACAATCCACCTCGCAGGCTAACTCATACTCAGTTTTCTTTAGCGGTTTAGTAGGTTTAGCCGGCGGTACCGATGGTATGAAGACAACAAACGGCGGTTTAAACTGGTCAGCACAAACAATATCAGGATCGGGAAATATCAATGGTATTGCCGCATCACTTTCGACCTTCTGGGCAATCAGAGGAACCAATGTCTATAAGTCTACCGATGATGGTGCGACATGGACAACCGATTATACTGCAACAGGAGCATTAAGCGATCTCGCAATTGCAAGATCAGGAAACAGGCTCTGGGCAGTAGGAGCTACAGGAGGTATCTATATGTCGGAAGGACTGCTTTCAGTAGATCCTATTTCATCGAATTTACCTGAAAGATATTCTCTTTCACAGAACTATCCGAACCCATTCAATCCAACATCGAAGATAAGGTTCGATATTTCAAAGGCAGATTTTGTAACTCTAAAAGTATATAATACTCTTGGGCAGGAAGTAACCAAGCTGGTAAATGAGAACTTGCAACCGGGAACATACGAGGTAACGTTCGACGGAGCGGGACTAAACTCAGGAATATATTTCTACACGATCAAGGCAGGCGATTTCGTCGAGACGAAAAAGATGATGCTTGTGAAGTAGAAACATTGAATTTTATGCATTAAAAGCCGAAGCGTTGAGGAAATGCTTCGGCTTTTTTACTTTACATTTGTGAAAATTCGCTTTACATTTGAATAGCTCCCCTTAAAAAAATTCCATTATTAATAAAACTTCGAGGAAGAAATGAAGACAATTCTATTGGTTTTTCTTGCATGCATTATAGCGTCTGTTTCAAATGCACAATGGGTAAAACAGACATCCGGAACTACTCAAACACTGTATTCGGTATCCGCCACAACCGGTGGCGGCGCATGGGCTTGCGGTACAGCCGGCACTGTACTACATTCCGACAACTATGGTGGTACCTGGAATAGCGCCGGGAGCAGTTTGTTTGCAGCACTAGATCTGTATAACATATGCAGTTTAAGTGAATTCACAGCACTGGTAACAGGATCAAACGGGACAGGAACATTTGTTTATCGAACATCAAACTCGGGAGCAAACTGGACCCAGGTATTTTCGCAGACGGGAGGATTTATGAATGTTATAAACATAAACCCTCTGACGGGGAAAGGATTTATGGAGGGTGACCCGGTGGGAGGCAGATGGTCACTGTGGAAGACAACCGATTATGGTGTGACATGGGATTCAGGCGGACTATATTTGCAACAAGCAGGAAGTGAAGCAGGTTGGAATAACTCAGGATCGTTTAACGGTAACAATGAATTTTTCTTTGGTACAAATAACAGCCGGGTATATCGAACAACCAACGAAGGACTTTCCTGGTCTGCCCAAACCACACCTGAGGCAAACAGTTATTCACTCTTTGTAAATTTTGACAACGGAGTAGGTCTTTCAGGTGGAACCGGATTAATGCGAACCACAAACAGCGGGAACAACTGGAGCACACAGTCATCACCGGGAACAGGAAATGTTTTGGGAATGACAGGAGCAGAAAATAAGTTCTGGTTTGTAAGACAGGGTGAAAGCATTTACAGCTCGAACTTCGGCGGAACTTCGTGGATAACAGATACAACCGTAACAGGAGCACAGTTTTTGGCAATGGGAGTAGTGTTGGCAATAATAACCGATGATCCAAATGGAGGTGGATTATACTATCAATGGGCTGTTGGAAACACTGGAAATATTTACAGAAGTGACTTTTCATTGGGAATTACACCAGTTTCTTCGAATACTCCCGAGCGGTACTCACTTTCACAGAACTATCCTAACCCGTTCAACCCCTCATCAAAGATCAAGTTCGATATTTCAAAGGCAGATTTTGTAACTCTAAAAGTATATAATACTCTTGGGCAGGAAGTAACCAAGCTGGTAAATGAGAACCTGCAACCGGGAACATACGAGGTAACGTTCGACGGAGCGGGACTGAATTCAGGAATATATTTCTACACGATCAAGGCAGGCGATTTCGTCGAGACGAAAAAGATGATGCTTGTGAAGTAGGATTTGTAAAGGAGGATCTATGCAAAGCCGGAACTGATGCAATGGTTCCGGCTTTTTTTGTTTCTATACTCCCGCTATTAATGTAAGTTAGTTCATATAAAGATAACTATGCGAACAAGTATGCTGGTAATTTTGATGATAGTATCGCTATCCTGTGGTAACAAGGATAACGCTCCACCCCTGGTAAAAGACAGTATTGAGCAGAAGGGTGATACGATATATGGCGGTGAGCTTTCTGAGAATCAGAGGAAAGTGCTCGAAGGAGCGAAGAAAGTTCTCGAAGAGAGAGCGGAGTATGATATGACCATGGGATATTATACGACAGAGTATAATGAGGAGGGGGAGTATGTAGGCGGGAAGGTCTTTCCGGGTGGTGATATCGATCCGAAGATAGGCGTATGCACGGACGTGGTGATAAGAGCATTGAGAAAGGGAAGCGTCGTGGACCTGCAGGAGGCATTGAACAAGGACATAAGGGCAAGCTGGTCGGACTACCCGATGAAGAAGTGGAACGCAAAGAAACCCGATCCCAATATAGACCACCGGCGCGTACCGAATTTAGAGGTATGGCTGGGAAAGAACTGGGATGAACTTCCTGCAACTTATAATAGTGAGGATTACCAGCCGGGAGACATAGTGGTGTGGGATCTAAACCAGGACGGAACGCATGATCATATCGGAATAGTCTCGGATAAGATCGTCAACGGAAGGATATACATAATACATAATTTCCCAAGTCCAGGGTACGTGGCGGAAGAGGACGTGCTGGATGCGTGGGAAGTAGCAGGACATTACAGAATAAAATAATATGGAATTACAGGAAGCAATATTAAACAGGCGGACGACGAATACGAAGTTCGCCGATAAGAAAGTATCACCGGAGCATATCGAGCTTCTCATCCGGATGGCGTCGTTTGCGCCGAGCCATTTTAATTCGCAACCGTGGAGATTTATTGTTATCGAGGACGAGGACACTATCTCACGAATCGGAAAGATAGCGGGCAACAGCATGGTGCAGTTAATGGAGGAAGGGACATTCTGGAAAAAGTACGAGAAGTATTTCAGGATCACGAAAGAGGAAATAGAAAACTCTAAGGACGGGATACACATAGACCACTTCCCAAAGATGCTGAAGCCCTTCGCAAAGCAAATAATGAGCGAGAAAGGCGGGAAATTGATGGCAAAGCTAAAGATACCGAAGATACTGGGCAAGGATGAAGAGGAGCTTGTTGCGTCGTCGCCGATACTATTCGTGATATTACTGAACAAGGAGGAGTACATACCGGGAGCGCTGTCGGGATTTTACTCGACGATATCCATGGGCGCGGTGATACAAAATCTGTGGCTGGTTACGACGGACATTGGGATGGGAATGCAATTCGTGTCCACGCCGGGGGAGATACCGGAGAAATGGAAAGAGATATCGGAGATGCTGAACGTACCGGGTGATCATGAACTGGCAGCGGTATTCAGGATGGGATATAAGGAAGAGGGAATCAAGCGTCCGACGATAGATTGGAAGTCAGCACAGAGGAAGGCACCGGAGGATCTTGCATTCAAGAACAAATGGGGAAATTCACTTAAAGATTGATGGGGAGCGTTTTACTATACTCAGGACTGGTGCTGTATATATTGAACTACTCGATCGGGTGGGGATTAAATTTTAATGCAATCTCCATCTCAAGGCGAACCCACCAGGTGATATATTCATTGCTCATAATAAATGTGTTTTTTCTATTGTTTTTCATTGATTTAAGCTCACGAGGATTTATATTTGCCCTGCTCTCGCTGATGATGTTATTCATACTTCCATTCGGTAAAAAAGGCGGAACATACCATAAAATAACCAGCACAATAGGATTTTTATCTTATTTATTATGTGTATTTTGATAGAGAACCCCTGATAACATTTGCAATAAAGTTTCTTTTGATTGGCACGTATTTTTGTTTAATTTATAAAAACAAAATCAAGTATGAGCGAATCTTACAATTCCATAACTCCCAGCACACCCAGACCATATGTACCTACCTCCTCCGGAACGTCCGGCACGACACCGCGCGGAAGCGGCTGCAGTAAGATAGGATGTTTTTCAATTATAGGGTTACTTGTACTGCTGGGCGGGGTAATATTACTTGGATACCTTTTTATATGGCCAATGTTATTCCCGAATGACATCGGGGGTACACTGCTCGATCTCACATACGCGGAGGGTAAGGATGGGAAAGGTTACCTATGGATACAAACAGATCCTTCATTTAAATATATACAGGAAACGGAAAGCCCGGGCTATAAATCGGTCGGACAGGAATGCGCGTTTTGCAGGACGGAGACATTTATATACGATCCGAAAACAAAGACCGTTTTAAAGAAATTTACTACAGACTACGATGGGATACCGCCGACCCCGACCATGTTTAGCGATAATGGAAATGTATGGATAGTTAGCGACAACAACAGTAATAATGAGCCGTTGATAAACGTGTATGATGCCGCAAGCGGTGACGTAATAATGGACACGAAGGGATTCATCAATAAACATCCTCAATACAAGGCAGGTATAACACAATTGCGGGTGGATGACCGCCCATACAGGCTTAGTCTTAAAACAAAGGACGGACTCGAGCTGGTGTACCTGGTAAACAAGGATACCTCATTTAAAAGTATTTCAGACTATAACACATACGCAGAGAAGAACACACAGGGAGATGCATCAATATATACACTGGTAACCGAATCGGGTTCATCAGAGCGAAAAAAACTATATAAGATAACCGGTCCGGCAGGAAAAATATTCAGCTCACACATACCTGAAAGCCTTATAGAGAACGGTAACTATATACTGCAACATTATGAATCCACCGCAACGCCTCTTACACCGGATAAGGTTTACCTGGAAGGCGAGGTGCTTTATTACGATGATGATGGAGCTGTGATAATATACCAGGACCAGATAGGTAAAACCGCAGACAGACTCCTGTCGAGGGTGGATAGTGAAGGAAATATCAAGTGGACTAAATCGACTGCAAATGACGAACTATTCGAAGAGCTAAAGCTCGACGAGGATGAGAATCCGTTCGGTAAGATGTTCTTTATGAAGGGTAATTTAAAAGGAGACAGAGGCGGTAATATGTTCATATTCAAGCTTAAAGGAAAAGGAATATTATGTTTTGACTGGAACACAGGCGAAAAGATATGGGACATGGATATATAGAAAACTCTCCCGAGTTTAAAGGGCTTCGGAGTGAAGCCCTTTTTCATTTCGTAACTAATCACTTCATAAAGCCGTATCATTCTTATACCTTAAAGAAACCAATCGTCTTATGCGTAAATTATTAATTATTCTTTTCTTATGTATTTCTATGGGCAGTCTACATGCCCAGGAAATTCAGCAGGATGAAAGCTATCACTTCTTTCTCGACCTGAACAATATCAAAAATGACCAGGCATTCGTCGAGGCTATTACTCCTACAGTAAGCAGTGAATCGATCGTATTTTATTTTCCAAAGGTTATCCCCGGCACATACAGAATAGCGGATTTCGGCAGATTCATAAGCGATGTGAAAGCATTTGCAAAGGACGGAGGTGAACTGCCCGTAGAGAAGATAGAAACGAACGGTTGGAGGATAGACAACGCACAAAGTCTATACAAGATCACATACACAGTAGATGACACATATGATACGGATATAAAGGAAGACCCTATATTTAAAATGGGCGGTACCGACATCGAAGAAGGCAAGGTTTATCTTGTAAACACTCACGGATTTTTCGGATACCTGCAGGATATGAAGGACAAAGAATACGTAGTAGAGATAAAGCACCCGGAAGGGTTTTACGGAGCAACGGGTATGATACCCGCCAGCAATGACAACAACACGGATGTATTCATCACAGAAAGCTATAACAGGCTGGTCGATT
The DNA here is from genome assembly GCA_020635255.1 of Ignavibacteriales bacterium. Classification (NCBI taxonomy): domain Bacteria; kingdom Pseudomonadati; phylum Ignavibacteriota; class Ignavibacteria; order Ignavibacteriales; species Ignavibacteriales bacterium. Next base: position 89,486 of record JACKAC010000003.1, read on the forward strand.
CCCCTATAATGTACACTCGTCCCGATACGACAGTGATGGAAGTAGGAGGCGCAAACGTGCTTGTTTCGGTATATTCGCCAACCGGCTCCGTCCAGTCCAAATATATGGCTGAGAATTTCAGAAAAGTATTGGAAGCGCAAAAGGAGTATCTCGGCGGTACACTTCCTGTGGATAAGTACGCATTCATATTATACTTCCAGGATCTGAGCGACTATGATGAAAATGATGAAGCAAATCATGAACTTGGCGCATTTGCTTTCGGCGCGCTTGAACATTCTTATTCGTCCGTTTATTATATGCCGGACGCGGGACAGGAGAATATTATTTCAAACATGCTGAGAATATCCGCGCATGAGTTCTTTCATATTGTTACACCGCTCAGTATTCATTCGGAAGAGATACAATATTTTGATTTTAATGAACCGAAGATGTCCGAGCATCTGTGGATGTATGAGGGTGTAATAGAATACTTTGCTCATCATGTACAGGTAAAATACGGTATAAAATCGCAAGAAGAGTTTTTTAACTCAATGAGCGAAAAGATTGGTAGTATGCTAACACAATACGATGACAACCTTCCTTTCACAGTAATGAGTAAAGGAAGCCTCGACCAATACAAGGATCAATATCTCAACGTATATGAAAAGGGCGCAATAATCGGTATGCTACTTGATATAAAACTGCTTCAGCTCTCCGACGGTAAATATAACCTTGCAGATATGATGAAAGATCTTTCGAAGAGGTATGGTAAAGACAGGCCTTTTAAAGATGAAGAGCTATTCGGAACTATAGTAGAGCTAACATATCCTGAGATCGGCGATTTCTTAAACACATATGTTGCAGGCTCATCCCCGCTTCCACTCAAAGAAGTAATGGCAGAGGTCGGTATAGATTACAAAGAGAAAGGGACAAGGAAAGATTTTACTCTTGGTCACGTTCAGTTCGGATTTAACCCGCAGACCAAACGCCTGGTGGTAGCCGATATTTCCAATATGGATGAGTTTGGAAAGGCAATGGGATATAAACAGGGCGACGAAGTATATAGTATAAATGGCGACGTAATACCGGAGCAGGGCATACAGCAATTTTTTGAAGACCTGTTCACTACCTTTAAAGAAGGTGATAAGACTGAAATGGTAGTAATGAGGGACGGTAAAAAGGTTACTCTCTCCGCCACTATGATAAAGACGGAACGTCCGGCAAACAATCAATTAACCCCGGTGGAAAACCCAACTCCCCAGCAATTGAAGCTAAGAAATGCATGGCTGGGCACGAATTAAAGATGATTCAAATGTTTATAAAATCCCCGTCTTAGAAAGAAGCGGGGATTTTTTTATTTGCATTTGGGAGAATTTTTTGTAACTTTACATACCGACGGTATGTATAATGCAATAATAAATACAATTGAAGCGTACAAAAGAGGAAGCAAAAGAGACGAAGCTAAAACTGCAAAAGACTGCGCTTGCTCTCTTTATAGAACAGGGTTACGATAACACAACCCTCAATAGGATAGCAGTAAAAGCCGGAGTAACAAAGGGGGCTATATACTGGCATTTCAAAGACAAGGCGGCAATTCTCGATGATATTATAGAATACTATGACAGGTCAGCTGAGCTCCTTCTTCCCCAGATATTAAACCTGAAAGAAAGCCCGCTAACAAAGATCAAGATCCTTGTATATGGAAATGTACCTGAGTTTTCAAGCAAGGCAAAGATCCGAAATTTTTACAGATTGCGGATGGAAATTGCAAATCATTATAAGAAGCGAGGAGGTCAGCCATATGCCTTCACGTTCCTCGAAGAGGTAGCAAAGTTATTTAATGAAGCTAAGAGACTCGGGGAAGTGAAAGATAACGTCGATCAGAACACTGCATCGCTGACGATGTCGGTAATGATCTCAGGTACATATTTTAAGTATGGCATGGATGAAGCTTTTTTTGATCACGTTGAAAGTCACACTTCAATAATGGACAGTTATTTTGATCTGGTATCAACAGAAAAGGGCAAACAAAATACAAGGGACTTTAGAGAAATCACGGAAAAGAAGGTTCCACAATTATACAATAACTTAAAGAAAAATGAGACACAAAATTAAACTTTGTTTACTGCTAGTCATGATGATGTCTGCCGCCCAGACATCAACCGGACAGGTAGTAGAGACTCTCGTCGGTAATCTCGGCGGGAGGCCGGAGGCGCTCGCTGTAGCCCCGGACGGCAGTATCTATACACCCATGCCCCAACTGGCAAAGGTAGTGCGCATAACCATGGATGGGTTATTCTCGACTGTTATTATCAGTATATCCCTTCCGGAGGGAGGCGGCTTCGATAGTCAGGGTAATTATTATGTTTCCGCATTTAACCCGGGGACGATAGGAAAGCTAACACCGGATAATATATATACGCCTGCATTTGCAACGGGTTTTTCGGGTCCGACAGGAATAATAATGGATACGAGTAAAGGTTTCCTCTATCTAGCAAACTATAATTCCAACTCGGTTAGTAAGGTCAATCTATCGGATAGCTCAACTACATTTTTTACATCTTCAGGATTGATCAACGGTCCGGATGGATTTGCATTCGATGATGAAGGCAATCTATACCTGGCGAATTTTAATAACTCGGCGATAAATAAGATCAGCAGTACTGGCGTTGTATCACACTTTGTTACTTTTCCGGGAACCGGTATCGGGTACATTACATTCGCAAAGGGTAGCATATATGTAGCGGGGTTAGGTAATAATAAAATATACAAAGTAACCCCCCAAGGCGATACGAGCACAGTTGCCGGAACGGGACAGACGGGATATTTAGACGGACCGGCTTTAAGCGCGCAATTTAACAGACCCAATGGTATAGCAGCGAGTATTACGGGTGATACGATCTTTATTGGGGACACGTTTAACCAAAAGATAAGAATGCTTATACTATCGGGTGTAGGTATAAATACGATCAACTCCTCCATACCCGAAAGATTTTCTCTGCGACAGAATTATCCAAATCCATTTAACCCTTCGACGGAAATCGTATTTTCTATTCCTGTAAAATCTAATGTAAGCTTAAAAATATACAACACAAACGGACAGGAAATGAAAACACTCGTAGAAGAAACCGTCCGCCCGGGTAACTATAAAGTAACATATACCTCAGAGGGACTTCCGAGCGGTGTTTATTTTTACAGCCTAAAAGCAGATGGGTATTCGGAAACAAAAAAGATGATACTGGTAAAATGAGCATATATTTTCAGGGGCTTTCAACACTATTTAATATTACGGGAAAAAACACTATTTTTATTTGAGGGCTCAACGAGCCCTCTTTTTTTTTAACTAAAACGCCCTCAAATGAAAAAGACAATTATTACAGTCTTCGGAGTACTTTTTTGCACCTTTCAAATTTCGTATTCACAGACAGTCAGCACGCTCGTGCCGGGTCCATCGACATTCGATGACTGTCTCACGCTGGACGGCGACGGGAACATATACGCTTCACGCTACGTCGGGACAACAATAACAAAGATAACACCCGCGGGGATGACAAGTATCTTCGCAAGCGGGCTGAGCACTCCGAACGGAACAGCTTTTGGACCGGACGGCTATCTATATGTGCCTAACAATGTAAATGCCGGAAGGATAGACAGGATATCGCCGGGCGGTGTCGTAGATACATTCATCACCTCGATACAATATCCGACGACGGTTTATTTTGAAAGTGATACGAGTATGTTGATATGCAGTTACCAGCTAAACAGGATATACAGGGCAAACATTAGCGGGAGCTACAGCATACTTTATACAGGGAGCGGAATGAACGGACCTGTCGACATGGATAGAGATACTGATGGAAACCTACTCGTAGCGAATTTTACGGACGGCAAGATATTCCGTGTGGATTCGGCGGGTACATTTAACCAGATAGCGGATCTACCGGGAACGCTTGGATTTATGGTTGTCGCAAACGGTTATATATACACCACTGCTCTCCAGGTGAATAAGATATTCCGAACATCGATGAACGGAGACACGGTAACCTTTGCCGGAACGGGCGGGGCAGGTCAAGTGAATGGTCCGGTCTCAAGCGCGACATTCAGCGGTCCAAACGGGATCGCAGTAACAACCACAGGTGATACGCTATACGTGTCCGATTTTAATACGAGGTCACTCAGAATGATAACCGGTGTTACCTCGGGAATCATAAATATAAACTCATCAGCACCGGAGGGATTTGATCTTAAACAGAACTATCCGAACCCATTCAATCCATCGACTAAAATAGAATTTTCCATACCGCAAAAGGGATTCACTTCGCTAAAAGTATTCGATTCACTAGGGAAAGAAATAGAAACGCTGGTGAGCGAAACTCTTTCAAGCGGGACCTATGCGACGACATTTAACGGAAGCAGTCTTTCGAGCGGAGTGTATTTCGTAAGATTACAATCGAATGGAAATGTTATAACAAGTAAAATGATGTTGATAAAATAGTTTAGTCTGCCTGCCAAGATTAAAATGCACAGGGTATAACCGCTATCCTGTGCATTTTTAAATTAAAATGGTTATTTTAGTTAGTCATCTCACAAATAACCTGTTTTATTAATCAAATTCTCCCGTCTATGAACACATCACTATACAAGAATTGGTGGGCATTAACCATCAAAGGTGTTCTGGCTATAATTTTTGGATTAATGATCTTTTTTGCACCTGGAATGGGCGCAGTAGCATTAGCGTATTACTTCGGTTTCCTTGTTATCTTTACCGGGTTCTTTATGATCTTTGCCGCATTTGCTCACAAATCAGTAAATCAAAACTGGGGATGGTGGCTTTTCGAAGGCATTCTTGATATAATACTTGGAGTAATAGTAATATCATATCCATTAATGTCTATAGCCATATTCATACTTTTTGTCGGAGTTTGGGCTATCTTTATGGGTATCTCCCAGGTAATAAGTTTCTTCACGGTATCAGCGAGCGGAAAGTGGCTCTTTCTTTTAAGCGGGGTTATCTCGACGATCTTCGGGATTTTATTGATCTTAAATCCGCTTCTGGGTGCGGTATCACTTACAATGTTAATAGGGGCTTTCCTCCTAGTCTATGGTGTGTTTGCAGTTTCGCTGTCATTTAAAATTAAGGGTCTAACCGCACAAACACAGCCGGCTTAATGAATCAAACCGCTACTCCTAACATACCGCCCAAAAAATCCATGAGCCTTTGGGCGGCTATCTCGATAGGAGTAGGCGCTATGATAGGTGCCGGGATCTTCTCCATATTTGGGGCTGCCGGCGCGGAGGCAGGCAACGCTCTCTGGATAGCTTTTGCGGGAGCGGGGCTGGTCGCATTGTTAAACACATACTCTTACGCAAAGCTCGGCGCGACATTCCCCTCCAACGGCGGACCGGCAGAATTTCTCATGCAGGGTTTTGGCGACAGTATAACAACAGGCGGTTTTAATATTTTGATATGGCTGGGGAGCATATTCTCCCTGGCGCTGGTATCGAGGGGGTTCGGCGGTTATGCAGTTTCATTCATGCCCGGCTCACCTGGAAGCGAGTGGATCACATATTTCGCGATAGGCATAATATTGCTTTTTGTGGTGGTCAATTTCTGGGGAGCCAAGGCAGTTGGAAATTCCGAGCTGACGATCGTTTCGATAAAGGTTGGTATACTGCTCCTATTCGGGATCTCCGGATTATTTTTTATCAAACCTCAGCTTCTTTCGGTTTCCCAATGGCCGGACACATCCAACATACTGGTAGCGGTTACATTGGTATTCTTTTCCTATCTTGGTTTCGGTTACATCACAAATACTGCGGGCGACATGCAAAACCCGAAGAAGATGCTTCCGAAGGCCCTGTATCTCAGCGTAATAATTTCAATCGGGATATACCTGCTGGTGTCTGTAATGGTAATGGGTACGCTTCCATTTTCCCAAGTTTTAAAAGCAAAAGACTATGCACTGGCTGAGGGAGCGCAGCCGATACTCGGTATTGTCGGATTTAAGATAATTGCGGTAGCGGCATTGCTCTCGACCGCTTCAGCTATAAATGCAACTATGTACGGCGCGGCGAATACAAGCTATATGATGGCACGCGACGGCGAGCTTCCGTCTGCATTCGGCAGGCAGGTATGGAAAAATGCGCTTGGGGGACTTTTCATTACCGCTATAGTCACGATATTACTGGCTGTTGCATTTCCAATAGAGAAAATAGCAATGCTGGGCGGAGTGGTTTATCTGCTTGTTTATATAGCAGTAAATATTGCTCACATGAAGGTAAAGAAGCAAACGGGCGCAAACTCAATAATATTGCTGGCAAGCATTATCTTGAATATTTCATTGATTGGAATTATCTTTTGGTATCTTTTCACTCACAATTCTGCAATCCTTTTCGCTTTTATAGGGCTAATTATAATCTGTTTCATTTTTGAATGGGGTTATCGAAAGGCAACAGGAAGAAAGATCAAATCCACGTTAGTTACTTCACCCGGTTCCTCTTCCTGAGTTAATTTTCATTTTAAAATACAAATATGCTTCTTTCGGTTGAGATCATTAACGGGAGGGACTTTTTAAAGACTTCCGCGCGGGGAGAGCTGGACCTTACAAAAAGTAAGAAACTGCTTCACACTATCGTCGAGAAAGCCCGCAAGCATAAGAATCATCATTTAATGATAGACATAAGGGGAACGACCTCCCCGCACATGGGTACTATCGAGCTTTATAATATAGTGATGGAAATGGAGAAGCATAAAAGTGTTTTGAGAAATAAGATCGTTGTGATAGATGACCCGGACGAGAATTTCAACAAGATGGAATTTATAGAAATGTGCGCAAAGAACCGTGGCTTTAAGATAAACGTGGTATCGGATTATGAGGAAGCAATCGAGTGGTTACTGAGCTGAATCTTCCTGAACTTCATTTATTTCCTCAACTCGTCTAACTGGCGTCGCATCAACCACGTACGTTTTCGCAAGAAAATCATGCAGCATCTGTGTGTACTCTGTAAGAAATCCTACCAGATATCCTAAATAGAATAATCCTGCAGAAATATATTTCGATAATGTCCTTACTGCCGATCTCCAATACTTTATCCTTTCAATGTTGTAATCCGTTACTTTAATATTAAAAACCATTTTTCCAAAAGTAGCCTGAAACCGCGAAGATTCCATCAAGGAAAAATATAAAAATTCTCCAGGAATAGCCATTAAGAATATTAATATGTCAATTGTTTTATCTGACATTTCGCTATAAGGTCCATTTAAAATGAAGAAAACTATAGCAATCGCGATTGAAATAATAAAAGAAGCAATACCGGCAATCAGTAAATCAATAATGAATGCCCCCAGTCTCTTCCACATTGAGGCAGGTGCAAACACGATCTCCTCAATTACCTCACTTTCATTATTTTTATTAAGCTCGTCCATCTATAGGAGTCTTCTTAAAAAATTTCTTGTAATACCAATATCCTGAAACGCCAAGCAGTATAGTCCACAGAGGATAATTATACTGCAGTCCTTCCTTTCCAACCAAAACCATATAAGCGATAGCTGTTAATAACAACAGTAATTGCGACGCGCGAATACGTGATCCGTCACATCTTTCCTCTTCAGTATCAACCATAGAGACCGGAGCACCGGAGCCGATTATCACGGGAATAAACGCAATGGTGATTATTCCTGCTGAGATAATTTCCCATGTGCTGATACTTTGCATAATTAGAAAGTGTCCTTTCATAAAGACCATGACAGCAACCCATATTACCGAGGCAACTCCAAAGTATAAATGCCTTCTCAGAGGATTGCGCAGAGTACCATCCAGAATAAATGCACCTGCCATAGCAATTCCCGCCACATAGTCTTCGATCAAAACAAGCGTGGCGCCGAATAAAAACCACACGATACTCTCGAACCAGGTAGCATGATAACCGGATGACCGTGTTATTATCCTGAGCATGTGAAGAAGAAAAAGCATTACGAAGATATTCGGGACTCCATAGTAGAGCATCCCCCATATAGTGAAAGGCATCTGCACAAATGCGGAGAAGTCATTATCGGGATCTATCTCCCTGGATATTGCCCATCCCAAAAAGACGGCGATACCCATTGCAAATCCATAAAGAACGACAAAAGTCACCTGCTCCCCCGCTATAACGTAATATACCGAACCGGATGCGATAGTAATAATGGTTACTACCACTATCAATACGTTTGGAAAATATTCCTGATCAATAGGTCTGCCGAGTCGAGTGAGTTTCAATTGTAATTCTTTAATTAATAGAAATTAGTCATAAGGCATAAAATAAAAAATCCCCTTTTATAAAGGGGATTTGTGAGTGGAATTTAAAATACTGCTTTATTATTTCACAACCACCATCTTTTTGGTATCGGAAAATCCTTCAGTTTGTAATCTATAATAGTAAACTCCGCTGGATAATGAGCTTGCATTAAGATCGAACGAGTAATCACCTGCTTCGGCAATACCCGTTACCAGCGTCATCAGCTCTGCGCCGGTGACGCTGTACAGCTTAATGGAAATATTACTCTTAACGGGTAGAGAGTAACTTATCCTGGTAACGGGATTAAAAGGATTCGGGTAATTCTGTTTCAGTTCAAAACTCTGCGGGTTAGTATTATTATGAGTGATACCGAGTATCACCGATGCCCAAGTCCTGTAAACCTTTTGATCGGTCGCAACAACAAGTGTGTCACCGGAGAAATTATCCGATGCGATACCAATTATCTTATCGGAAGTCGAGAAGGAGTTATTGTATAGGAACCATTGCAAGCCGTAATTATTAGAACGATAAACGCCCTCCACAGATCCGCCATACCATATATTATGATCGAACGGATTGACCTCTATGTTCTTTACATCAAATCCTGCAGAGAGAGGGAGCCAGTTACCGTTAGGGTCTCCCTGGTTACAGTATATCTTGTTATCGAATCCCACTCCATGTATCCAATTGTCACCTTCGTCATATACAATGACCTTAATAGAGGGAACATCATTTCTAACTACGAAACTATTACCGGCATCCGTACTGTAAGCCAAATGATCGTCAGTAACTGCCATTATTATATTTGTATTCCACGGACAGACTTTGAGAAAGCCGGGGAAAGTGCCTGTGGTGTTCCACTTACCGTGAATCGATTTCATACCGGAAAGAGTATCCATTACATTCCATGTTGTGCCTCCGTCCGTGCTTTTGAATATGCGGGGTTCGGAATAATACACATTATTGTAAACGGTGTGCGCCATATACATTATGTTCTCATTTGAAGGATCTATATCGAATCCCCGGCACTGCTGTCCCATATTGCCGCCGCCGAATGGAAGATCGACAACAGTTGTGCCGCCATTGAGTGTGAGCTTATTATAATCGGCGCTGTCGGGTCCGCATACGAACATCCCGTTGAATATCATCACATTTGGGTTAGTACGAGATTGGACGACAAAATCCACTGGATAGTAATTTCCGCTGCCGCATTGAATGGAGTTAAGGAATGAGGCGGAGCTCCAGCCTGTCCGCTGTCCGTTGATCTTATAATAGTTTCCACCTTCCTGCCCCTGGGAACCACTAATCATTCCCTGCTGTACATAGATCTCCTTAAAGGGTGACCCTGCTATTCTAATAGAATAGAAATCACGGATACCATACGGTGTGTTATCTATTATAGTGTACCCGGTCTGTGAATAGGAAAATGATACGGTGATAAGAATTAAAAAAAGAGTGAGTGTAAGTTTATTCATGTACCCTCCATGAAATTTTAGATTCACTCCCCACATATTGCCTGAAGTTAAAAGGTATCATTTTATTTTTAAAAAAGTAATACCAAGAATTAATTCGTTAAAATCCCCGGTATTGTTTTTCCAAATATTAGCGAAAACGGATGCCTCCCTCAAGACATCCGCTTTCTTGTCTGTCATTTCCTGCCCACCGGCAAGACTCTATGGAAAATAGAAAGTATTTTTCCAGCAGTTTACAAATTGTAATGCTCTCATATCGAGTTATTTTATTTATTCTAATATATTTCTAATTATTATCGGAAAGTATATCGGAAGGATGATATTTATTGTATAATCGGATTTTTAAACATATCTTTGAAATAAAGACGAAAATATGAAGAGAGTATCACACTTTCGTCTGTCATTACAAATATCCCTCACATTAGTTCTAATATCACTTTTTTCATTCACGGATTTTAGTTCGCTGAGTGTAAACCCGTTTTCACAATGGACTGTGCTGGGTAATCTTCCCTTCACCCAGGAATATCATGTCACTGTCGCGTGGCAACACCAGGATACAAATTTTATTATCACCGCGGGGGGAAGAATAAACGGTATCACTTCAAGCAATGTTTTACTTTATAATACCGCCAGCGGACAATATAGCCCTTTGCCTCCAATGCCGATGCAGATCGAGAGGGCAGGCGGATTTGTTTTAGGCGACTCGATGTACATAGTCGGCGGCTCTACAAATACCGGAAATACTTTTTTGAACACTCTGTATAAGCTGGATCTGACAAGCAATGGTCCGTGGGTCAATAAAGCCAACTTCCCTTCTTCAATGGGCGAGATAACATACAGCACGGCCGAGCGAAATGATTCTCTTGCTTATGTAGCCGGCGGAAAAAACAATGCGGGACCTGTGAATAATGTCTTTCTATATAACGGAAAAGCAAACAACTGGTTTCCGGCAAATAATCTTCCCATCCAATCATTCGGAGGTGGGTTGTCATTTGTATTGGACAGCCTGGTTATATTCACAGGCGGTAAGAATAACGACAGTGCTCTGGCGCGAACCTTTCTCGGGATCATAAACCCATTAAACCCTGCTAATATAAACTGGAACACGGGACCCTTATATCCCGGCGGAAAAATATATAATTTCGGGAACTGGGGTGCGAAAGACGGCAGGGTGTTCTTTACCGGCGGAGAGAATACTTTCCCAAAAGATAATCTCGCGACAAGTGATACATACATTTATGAAGACGGCCCGGGGTTTGACACACTGTCAGATAAGCCGACACCAATTACACATGCCCAGGTGGATGGATTTATTATCGATACAACGTCGTCGGGATATGAATATGAAGTTTACGCATTAGGAGGATTCGACGGAAGCGGAGCATCAAACAAGAATGAGAAACTGTTTGTACTCGATTCGATCACAACTTCAATACATCAGATCTCAGGCGGACTTCCTAATGGCTATCAGCTCGAACAGAACTATCCAAACCCATTTAACCCGTTCACTACGATAATTTTTTCGATACCGCGAAGTGATCTTGTAGAATTGAAAGTCTATGATGCTTCCGGGAAATTTGTTTCAACACTACTAAGTAAGGATCTTACAGCCGGGATATATGAATTAAGGTTTGACGGATCGGGCTTATCGAGCGGTATCTATTTCTATACAATCACCGCCGGGGAATGGAGAGAAGTAAGAAAGATGGTCTTAATCAAGTAGAATGAATATCAATTAATTTTTCGATCTTTTTTTTTATTTCTGCCGAGGGTTCTTCACCCAGTTCTTTTTTAAATGTGTTGATCATGGAATCGTAAACAGACTTTGCTTTATCATGTTGCTTGGATTCGAGATGCGCTTTAATGAGGTCGAGATAAACACCCTCGTTAAGGTTGTCGGCTTTCAAGAGTAGTTCAGAATATTCAACAATTTTATCCATTTTACCCAAATTTCTGTAAATTTCAAGCATTTCTTCGAGTATTGAAATATAATAGCTTGTGTATCTCTCCCTCAATTCCTCACACCACGGCTGATAATATCCCTCAAGGAATTCACCCTTGTATAGAGAAATAGCCTTTTCAAATAGTGCGATCTTTTCCTTCCCCTTTACACTTTGACCTGTTGCCTTATTGTATAATCTTTCAAATTCAAAAGCGTCTATATAATATATGAAATCAGTGTTAAGTGTTATTCTCTGCCCCTCGTAAATAACAAACTCAGGAACAAGACTTTTATCTTTCTTGTCACCTTTTATTGCCCACTTTATGATACTTCTGATGTTACTCAGAGTCTGGTGGAAAATACTTGTCGCGTTCTCAGGATCGGAATCCGGATAAAACAGATCGATCAAAGAATCTTTTGTAATAGTTTTTTTGCTCAGGAGAATGTAAATAAATATCAGCTTCCTGATCTTCCTCACCCATTTGTCATCGGGTATGCCGGTTCCTCTTATTTCTAATTTTATTTCACCAAATGTCTGAAGTCTTATATCGTAAACTCCGGTAAGAATATCTTCCTCTCTTATCTCTGCAAGCTCAAAAAGACTTGATATAAGATGTCCCAGAAAGTCGCGGTGTAACTTCTTTTCCGAGGCAAGATCGAACAGGGCTCTTTTAAATAGAAATTCTTTTTGAAAGATGGTAATGTATTTCCTCTCAATACCTTCGGTAAGCGCTTTATCAAGAAACTCCCGAGCCATTTTTTCATTACCACTCTTTAAATAAAAATCAGCAAGATGATAAAGCGAGTGAACTCTTTCATACATCATGTTCATCTTAGTATAATATTCGACAGCCTTTTCTAAATCTTTTCCATTGGATTCGCTAAGATTTGCCTCTTTGGCAAGTACGGCCCTCCAGTATTGCAGATAAATTTTTTCGCCTTCATCCATATCGCGGCTCAATTCCTCAGCCAGGCAAAAATATCCTTCCGATTTAGTAAAATCCTTCAAGTAAAAGAAACAAATCCCAAGATTCAGATTTCCGACATAAGTATAATAGGGTATCTTGCTCTTGATCGAGATAGCAAGCAATTCTTCCCATACAGAAACAGACCTTTCGTAATCACATAACATGAACTTAAGATATGCCGAAGATAAAAGATAATTCACCTTGAAAAATTGCGACGGATAAGTACTTACAAACTCCTCCGCTTCCTTAAGAAATTCATCGGCTTTTAAGAAACTGCCCTCATATGCATAAACCTGTACAATATTATTTATCGTCTGGAATTTGTTATAAACATTTATTGAGTTAGAAATCACACTTTCGTAATAAAAAGCCGCCTTTGTGTAATCTCCCTTGATTAGATGAATATTTCCCAACTCATTTAGAATCGAGTACTTTATCCCCGTAATATCTTCTACATTCACTATCTCGAGAGCTTGTTCGAACTTTATTATTGCGTCGTTAAATTTCGAAAGATTGCTCAAAACTACTCCATACCAGTAAAGGAATGTAGCCTTTTCATCAGGGAGAAGATCTTCCTTTAATACAGAAGCAATAATTTTTTCCGCGTCTTCGATCTTACCTGTTCCTACTAAAACCTCAACAATGTACTTTTTAATTCTGAATAAATTATCGGTAACGTTATTGTTCAAGCCGAGAGCCTTATTAAAAAACTCAAGAGCACTTTTATAATCGCCGTCTAAATTCTTTTTGAGCCAACCTCTGTAAAAGAGCATATCAGGATTTGTAACCATTATCTCCTCCGGAAAAGATTTTACCCATTTTTCCGCGAGATGTATATTTGCCTTCTTTCCCGATTCATCAATGTAATCCATTATTTGCTTAAGAGCCTCCTCATATTCCTCTGCCAGCAAAAGATATTTAATTGCTTTTACCGGCTCTCTTTCTTTGGAATAATGATCAGCTATCTTTCTGAAGTTTCCTTTTCTATTAACCGGGTCAATATTTTGAATAGATTTATTCATAAGGAAATTTTTAAAGAGAGGCTGGTAATTATATATCTGCTCGACCTTACCATCTTTCGCAGAATCGGCTCTTTGTATAAAAACATTTCTTTGTGAAAGCTCGCCAAGTATTTTAGCACTATCCTTTCTGTTAAATATTTCATCACATTCTTTAGCGGTGAAGTTATCGAGCACGGATGACATCAAAAGAAAATCTTGCAAGTCGCCTCTTTCGGAATTAAAAATGTCCTCAGCAAAATAATCATAAAGGTTTTCGGGGAGAACGTCCTGCTTAAGAAGTTCGAAAGCTTTTTCCCTATTTGTCTGGAGAAACATATGAAGTCCGGTGATCCACCCTCCAAACTTGCCCACAAAGGGGGTATCCTCTTCTTTAATGTCAACATCATATTCTATCTGTGCCAACCGGCTAACCTCTTCGGGGGAGAATTTCAATTCATCAGTTATTTCAAAATACTTCCGCTTTGCTTTGAGCTTTCCCGTATCAAACGGCTCTTTCTTCCTCGTCGTTATTATAGTATGTATATTTTTCGGAAGGTAATTCAAAAGATACTGCATCACTTCCTGTACCCAGTTCTCATCCGGCAATAAATGAAGATCATCGAATATGATGTAAAAATCCTCATTGACCGATTTAGAAAGCTCGTTCACTACCGTACCGCAAACTGTATTTATCACCGAAGCAGGTGATGCCCCATTCCTGTTTTTTATCGAATCCAGAATGACAGATGAACTTTCCCCAAATCCCTCGACTGAATTAGAAATTGACCCAATTAAATAAGTCAGAAAAGTAAAAAGCGAACTATCCGTCTCATCTATTTTGTACCAGCAATAGCTAATTCCTGCCGAATCTATAAACTGTTTAACAAGTGTAGTTTTTCCATAGCCCGCCCCGGCGGAAATGACGATCAGCTGTTTGCCTGCATTTTTCTTTAATAGATCCACCAGCTGAGGACGAGGGAGGAGTCTTGAGGTATCCTTTTCGGGGATTATCTTTGTTTGGATGATTACTTCTTCCATAAAGAAATTTAACTAAATAGAGATAAAATAGTGATATAAAACCCACTCTGTAATTCTCATTTCAAACGGATTATTAAAAGCATATATTTCAGGAAATTTACACTACTATTATGAGAAAATTATTATTCGTAATAATTCTTTTAGCAATTAACTCCACTCTATTTGCTCAAAGGGGCAAGGATCCGTCGGCTTTTGTCGACAGTGTTGTAAGTTCATTTCGTGGTAACTCTAATTGTGCCGTAATAGTCGGTGTGGTAAAGATGGTTCCGGGGCAGACGCCAGAAATGTGGAAATTCCCATACGGGCACATGACCACAGACACAAATAGTTCTCCTCTTGTAAATGACAGCACATTATTCCAGATAGGCTCGATAACAAAAACATTTAACGCAACATTATTGTCGATGCTGGTTAATAACGGAACGATAAATCTATATGATACCGTAAAAAAATATGTGCCCGACAGTGTGCATGTGCCGGTCTGGGTAGAAGGAAATGATACAACCGTAATAAGATTTATAGATCTTGCTACACATTATTCGGGTCTCGACGATGAGCCTCCTATCGGAAGCGGAGGTATGACTACATACCAGGAGATGTTTAATTACCTCGATACCTGTCACCTGTTTAAAAAACCCGGAGAGTGTTATGTTTATTCCGATCTGGGTTTTGCGTTGCTTGGTGTTGCAATACAAACAATACTACAGGATAGCATAGAACTTTTGATCCCAAATATGGTTTGTGATACGCTTGGCATGTACGATTCAAGGATAATTGACTTCACCCCTTCACAGCTAAGCAGGTTAGCTCAGGGTTACAAGCCAAATCTACAGCCGGCTCCGGCCCTCATGCCGAACTGGCCGGCTTATTACAGCGCGGGCGGTATAACCTCAACTCTCAACGATATGATGACATACTTGCAGTTCGCAATGCAGATCAACAATCACGGACTCCAGGGCTTGCTGGATACATTAATGCTGGAACGGAGGCTCACTAACGATTCCTGTTTGCATCCTGAGTCAATTGACAGCGTAGGGCTTGCGTGGCAATTCGGCAAACTCTTTCCCAATAATCCCAGCAATCAAATAAGAAGTACATTTAAAGACGGCAGCACAGCGGGATTTTGCAGTTATATGATTTTTGCAACACATCCTACAACGAATGTGAAAACGGGTGTTGTAATGATATCTAACTGGAAAAATTCCGGTCCATTGCAAAATACTGCAACCGAGATACTAAAATTTATGAATGGGTTGGGCTCGATAGGTATCCAAAACAACTCAGAAATAGCAGGATATAAGCTGGGACAGAACTACCCAAACCCGTTCAATCCGAAGACAGTGATAAACTATTCTATCCCTAGGCAGGAGAATGTTACAATAAAAGTGTATGACGTGCTCGGAAATGAGGTCACCACACTAATAAATAAAAAGCTGGAAGCAGGAAATTATTCGATCGAGTGGGACGGAGAAAAATATTCATCCGGGGTTTACTATTATAAGATCACCGCGGGCGATTTTGTTGAAACGAAGAAAATGACGCTGGTAAAATAAGCAGAGTTGAAAGCAGGAAAATATAATATCGAAATTTCAAACGGCAGCAAGATATTATATCCCGGTGATAATATCACTAAACAGAACGTAATTGACTATTATGATAGAGTTAGCGACCGGATGCTTCCTCTAATGAAAGACCGTCTCCTTACAATGCAGAGATTTCCAAACGGCATTGGTAAGCAGGGTTTTTATCAGAAGGACCGCTCGGATTACTTCCCGGACTGGATAAAGTCAAAGGAGATAAAGAAAGAGGGGGGACATGTCGACCAGCTCATATGCAACGACAAAGCCACACTTATCTACCTCGCCAACCAGGGATGTCTCACATTTCACATATGGCTCTCAAAAGTGAAGGCAATTAACTACCCGGACAAACTTATATTCGATCTCGATCCGCCCGGAAATAACTTTGCCATAGTAAAAAAGGCGGCTTTTGTAATAAAGGATCTGATGGAAAATGAAATGGACATGAGCGTCTTCCCGATGACAACAGGCTCGTCAGGACTGCATATAGTTTCTCCTCTAAAAGCTAAGGAGGATTTCGATACTGTAAGACGGTTTGCGAAAAAGGTCTCGACTTACCTGTCAATAAAATATCCCGATGACTACACAGTAGACATTCGTAAGGATAAAAGGAAAGGAAGGCTTTTCCTGGATTATCTGAGGAACGCTTATGCACAGACTGGAGTTGCTCCGTATTCATTACGCGCGATAAAAGGAGCACCTGTCGCGACTCCGCTTAGCTGGGGAGATCTGAATAAAAAGAACACAAATTCACAGTCGTATAATATCAACAACATCTTTAAACGATTGTCGGGTTTATCAGGAGATCCGTGGGAGGGGTTTGCGAAGAAGGCAAAAAGTATTTCAAAAGCCGAGAAAAAATTGGATAAGATTACAGAAAGTATTGATTCCTAGTTATACTAACCCGAAAAAATTAATCAAATTCAATCGATGACAGCTTGTCGTAAATAATTTTTCTACGTAAACTGATAAACTCTAAAAAATTATCAAAAGAATAATCGCTTAATTCAGGTATTGAATGAATGTTTTTAAAATAAGTATTTCTTGTCTTAATCCAATCATTAAAATCCTTGTCATTCTTTTCAAGATTTTCAGAATCCGTTAACAATTGCAAGTTTAAAATAGTATTACAGTGAGCTTGGTATTCTTTTATTTTCGCTTCAGTATACCCACGTCTACTTAATTTCGCTTTTGTAAATTCAGACTTCGGATAAATATGATCTTCATGATATTTAACATCTTTCCACTCCCTATCCCTATATAGCAAGGAAAGTATTGAAAAGCTATATTTAGTTTTGTAAGTAGTCTCTAGTAATTCGTTTATTTCTAAATCACTTAAAGTAGGCTCAACTTTAAGTCTACTATTTAGTTCAGTATATGGAAAACTACCTAAATCTGACTCTTCAATTACTGATTTTGTATTTGAAAGTACCGTATCAGAGGAACTCCCAAATATATTCTTTAAGAGAACTAATATTAACCAAGTTGCAATATTTTTCTGATCTTTGAAGTGATTTTTATTACTGGAATTGGAATAGTTTTTAAATCCCTCTTTTTTCAAGTAAAGCGAAATTGGAAGTAATACTCCAGATGAGGTTAAATTTTTATCATTGAATCCAAATCTGTATACCAGCCTTATACTTTCCTCAATATAATTTTTAATATTCTCCCAGTTTTTTTCTATCTTCACTAGATTATCTTTTGTGAAGTTTGCAACTTTATATTTTATTGGTAAATCCTCTGTTAAATATAAACAACCTTTTAATACAAAATCTTTGTCGAATGAATATCCATTTCCAATCTTATTTATAGCATCAGTAAAATTATTTAATTCCTCTCTAGCATTTAAATTCTCCCATTTTGCAGTAGCTTTTGACAAAAGGATGTCAGAATATTCAAGCTTTTTCCCTCCAGTGTTAGTCCTAACGAAGATTTCTACAACTTTATCATAATCTTGATCTTTCACTTCATAATAGTTAACTAACCTTTGGCTGAAAACAATATTGTAAAGATCATTAATCAAATTGTGAGCATTATCTTTTTTTTCTTGACTATAATCTGAAATATCCATTAGTACTTCATTAATAGCTGTAGTAGGTTTGTCATATTTTAGAATGTTGGAAACTTGATACCAATATTCATCCGAAGTTGATTTTGCTTCCGAAGGCTCTACAAACTTAAATTGATAAGTTAATATATCAGGATCCTCAGATTTTTCTGGTTTTTTAAAAAGATTTAAGTATAATTTTGTTTCTTTCCATTGATAGTAAAAATATCTATAGGTCCCTTTCAAACCTATAAATAAAGATGTCAGTCTTTGCTGTCCATCGAGCACAAGATTAATATCTTTTCTAATTTCATTTAAGTTTGCTTCAGAATTATGAGGAGATTCTGCATCAAACTTCTTAAAAAACTCGTATACTGTCCAGTCTTTAATATGCTCTTCCCGAATTTTCCAAAATAAAAATGACCCAATAGGGTACCCCAACATTAAAGAATCAAACAGTTTTTCTACCTGTTCAGGCTTCCATATAAACTCTCTTTGAATGTCGGGCAAAAAAATTGTTCTGTTCAATTCATCGATAACATCTATTATTTGGTCGTCGTCATAGCTCATTTTATTTATATTTGAATTATTAACTATTTAAACTTCTTTACCTCTTTATATCTAAAACAGTCCACGAAGTGATCGTTGACCATGCCCGCCGCCTGCATATAGGCATAGCATATCGTCGAGCCGACGAATTTAAACCCGCGTTTTTTTAGATCCTTGCTCATCGCGTCCGATTCCGGGGATGTAGCTTGATAATCCTTCATAGTTTTGTGCTTATGGTGGATGGTCTTCCCGCCGGTGAACTGCCATATATACTTATCGAATGATCCAAACTCCTTTTGCACTTCCATTAACTTCTGTGCGTTTGTTACGGCGGAGTGAACTTTGAGCTTGTTGCGGATGATGCCTTCGTCCTTTAGGAGAGAGTTAATTTTTCGCTTATCATACTTAGCTATCTTCTTATAATCGAAATTGTCAAATGCCTTCTTAAAATTCTTACGCTTCCTTAGAATTGTGGACCAGCTGAGTCCAGCCTGAAATCCGTCGAGCAATAAAAATTCATAATGCTTCCTGTCGTTGTGAACAGGATTTCCCCATTCATTATCATGGTACTCTACCATGAGGGCATCACTGCCGGGCCATAAACATCGCTTCATTTGTTTCGCCATCAGTTATCTTTCTTTTTGCTCCAGCCTGCCATTCTTAACAGCATGAACATCTGTCCGCGGTGATGTGCTTCGTGCTCGATGAGATGGTATATGATCCACTTCTTGATGAACTTATAATCCTTGCCGTCATGTGTACGGGTAACCTCTTTCTCGAGGTCATCATCAGTCATTGTGTTAATATAATCTAGCAGCATTTTCCTGGTTTCAGCCATTGTGTCGAAATACGCTTGTACTTCGAGCGCTTCTGTAGGAGGTTCACCCTTATCTTCACCCCACGCATCATACCATGAATTATAATAGGAACGCTTCTTTATGTCGTCGCTTATTTCGACCGTATCTTCAGAAAGAGCCTTCAACCAACCAAGGTCAACTTCGGCAAAGTGCATGAGGTATGCTCCTATGGGAAACTCGCCCGGAACCGGCGGAGTAAACAACTGCTCCTTCGTTAAATGATCCACGCCTTTGAGAAGGACTTTTCTTATGTCTTCCAACTCATATATAAGCAGGTCGATGTTTTTTCTTTCAGCCATTTATTAACTAATTTTATCTAAAGCAGTTTTAAGATTTGACATTATTACAGGAACTTCATCCGCCGTGCACGTACCGACCGATAATCTGAACCATGTCGGGTTATTGTGTGCGCCAAATGCAGTGAAAGGTATCAATCCGATCTTCGCCTCATCGATGAGGAATGTCGTTATGTCATCGGAGTTTTCAATTACTTTTCCATCAGGACCGGTCTTGCCAAGCAGATCAAACTCCACAGTAAGGTACATTGCCGCTTGTGGCTCGATAGCGTTTACGGGATAGCGCGCTTCTTTTAGGGCGGAGAACTCTTTATAAAACCCGGATAGTGATCCGTAAAGCCTTTGTTTTACTGATCTTACATGTGCTTCAACGTCTTCACTTCTGTTAAGATAATTCGTTATTCCCACCTGCTCCGCTGTTGCCGTGAATGCTCCAATGTGTGAGATAATTGATTTCATTTTATTTATCAATGCGGGCGGACCGAACCCCCATCCGGCGCGCAAGCCTGTCGCGCAGAATGTTTTGGAAAGCCCGTCGATAAAAACGGTATACTCGCGCATGTCCGGATTAATTGCAACGGGATTGTAGTGTTCATAATCGCCGTAAGTAAGCATCCAGTATATCTGGTCCAGCATGAGGTAAACAGGTTTTCTGTTCCCGGAGCGTTTTGCATTTTCGGCAAGAATTAGATTGCAGATGTCCTCCATGCCCTCGCGGGTGAGAACCGTTCCCGTAGGGTTCTGGGGTGAACAAAGCGAAATAAGATTCGCATCACCGATATAAGGAGCTATCTCCTCTGCAGTTGGCATAAAATTATTCTCCGCTTTCGTCTCTATCACCCATCCCTTAGCATCGGCGAGGTGAGTGTAGTGATTGTTATTCCACGATGGAACGGGATAGATTACACCGTCACCCTCATCCAGTATCGTTCTATAAACCGCGTACACCAACGCGCGCGCGCCACCGGCTATCAAAAACTCCGCCGGGCTGTAATCGAGTCCTTCGTATTTCTTTATGTAATCGGAAATGGCTTCACGGTATTCGGGATTACCCTGTGGGTTTGGATAAGTTGTATTCCCGTCTTTGTATGACTTTGCAATTTCTTCTTCCAGCTCAGCCGGGATAGGATATATCTTTGAGTCGAAGTCGCCTATCGTCAGATTATAAATTTCGTATCCCTGCTTTTTCTTATCTTTGATTTCGTTAGCTATACGTAATATGCTCGATCCCTCGAGCGTCTCAGCCATACGGCAAACGCTCGGAACTGCCCGGTCTGCTATTTTTTCTGCTGTACTCATTTCGGTTAAAAGTTATGTTTGGGTTTACTGCAATATAACTTTTCCCGTTGTCATTTTTGATGAAATAATCTTTCCTAAATCACTTCAATCAAAAACGTAAATACATTACCTTTATTACTTATCCACAAAATCAAATGAGTAAGAAATACGACGCAATATTATTCGATTTTGATTTCACTCTCGCGGACGCTTCCGAGGGGATTGAGCATTGCCTCCGTTATGGCTTTGAGCAGATGAATCTAGAATTCATATCGCCCGGAATGGAAAAATATACCGAGGGTATAACACTGACCGAGCTTATCTCCAGACATTCAGGGAATAAAGATTCCAAAATCCTTGAAGGCATCTATTCTAATTACCTTGTAGTAGCAAAAGAACAAATGACCAATATGACCCGTTTCTTTGATGATACGCATGACGCCTTGCTGCATCTAATAAAAAATGATTACCGATTAGGAATTGTTTCAAATAAATACCGTTTCAGGATCGAGGAATTTCTTAGTAAGCATAATTATCTCGATTTGTTCGAAGTGATCGTAGGAACTGAAGATGTAAAGGAAATGAAACCTGCTCCGGAAGGACTTTTACTGGCAATGAAAA
This sequence comes from Ignavibacteriales bacterium, assembly GCA_020635255.1. Taxonomy (NCBI): domain Bacteria; kingdom Pseudomonadati; phylum Ignavibacteriota; class Ignavibacteria; order Ignavibacteriales; species Ignavibacteriales bacterium. The sequence continues at coordinate 111,391 of JACKAC010000003.1, forward strand.
GAATGAACTCAAAAAAAGAGAATACTCTCTTCATCGGGGACAATCCCATAGACGCGATGACGGCAAAGAACGCCGGAACGGATTTCATCGGGATTTCACGATACGGGCATAAGCATTTCGAAAATTCCGACAGCGATCTGATCGCATTAATTAAAACATTGGACGAATTAAAAGCGCATTTATAATGGACGACAAACATAAAGAGTATTTCGAAACGAACAAGAACTCCTGGAACGGCAGGACCGCCATACATATTGGTTCGGAGTTTTATGATATAGAGAGCTTTAAAAAAGGAAAGAGTTCACTTATGAACATAGAGCTCGATGCCCTCGGCGATGTTAAGGGAAGATCACTCCTTCACCTTCAATGCCACTTCGGTATGGACACTCTATCCTGGGAGCGTGAAGGCGCGATTGCAACAGGCATCGATATCTCCGATGAAGCCCTGCGCCAGGCGGAAAAATTAAGAGACGAATTAGGACTAAAATCATGCTTCGTTAATTCAAACATTTACGACCTCAAAGACAACCTCGAAGGGCAGTTCGATATCGTGTTCACCTCGTACGGTGTGCTCGGCTGGCTTCATGATATGGATGGATGGGCGGAGATAGTCTCGCATTTTACAAAACCCGGCGGGACGTTTTACATAGTAGAATTTCATCCGTTCTATCTCACGTTCGATCCCGAATTCAACTCCATCCCATACAGTTATTTTAATACCGGAAAACCCTATGTTGAGGAACACGAGGGAACTTACACAGGCGGCGGTGACGGAAATTTCTTCATCGATTACCAGTGGAGCTTTACCCTCTCGGACGTTATCAACTCGCTCATTAAGCATGGATTCACTATTGAAGAATTCAATGAATATCCCTACTCTGCTTACCCTTGTTTCCCGGAGAATGAGGAAATAGAGCCGGGTAAGTTCGTTAATAAACATTGCGGGACAAAGATACCGCATATGTTCTCCATAAAAGCGCGCAAGAATGGATAAGAAGGTAAACGTACTTTTTCTTTTCAAACCCTTCCCCGCTTTAAAGAAGCGCTTCCGGGAACGGCTCGGAAAACATAAGAACCTCCGCCTCATCTTCCCCAATAAAACCGACGAGAAGACACTGCTAAAATACGCTCCTGAAGTAAACGCCATCGTTGGCTGGATGCCCCCGGAGAAGCTTCTGCAGAAAGCAGAGAACCTCAACCTCTGCATAAATCCCGGTGCCGGTGTGAAACACCTGATGAAGATGTTTACCGAACTCACTAAAAAGCGAAAAGTGGTACTCGTAAACGGGCACGGTAACGCGTACTTCACCGCACAACACACGGTAGCAATGCTTCTCACGCTCGCCAATAAGATACTTCCCCACCACAGGTGGCTTTCGGAAGGCAAGTGGCGTCTCGGCGATAAAGCCGCAAAGTCAATTCCCCTCCGAAAAAAGACCGTCGGATTCCTGGGTTACGGGCATATCCCAAAGCAGGCTCATAAGTTCCTGTCCAATTTCGATCTCGATTTCATCGCATTGAAAAGGTCGTGGAAAAAAGGGGAAGGCAAAGGATTGAAGCGAAAATATACCACCGCACAGCTGGATGATTTTGTGAAGCAGACCGACATACTCATCATAGCGCTTCCGCAGACAGGTAAGACGAAGGAAATGATAAAGCTGAAACAACTGCGCTTGCTCGGAAGGGACGGTCTGCTGGTAAACGTTGGACGCGGGGATGCTGTCAAAGAAGAAGCACTGTACAAAGCATTAAAAGAAAATATCATCGCGGGCGCGGCTATAGACGTATGGTATGACTATGATCCTAAGCCCGACCGCAAAGGCAGGAAGTACCCGTATCACTTCCCCTTCCACAAACTCGGTAACACGATCATCTCGCCTCACCGCGCGGCATCACCCTTCGACGACCTCGACCGCTGGGACGACGTCATAGAAAACCTCTCCCGCCTCGCGCAGGGAAAAAGGAAGTTTTTGAATGAAGTTGATGTGAGAGAAGGGTATTAATTACATTTTAGTAATTTCACATTCCCGCAGGAAAAATAGTCTCCATATATAAGCGATAGGAATATTTCCCCGGAAAAAAGTGTATAAACATTATCATCTTGAGTCATAGTATAATCAGCTGAAAGTAAATTTTTCTTCAATTTATTGTCCGATACATAAGCAACACCGCAAATAACTTTTACAGAGTCATTTATGCCCTTATCTTCTAATTTTAGAAATTCACTATACTCATACGCACTGCCCGGAAATATCTCAACGATTTTATCCTCAAATTCCATACCGGGTGAATACTCCATACCTAGATCAATTATTATATATCTTCCATTTTCCCCAGTGCCATTTATAGCATGTTGTTCATATAAAGCATAAATAGTCTCGCAGGAAATATTTCTTATTCTGTAACTTATCTTTATAGAATCATTGAGGCAATTCTCTTTACCATGAATCTGCACCATAACATTTACAACGTCATCCTGATAGAAGAATTTTTGAACAGATTTATCCTGGGCAAAGGAACTATTGCAGATGAATACAAATATTGGTATTAGAATTATCGCTCTCAATGAATGCTTAAGAATCTCCCCAATAATAATCATGAAGGTAATAATATATAACATATTGAGCTACAGCCATATGTCTTCCCCAATGTGATACATAACCGAATTGTAATTCCCATAATGCATCTTGCTTGTAGTTATCATCACCGTTATCATATTTTTCAATTTCACTTTTTAAATCCTCATAAATTTCAAAAATATCCAGGATCAAGTCATTGCTGACCGGTTCTTCCTTTTTAAATGGATTAAAGGAATAGTGGTATATGACACCACCAAACTTTTCTCGCATACCCTTCAGAATTCCATTATCTCCATTAAAATCCTTATCCGGTACATTACTGAGTGGAATGTGAGGTAAAGCTAGCACTGTAAAACTAATCTTAGAAAATAACTGATCCACTTTAGTAAAGAAATCTTTCACTTCGTAATTATCATAATCCTCAACTAAAGAGCAATAGTTCCTAATTGTAGAAATTAACTCATCGATATTATTTTTTTCATCGACCATCTTCATCCTTTCCAAAAATCATGTCATCATAGTCCTCACTTTCATCTCTGTCTAACCCATTATAATGGTATATAATTGCATTTAATGCATGTAATGCTGAAGTAAGATGATGCCCCCAGTGGCCAAAATACAACTGTATATTCCATAAAATATCTTGCTTAACTCCAATAGGGCGATCAAAAAATTTAACAATAGGATAAAGATCCAAATATATACTATCGATGTCTTCAGCTAACATACTTGAAACCGTTTCTTCACTCTTATAATAGGGGTTGTAAACAAGATTATAGCGGCTATACTTTTCACCAATAAATTCGTATAAATTACTAAACTTGCTTTCATCCACTTTTTTGAATCTTTCATCTCTGTCAAAATATTCCAGAGTGTGTGGTATTTCAGGCAGACATAAATATGTTTGGTATATTAAGGCTATATCTTTAGAAACTTCTGTAAAAAACCCTATCAATGAATAATCTTTATAATTCTCAATAGTGTCAGTATATTTTTTTACCGCGTTTATAAAAATTTGTATTCTCTCATCTTCAAAATCTTCATCTGTTAACCCAACACAACCATTATATAATCTTGTTACATATTCCAGTTCTACTTTCCCGTCCTTCTGGTGCTTGTCGTAGAAGGTTTGTATGGCGTTCATGAGTTCGGGGCCTGCTTCGTCCTCTGCCGGCATATCCGAATACGAAAATATCCTCCCTTTTAACGCAATAAGATCCATTTCCTGTACGTTCTTAAATTCCTTCTTTTCGAATCCCGATCCTGCAAAGAATGGCTCTACGTATTTCTCTACTGTCTCATAGCTTTTCTTGATAAGGCTTTTATCGGTACAGTACTCCTCCAGTATACGGTCATAATCCTTCATACGATCGCCGGATGCGTGTTCATTCCATATGAGAAAAACCTCATCGGAGGGCGACTTTAGTATTCGCTTAAATTCTTCCCTGGTTTTTTCTATATCGAACCAGTGAAAAGCCTGAAAGCAAACAATAATATCAATACTCCCTGACGGCAGGGCAGTATTTTCCGCGGTACCGTCCACACTGTGAAATTTCTCATACCCGGCAAGCTCCTGCTCCGCTCTTTCGCGCATTTCTTTGTTTGGCTCTACTCCATAGACCGTGCATCCCGCTTCGAGAAATAGCTTTGCCCCGATACCCGTACCCATCCCTACGTCGGCGATTATATCTTCGGACCATAGCCCGACATCATCGGACTGTAACCAGTCCATCATTTCCTTTGGATAACCCGGGCGGTACTTAGCATAGTTATCTTCCCTCCCTGAGAAGCGTGTGGTCGACTTCTTATCCAACCTTCCCCCTGTACACCCTCGTTATGTATTCCAGCTCTATCTTTCCGTCCTTCTGATGTTTGTCGTAGAAGGTTTGTATTGCGTTCATTAGTTCGGGCGTGGCTTCCTCCTCCGTCGGCATATATGAACTCGAGAATATCCGTCCCTTCAGTCCGGCGAGGTCCACCTCCTGTATGTTCCTGAACTCCTTCACCTCGTACCCGCTCTCTCCGAAGAATGGTGCTATGTCCTCCTCCTGCACGGCGTCGCTGTGACGCACGAGTTTATAGTCCGTCCCGTAGTCCACGAGTATCTGGTCGTAATCCTTCATCCCGACGGTCGCGGTGCGCTCGTTCCAGATGAGAAAGACTTCCGACTCATCCGTCCTTAATATACGCTTGAATTCCTCCCGCGCCTTATCTATATCGAACCAGTGGAACGCCTGGCAGCACACTATGAGATCCACACTATCGAAGGGAAGCGTCGTATCCTCGGCAGTCCCATCCACGCTGTGGAATTTCTCGTACACCGCCAGCTCCTGCTCGGCTCTTTCGCGCATCGGCGCGTTTGGTTCCACACCATAGACAGTACACCCGGCATCCAGGAATAGCTTCGTCGAGATACCCGTGCCCATTCCCACGTCGGCTACTACGTTCTCCGGCACGAGCCCGACTTCATCCGATGTGAACCAGTCCATCATCGCTTTTGGATAGCTGGGACGGTACTTCGCGTAATTATCTACACGGTTAGAAAATCGTTTTGTTGGTGATTTTTCCATAGTTTATATTTGAATCCTACGTTTAAGATGAGATTAATATTGTAATGTCTTAATAATTATTATTAATTTATTATGTACATGCTAAAAGACGCTGATCACCTGCGGGTAAATAGCCAGAGCCATCCGACGGTTATTAGCCTGCAGGAGTAAGCGGGAAAGTTTTATGATAAAATATATATTAACCATATTATTCTTTTTAGTAAATTGCATTCCCTCGGGAGTATCCGCTCAATGGGTAAAGATAAATTCCCTTTCAGCAACATCAGTAAGAGAGATCAAGTACGAATCAGGCGCATTCTACGCGCCGGCAGGAAACGGGCTCTGGAGATCTACAAATGATGGCGTGAATTGGACCAATATAAGCAATGGTCTTTCCGGTGACGCTCTAATTACATATGATATATTTTTCGATAGCGGATCGATCTTTATAACGACGGTCGAAGGAAATTTCAAAACCACTAATGGCGGCTTGAATTGGGAAGCGAAAAGTACCGGTATAGTCATTGGACCGGGCGCAACCAAAAGATACTGCTATTCATTGATCCGGTACCACGGTGCATTATACTGCGGGGCTTTCTCAGGACTGTATAAATCCACTGACGGAGGAGACAATTGGACCCTCAGCGGTATACCCGGACCTCACTCAAATGTGGAAGTGCTTTACGAATATGATGACCAGCTATGGGCAGGTCGGACCAATACCGCCAGCAACGGTACTCTGCAAAGAACCACCGACGACGGAGCTACCTGGAACACGATCCAGTTTTTCGGGCAGTTCAACCCGGAAGTTTTCTGTTTCCATACCGCCCCTGACAATAAATTATTCATAGGTACCGGGCACGGGGTGTATGCTACATCAAATGGCGGCGCTAACTGGGCTCCACTGGTAAATGGGCTCCCATCCGATCCGTATAATTCATCTATAATACAAAGAGGAAGCACATTATATACATCAACTAAATTCGGCGGGAATGGTGTGTACCAATCGACCAATGAAGGTCAGACATGGGAAGAAATAAGCGGTAACCTCCCCTTTGTATCGGATACTTATGATCTGATAATTGTTGGGGATACTCTCTATCTCGCCGCGTCAAACGGAATATATAAGTCAACTATTTCATCATTAACAGCCGTACATAACTCTACATCGGAATTGCCCGGTAATTTTTCTCTTTATCAAAATTATCCCAATCCATTCAACCCGTCCACAAAGATAAAATTCGACATCCCGAAAAGCGGATTTGTCACTCTCACAGTATATGATGCCACTGGACGCCAGGTAGCTCAGCTGGTGAATGAAAACCTCTCTCCCGGCTCATATTCGGCGGAATTCCGGGCCGATGGCTTGACAAGCGGAATTTATTTTTATAAGTTGATAACTGGGGAATATTCCACAACCAGGAAAATGGTTCTGGTCAAATAACCTTTTTCTCTCCCTTTACATTTCATAACTAAAATAATAGGAGTTTATTATGGAGCAATCCGGGGGTCCTGACATTGGCATTATTAAACAAAAAATGGCAGCCACATGGGCAAATGGCGATTTTGGTGTGATCGCGAAAACACTTATGCCCGCTGCAAACGACCTTATCGACAGCCTGGAGATTGGTCCCGGCTCAAAGGTTCTTGATGTAGCATGCGGAAGCGGTAACCTGGCAATAGTTTCTTCGCGAAAAGGCGCTGACGTAAAAGGCGTAGACATTGTGGAAGACCTGATCCGCCAGTCAAAGGAGAGAGCAAATGAGGAGGATCTGAATATTGAATTTATTACCGGCGATGCTGAAGCAATGCCATATCCCGACAATGAATTCGATTTTGTAGTAACGATGTTCGGCGCAATGTTCTGCCCGCGTCCGGATGTAACAGCAAAAGAGCTATTCCGCGTCTGCAAACCCGGCGGAAAAGTTGCTATGGCTAACTGGACGCAGAACGATTTTGCGGAAGATTTCTTTGGTACCATCAGCAGGTTTGCACCTCCTCCCCCGCCCGGAATGGCTAAGCCCAATGAGTGGGGTGAAGAAGAGATCGTGAAGCAGAGATTCGGAGACTATGCATCGAATATCGAATTTACAAAACGCACTACAGAGCTGGTCTATGATGCAGATCCGGCAGGTACTACGGAAGCCTTCGTTAAATATTTCGGACCGATAAAAACTGTTTATGAGATGCTGGATGATGAAAAGAAAAAGGAGTTTACGGATGCCATTACGGACGTTTTCAAAAAGTATAATGTATCGGAAGGAAGTAATAACGTCATGATAGGTGAATACCTGCAGGTGGTAGCAACTAAAGCATAGCATAATGGATGATAAGTTTCTAAGAAAGATAGAATCTGCCGAATGGGAGCAGGTTTCCACGGCAGTAAAAAATTACATTCATAATCACCGCAGTACAAAGGATGTGGCATTGCTGGATGTCGAGAGCTTCGGAGCAATAGCCGTTCCTCCGCTGGACGTCCTCGGCTTCAATCGCGTTCTCGACCTCGGCATTAATAATCCCGTCAGTGATCACGACGTGGATGCTATTCTGGATTTCTACAGGGCTAATAAAGTCCGGCGGTTTTTTATTAATGTCAGCCCGGTGGCAATGCCGGGCAATGTCGCTGAGACCCTGTCAGCAAAGGGTTTTCGGCATTATAATAACTGGGCTCAGATGTGTTATACACTGCCGGCTGAGATCGAACCGATCAGCTCTGAACTCGAAGCGCGGCCGGCGCACTCCGAAGATAAAGAAACTTTCGCTTACATAATTAACCGTGCTTTCGAATGGCCGGGATATGCGGGTGAACTTGTCGCTGCCTCTATCGGTCTTCCTAACTGGATTCACTTTATTATTTATGAGGGCGCGGAGCCCATATCGGCCGCTGCGATGTACACCGCCGGGGACATCGGTTCGCTTGTTATTGGTGGTACACTGGAAAAGCACCGCGGAAAAGGTGCGCAGAAGCTCCTCATCAACTACCGCTCACGCAAAGCCATCGAAGCCGGATGCAAATACCTCGTTACCGAAACCGCCGAGGACCTTCCCGAAAGACCATCCCCCTCATACCGCAACATGATAAAGTCAGGATTCGAACTGGCATATATCAGACCAAACTGGATTTATGAATTTTAAGTGAATTAATTACGACAGCGCAAATTGGCGGACTTTACATAAGCCCTTATATAAAATCTGTTAACTACATATTTAACAATAATATAAAGGAGCAACAATTCTTTTATTTCTCTCGTATCTAGGGTAGAAGACTATTTAAAAACAAAGCGCCCTCAATATGAGACTAATCTACATTTTTCTCACTCTTATCTTTTTGCCTCAATTAGTATCAGCCCAGGAAATCCGGAATGCACCGCAGACAAATTATAACTACCTGGGTAACAATGCTAATGACAAAAACGACGTATCTGGACTTAATAAGATCCGGGTTCCTTCTGAACATGAGGAAGCTCTTATCGGCAAGATCAAACAGCTCAAAGAAAACGACAGTCCTGAAAATAAAGAAGAGCTTATAAAGCTCGAAGAGGAGCTTGCTAAGTTGAGAGGAGAAGCTTCCGTTATTACTTCTCCCTCGCCAACCGGAGCTATACTTACCCGTGTTCCCGAAAATTCAGCCGCCAGCATTTCGATCGACAATAACAGGATATATAACAATCCTAACTCGACAATAAAAGGAATTGCCACTGCGGTCGAACAGCGGGGATCGTCAGCCGGGAAAATATGGCTGGTATATGTCTTCTCCGGCAACCCGGCATTCCCCGATTCCATCAGGATCTATAATTCCACCAATGGAGGCAATACATGGAATTTCTACGTTACGGGGAATTTCGCGCCATACGACCGTATGGTACCCGGTGAACTCGACCTCGAGATAATCGAGAATAACTCAGGGCAAAAATACCTCTGGCTGATTTGCGGATATACGGACCCGACCGGAGATCTTCGATCCAACGTAGGCGGGTTTATTATGCAGGCACCGAGTGTTAACGGGGTATTCCTTACTTTTAACTGGCCTGATGGAGATTCGCTCAAACGGTATTATAATCCCCGAATAACTTCAGATAACTCTGTGTATCTCAATAATCCGTATACCTACATTATATGCTCATTTGATTCGACCGACGGAAACGGCAACCATTTTAACGGGCAAAAATATGTCCGGTGTTTAAATCCATATACCGTTAGTCCTGCTTTTACCTATCAGCCGGAGAATTTCTATTGGTATAGTAATCCCGGTCCGGCAGGATACGTTCGGGATGTGTATTCTGACATAGCATATTTTCAAAATGGAGGACAGGATTCGATCATTGTTTCATTTTCAGGTGTACCGGACAGTAATACCATATTTTTTTCTAAAGCCGATATAACAGGCAGCCTTGCATCAGTAGGGGGAAGTTCAACCCAGGGGGGAAGCGATCCTAACAGCATGAAAACAAATGCCCGTTTATCAAGCAATGGAAACGGCAACGGCAGTGTGATCTGTGTATTCAATCAATATAGCTCCGGAAACCGGAATGTGAAATACTTCCGTACCGATAATTACGGTAATTTCAATTCCCTCGCGGGACAGAGCGTATTATGGGGAAGTTTAACCAACCAAAATTACCGCCCGGATATTATTGGTACCCGTAATGGCGATATACATTATTTTACATTCGGAACATCCGATGCTGTTGCCGACTCGATTCAATATATTTCCGTTACAACGGACGGTATCACAAACCAGATCCATAAAATGAATGCGGTAGATTCCGTTACAGGATCTGCTCCGCCTGTAGCCGGATTCAGATATGTGGATGGAGACAGCTGCTTTATTCTATACTCCGGGCCGGAGGCTCACAGCGTATGGAATGCCAGGGGCTGTACCGGAGATCCGATTGGTATCCTAAATATTTCTGCTCCCGTCCGGTATTCTTTATCACAAAATTATCCGAATCCATTCAATCCGGTTACTAGAATAAATTTTTCCATACCGGTAAGAGGATATGTAAGACTGGCTCTGTTTGATCTTTTGGGTAAGGAGGTTGCAATGCTCGTAAATTCAGACAAGGAAGCCGGGTCATACATTATAGATTTCAATGCTTCGGCAATACCAAGCGGCGTATATTTTTACAAACTCGAAAGTGGTGAATTCAAAGAAACAAAAAAAATGCTGGTGGTCAAATGACCGCCGGCATTTTATAATTACTTCATCCTCCAAATTTCAAATACATAACAATTAGCATGATGTTCTTCCGGATGTTTTTTGAAAAGCTCATCACGGATCTTGTACGCAAAATCTCTGTCAGATAAAATTCCATATTCGTTAATATCAGAAGGCGAATATACGTCGTAGAAACCGCCACAATTTGTCAATGCGCTATTTGATAAATCTTTGTCCATCAGGTCATATCCAATAAATTCATAATCACTCTCCAAAATAGATCTGTCCTCGTCTTGTGGTTCCTTAATGCATGCTATCAAATTATATTTTGCCAGGTCGATATTTCTAGACAAAAACACTATCGGATCTGTATAGAGGTCAGTTAAATAATCACCGTTCATAACTACATAATTCCAATCATCATTCTTCTTTTCAAATACAAAATCTGGACAAAGCATTCCATCAAGGGTTACAAATTCCTTAACTTGAGGTATTGTTGAAACAAATCTTTTCCACATTGCGTCAGCCCAATCTTCTTTCAAATTAAATTTCTCCTGAGCTGAATACCAGATTATGTCTATAAACATTGTTTTATCAATTATTTATAACTGATACATTAAATTTCTAAACTGATACTATAAAACATAATTTTTTCCCTTTTCCACTGCCTGGACCTTGATATGAGGAAATTGAGACAATATCCTGTGACCTATTGTATCAATTGCTCCTTCATCCCCGTGGACTAATACTACCTTCTTCGGGTTTATTTGTTTCACGAGAAACATTATTTCATCCGGAGTGGCGTGCGATGTGTATCTGAAATTTTCGATACTGCATTTCACATCTACATGATCTATACCGAAGCTATCGAGATAGATCCGCTCACCGCGCTTAGCATTTTTGATCCTGTGACCGGCGGTCGCCGGGTCGCAATATCCGCACATCGCAATCCCGAAATTCCTCATCGGCAGAAAACGTTTTGCGATCCTGTATGACCCAGTTCCCTCAATTACCATACCACTCGTCGAGAGAATAATGGATGGCTTTTTATAAAACTCACCCCTGTTAAAATCACTCCTGCGAAGCCTGTTAAATTCCAGCGACCCCAGCTTAAAGCCCTGCTCGACCCGATTATCATCGTAATTGAAATCATCATAGACCGTATTCAGCGCCCTGGCGAGAGAGCTGTAATATACCGGTACGTGAGGTATCCTATTCTTCGCCATCATGTCCGATATCCGTTTCAAAAACTCCTGCGATTTCCCCAGCGCAAATACCGGAATCAATACAGAGCCTCCCTGCCCGATTACTTCATTAATAAACCTCACCAGAAGCTTATCCTGTGATTCGTATGTCGGTATCTCCTCCGATTCACCATTCGTACATTCCGTTATCAGGATATCCACATGCTCGGATGGAAGCTCCCCTCCCAGTATCAACCTCTGATCTCTGGATGAAAAATCTCCCGTATAATATATCTTCTTATCACTTGCCTTTAGCATCACTCCTGCGGCACCCAGGATATGTCCCGCATGGTAAAATTCGAATGATATATCCTCCGCCAGAAAAACTTCCTCATTGAAATGATGCTGTTTCATTATCATGGGAATAAGGTTCAGCATCTCCTCAGTATAGTATTTGATATATGACTTATCCCAGATACCTTCGAATTCCCTGTCCATAAGATAGGCTGTATTTCCCAGAGTGATCTCGGCGATTGATAGCGTAGGTCGCGTGGAATATATCTTTGCGTATGGAAAGAGCTTCAGAAAATACGGGAGCGCTCCAATATGATCATTATGAGCATGGGAGATTATACAATGCTGAATAGTCTCGTTTGCAATAGACGAATAATCCGGGAACATATCGGGACCGGATTTTCTCGGATGTAACCCGCAATCCAGCACGATCTTTTCCCCGTCAATATCCAGCAGATATGAATTAGCGCCTATTTCATCTCCACCGCCAAGAGCTCTAAAAGTAATTGCCATATTTAAAATATTCCAAGAAGCCTTCTAATGTTTCACGTGAAACAAAATCGACTCGCAGGAAAGTGTTTCACGTGAAACATTGATTAATATTTGTTATTTCAATTGTTGTAGTTAAATATAAAAATAATAGCTAATAATTCTTGTGTAAGCACATATTAAATGTATTTACAATATGTTACTCAATATCGAAAATCTGGGGTAAATCGTGGTATCATTCTATCTGAAGCAACTGAATTTGCATAGAATTATGTTAATTTATAATGTATTTTTTTTCCTTATTTGAAAATGCAGAAATCTTACGACATAATTGTAATTGGCGCGGGACACGCCGGTATCGAAGCCGCTGTGGCTTCTGCCCGAATGGGATTTTCCGTTGGCATGGTGACAATGGATTTGGAAGCCATCGGACGCATGAGCTGTAATCCCGCTATCGGCGGTACTGCTAAAGGGCATCTGGTTCGGGAGATCGACGCGCTCGGCGGAGTGATGGGAATTCTTGCGGACAAGACCGGCATACAATTTAAGATGCTGAATAAATCAAAAGGTCCCGCAGTGTGGTCGCCGAGATGTCAATCGGATAAGGATCTGTATTCAAAAGCCGCCGTTGAGCTGGTAAAAAATACTTCCGGTATAGAGCTAATCCAGGATATGGTGGTCGAGCTACTTACTGAAATATATAACAACCGTGATGAGACATATAGTTACAAAGTGTCAGGAATAAGGACAGGTATGGGTTACGAAATAGCATGTAAATCGGTCATTATTACTTCCGGGACTTTTCTAAATGCGGTAATGCATACCGGGCATACGCAGGAAGCAGGCGGACGCCTCGGTGAAAAATCCGCAACGGGATTATCCGAATCCCTTATCGGGCTTGGATTTAAGACGGGACGCTTAAAAACGGGTACGCCACCGCGGTTGGATATTAATACGATAGATTTTTCCGTGACCGAACCACAATCGGGCGACGAATATCCAAAGCCTTTCTCCCATAGAACTAATGGAGAATTCCCTTATCAGGAGCAGGTGCAGTGTTTCATTACCTATACAAATCAGGACACACACGATATTCTCCGCACGGGCTTTGAAGACTCCCCTATGTTCACGGGGCGTATAAAAGGGGCGGGTCCGAGGTACTGTCCCTCGATAGAAGATAAGATATCCCGCTTCGCCGATAAGCCCCGCCACCAGATATTCCTGGAACCGGAGACGCTCGGCGGTGAAACGATCTACATGAACGGCTTCTCGACAAGCCTGCCACTCGATGTGCAGGAAAAAGCCGCACGCACAATTCCCGGTCTGGAAAAAGTGAAAATAGTTAAGAGAGGTTACGCGGTGGAATACGACTTCTTCCCTACTTACCAGGTGAATGCTACATTCGAGACGAAACTGGTGAGCGGGCTCTACACTGCCGGGCAGATAAACGGAACATCGGGATACGAAGAAGCAGCCGCGCAGGGATTTATAGCCGGAGTAAATGCCGCGCTGAAATTATCCGAAAAAGAACCGTTTATACTAAAACGGAGTGAAGCGTACATGGGAGTTTTAGCGGATGACCTCATAAACAAAAATCCGGATGAGCCGTACAGAATGTTCACATCGTCTGCTGAATACCGGCTTTTGCTAAGGCAGGATAATGCCGATCTCCGTCTCATGGAAAAGGGGTATGAACTCGGATTGATCGAAAAGGATCTCGTCGAAAAAATGCGCGAGAAAAGAGAGCTGGTAGAGGAAGGGATCCGTTACATGAACTCCAACACCGTAAGTCCAAAGACAATAAACGATTACCTTCAATCGGCAGGCTCGGCGACAGTCAACGGCGGTGAGTTGCTGGCTTCTATTATACGCCGTCACGAAGTAAGGCTCGCGGATGTGCTGAATCTCGGTGCTTATCAAGATGTCCCTCTTCTGCAGAAGATAGCGCGAAACCCGGGTGCAGTGGAACAGCTGGAGATACAGGTGAAATACGAGAGCTATATCAGGAGACAGGTAGAGCAGGTGGAGCACTTCGAAAGAAATGAAGGAATAAACATCCCGCAGGACTTCAACTACGGAAGGATAAGATCGCTCTCAGCTGAAGCAACAGAAAAACTATCCAGAATAAAACCCCGCTCGATAGGACAGGCATCCCGCATCGCCGGCGTGAGACCGTCGGATATATCGGCTATAATGGTGTATATGAGGGGATAGAGAAAATGAAATCATTAAATTATATTCTTTTCGCTTTGAATGTTTATCTGTTATTTTTATATCTACAAGTAATAGAAGTTATTAATCTACCCTTTCTGGAATTCTTCTATACATCAGATGAATGGTCGAAATGGTTTCCGCAAATCTTATTTTTAATATGTTTCTCTTCGGGGTTGTTTTTATTCTTCTTCCCGAGGAAAAGAAAAAATAACCATAAAAGCCCGTACACATTAATTCCAATTGTTAATTTAATTATCCCCATCGCTCTGATATTTTATGTATTTGTAATAGTAAAGTAAAAAAATCTAGTTTTTTTACAAAGGGAGCGCTTTCATACAATCAATTTCGATTCCATTTTCATCCAAAATCACCCCTTTTTCACTTAAACCGCTCTATTTTCACTCAAAATCGACTGGTTTTGTTAAATTTCCGTCTAATTCCGGAAAATTCACTCCACCGGATTAGTTTCACATCAAAAAAAGAAAATTTAGCGGTTCAAATAGCTGTTAATACAATATTTTATGTCTCTGTGTAAGTTTTAATGAAAAACTGATAAGAATTCCGATAATAATCAGGAATAAATTGCTAGTAAATGGTTAAACAAACTTCATTAAAAACTAAAAACAACAAAACAATGAAAACAGCACTAACATTTACAGCAATCTTTTTAGCAGTGATCTCTTTCTTTTCACAATCAGTGAACGCCCAGGTGAGTGAAAGCTGGGTGAAGCAGTACAACGGCACAGCAGACGGCTACGACTACGCAGAATCTATAGTAACCGACGATGCCGGTAATTCATATGTAATCGGATCTTCTGACAGTACGGGACTTGGAGATATAGTAACAATTAAATACAGTCCTTCGGGTACTATGCTCTGGGTTAAGAAGTATGACGGTACAGCACACGGAGATGACAGGGGAATCGCAATAACTATGGATGATTCTTCTAACGTCTATGTAACCGGATATAGTGAGGGAATTGGAACGGCAATCGACATAGTAACAATTAAGTACAGCTCAAGCGGTGAAACAAAATGGGTATCGAGATTCGACGGAGCAATGCATATGACCGAATCCCCATATTGTATTACACTAGACGGTGCAGGAAACGTTTATGTAGGCGGAAGCGGTCCATCAATGCCCGGCGAAAGCTTTGACTTTCTTACCTTAAAATATACTCCATCAGGCGGTTTCGGATGGGTAAGATATTTTGACAGACCAATTCCGGGCGGTGCCGAGCATCCTACTGCAATTACTGCGCACGGCTCAGCAATCTATATCACCGGCATCAGTGTTGCACCGGGATTTATGGACCTTGTATATACTGTTGGTTACTCAGCATCCGGTGATACATTATTCGAAACTCCTTACTCGGGAACAGGATTAGGCGGTAGGAAAGCAAGTTCAATTGCAGTAAGCCCGATTACAGGCGCAATCTACGTATGCGGTCATGAGTATTCAGGTTCACCTGTAGAAGGGATCAATTACTTAACTATCAAATATTCTCCGAGCGGTATGGTAACATGGGCGAAGCATTACAATGGAACGGATTCAGACGTCGATGAAGCAACTAAAATTGCAGTAGACGCAACCGAGTCAATTTACGTAACAGGATTCAGTTCGGGTATTTCATCGGCTTACGATTACGTTACAATAAAATACTCGGCAATGGGTGACACGATATGGACAGCAAGATACAACAATTCCGAAGACGGTGATGACAGAGCTGAAGACATTAAAGTAGACGCTTCAGGCAACGTGTACGTAACAGGCTGGAGCAGAGACTTTGGATCAAGATATGATTACTTAACTGTAAAATACAGCCCAACTGGTTCACTACTTTGGGATATCAGGCATGACGCCACAAGCGCAACAATAGATTCAAAAGCATTTGCGCTCGGACTCGATGCTATGGGTAATGTATATGTAACAGGTGTCAGCAATGGTCCGACAGGTAATGAGGATATTACTACAATAAAGTATGTAGAAGTAATGACAGGTGTAACAGGCAATACTAACTCAACTCCGGAAGGATTCGAGCTGAAGCAGAACTACCCGAACCCGTTCAACCCTTCAACTAAGATCTCATTCTCACTGCCTAACGCAGGAATGACAACTCTAAAGATCTATGACATGGCTGGCAAGGAAGTTGCACAGCTGGTAAACGGAAACATGAATGCCGGAACGCATGAATTTAACTTCGACGCAACGGGATTATCGAGCGGAGTATATTTCTACACTCTTCAGTCAGGGGAATTCATGGAAACAAAGAAAATGAACTTAATAAAGTAATTCTCCCCATAGCTCCCTTCCGAAGGTTATTCTTCGGGATAACCTTCGGGCAAGCCCCTCTAAATCAGAGGGGCTTTTTTTGATCCTGTTCTGCCTTAAAATTCTCCATAAAATTACTTATCTTTAATAAAACAGTACATTACTTTTCTTTCGCATGGAATTCAAAGACCATTTCTCAAAACAATCCAGATTATATTCGGAATCCCGCCCTCGTTACCCGAAGGAATTGTTTGAATATTTGAAAACATTAGCGCCATCGCTGGAGCTAGTTTGGGATTGCGCAACAGGAAACGGACAGGCGGCGGTTTCACTGGCGGAGCATTTCGAGAAAGTGATCGCAACGGATGCGAGTCCTCAGCAGATAGATAATGCTATCGAGAAGGAAAACGTAGAGTACCTAGTGGCTCCTGCAGAGGAAATATACCTGGAGGATGAGACTGTGGATATGGTAACGGTTGCGACGGCACTGCACTGGTTCGATCACAGCAGGTTCTTCCCGGAAGTAAAGAGAGTATTGAAGCCGGGCGGTGTGCTTGCGGCATGGAGCTATGCAGAAACCAAGATATCGGATGAGATCGACCCGGTGATGGATTATTTTTCAAAGGAATATCTGTATGATTACTGGCCTGCTGAAGCCAGACTTAACTGGATGGAGAGATATGAGAATTTCGATATACCTCTGGAAATTATAGAGGCGCCGAAGTTTGAAATGGAAATGGAGTGGGACCTGGAGCAGTTCGTAAATTACCTTCACAGCTGGTCAGCAGTACAAAGACACCTCGAGCAGAGCAAGTTCGACCCGCTGGAAATAGTATTTCCCGACATACTCGAGATGTGGGGAGACATAAAGAACGTAAGGAAGATAAGATGGGAATTGATCTTTATAGCAGGGCGAAAGAACTAAATCGCCTGGGATATTGTTTTCATTATAAAAAACGGGAATTATGAAGCTTGGAATCGTTGTTTTTCTATTACTTACATCATTCAATTTCTTTAACTGTTCATCATCGCACTCAAACAATACATCACAATCTAATCAATCAACTAACATTATACCACCTGACAAAATGGCAGAAGACACAAGTGTAACTTTAGATACCGCTACGCTGGGAGCGGGATGCTTCTGGTGTGTGGAAGCGATATTCCAAAATTTAAAAGGCGTTTACACAGTGGAGTCCGGCTACTCGGGCGGAACGGTAGAGAACCCGTCCTATGAACTGGTATGCACAGGCACGACCGGACATGCGGAAGTAGCAAGGATAACATTCGACCCGAAGGTCATACCTTATGAGACACTGCTGAATGTGTTCTTCCGAACGCACGACCCGACAACGCTGAACAAACAGGGAGCAGACGTAGGGGAACAGTACAGGTCAGTGATATTTTACAACAGCGATGAACAGAAGGAAACAGCGGAAAAAGTGAAGAAGGAAGTGGAGGACGCGAAAGTATGGGACGATCCGATAGTAACGGTTATAGAGCCCTTAACAAACTTCTATAAAGCGGAAGACTATCACCAGGACTATTACAACAACAACCCGAACAAGGGCTACTGCTCCGCGGTAATATACCCTAAGCTGAAAAAATTTTATAAAGAGTTTCCCGATCTGCTGAAGGAAAAGAAAGAAGAGAGTCATTAAGCAGTTCTTAGAGTTTATAGAGTAGATTGAGTTTGTAGAGAAACCCCCGAAAGGGGGTTTTTAGTTTAGTAAAGTGAGTTTTATTTATTTCCCATTTTAAATACTTTCGCCTATGGAAAACATTTTAAATACTTTACTCGACTACAACGATTTCTCCAACAGGAGATACATCGAATTGCTGACGACCGCCGACGGCGATCTCGAAAGGGAATTATTTCTCTTCTCTCACATACTGAACGGGCAGCATCTCTGGAATGCGCGGATCAGCGATGGGGAATTTAAATACAAAGTGTGGCAGGTGCACGATAAGAATGACTTCATGAAAATACATGAGCAGAACCAGGCTGAGACAAAAAGAATAATCGAAGAGGACGATATGGACCGGTCTTTCGAATATTCAAACACCGCCGGCTCATCTTTCACGAATGCAGTGGGTGACATGGTACTGCAGTTGCTCAATCACGGAACATACCACCGCGGGCAGATAGCACAGCTATTACGGACAAAGGACATCGACCCGCCGGGTACGGATTTTATAACCTTTAAAAGGGTAGGGCAGTGACAAGCGATGTTGAAAATTTTGTTTTGAATTATAACCATGCAAGCATGTTTGATAAACTAAAATTTGACTGGAACGGAAAACATGGAGACGAATTTGAGGATAAAAATTATTCTTTTCGTGATAACATTGTTCTTTTTCTTGTAAAAAATTTTGATATGGTTTATGAACAAATTAATGGAGAACTCCTACAAGATCTATATATAGAAATGGCCAAATCCTCAAAAGAAACCTGGGGAATCTCCATTTACTTTGGAAATATTGCTGAATACATGCTGAAAAAAGGGAGAACTAAATATGTAATGGATTACCTAGATTCCCTGTTTCGATATGGAATGGATGTTTATTGTGGTTCTTCGATGATAAATCTGGATGAAGATTTGAAAAAAGAATTATACGACTATTGTATGGCAGAGTTTGAAAGAACTAATTTAAAAAGGGATGATGTTCTATACGAAATAGTTGAATGGAGATTTAAAGAGAATGATCAATATTATCCAAGGAGGCTACCAGAAGAGTCCTTAAATTCGGGTGAGGATAAAAGAAATTATTTAAATCGAATTTGGAACAAATTATGGAAAAAGTAAACCTCGCGGAAAAGTTCGCAAAGATAAACGAGTACTATTCACCTAAGCTTGTCGGTGAGCTTAACGGGCAGTATGTAAAGCTCGCTAAAGTAAAAGGACCCTTCGTAATGCATAAGCACGATGATGAGGATGAATTATTCCTGGTGATAAAAGGATCGATGGAAATGAAATACACTGACAGGACCGAAGTGATAAATGAGGGTGAGTTCGTCATCGTTCCGAAAGGAGTCGAACACTGCCCTAATGCGGATGAAGAAGTTCATTTGATACTCTTCGAACCGAAGACGGTCGTCAATACAGGTGATATTCAGAATGATAAGACGGTAAAGCCGGAAAACATGGAGTGGATATGACATACGAAGAGTTTACTGCATCATTGACAAGTGACACTCCTCCGGAAGTGAACGAGCTTCTCACAGCTCTATGGTATGCAAAGAAAGGAGAGTGGGACCGTTCACATGAAATCGCGCAGTCCATCGGCGGAAGTGATGCCGCATGGGTTCATGCATATCTTCACCGTGTCGAGGGCGACACCGGTAACGCCGGGTACTGGTATTCGATGGCAGGGCGTACTATGCCGGATCAATCGCTCGAAGATGAATGGAAAGTTATAGTGAACGAATTCCTCAGTTCCGGTAATTAGCCTACTTACTAAGTATCACAATATCCATTTCAATTTCGTCGCCAACGAAATTAGGGACCTGCGGATTTTCCCAGCTGACACCGTAGTCGGTACGGTTAAGCGATCCGGAAACTCTGAACGACTTCCACATACTTTGTCCGTCGGGTGAGGGAACTTCCTCCTTTTTCAGACCAAGCGTAACGTCCTTTGTAACTCCTCTCATAGTGAAAGTGCCGCTGAGTTCATAATCGGAGCCGGAGCCCTTTATGCCTGTACTGACAAAAGTAATAGTAGGATGATTTTCTACATCGAAAAAATCCGCGCTCCTTAAGTGGTTATCCCTTTTTTCTATACCGGTATTTATAGAGTTAGCCTGAATGGTAACAGAGACCGTGGATGAGGATGGGTCGGCGTCGTTCCAGTCGGCATTAACTTCGAAGTCAGTGAACTTTCCGGTGACTTTCGATAGCCCTCCGAAAATCGGAACGTTGAATCCCATCGTGGAGTGATTCCTATCGACATTGAGTTTTTCAAAAGCGTAAACAAGCGAGAAGCAAACAACAAAGACGACTGTAAAGAGAAGGGTAATTTTTCTGATCATTATGAGGAAGTTTTAATTTGTAATTAATTTTTAAAACGTTACTTTTGCAAATACAGTTCACGGAACTTTGGGAGTAAACCAAAGTATCTAAGGAAAGGCTGTTACACAATTAACAGCTTGATAATATAGTAAGTTATGAAAAATTGTTTTAAAAACATACTGACTAAACAATATCTCGTTTTAGTTCTGATCTTGAGTGGGATCCTGCTCTCTTCGGCAAATTCCTTTTCACAGGATAAAGACAAAGAAGAGGCAAAGGACACGACGCGGATCTTATTCATCGGTAACAGCTACACTTTTATGAACGACCTGCCGGGCACTTTTAAAAAACTGGCGGAGTCGGGCGGTGAAACAGTTATTACCGATATTAGCGCGATAGGCGGTACGACACTTGCCAAGCATTCAAAGAACAAGAATACCATCAATAAGATAAAGAAAGGTGACTGGGATTATGTTGTATTGCAGGAGCATAGCCTAGGAACGCTTGTAGATTCATTCCGGGTAAGATACACATACCCGGCTATCGAATATCTCGACTCGCTGATAAAATTACAAAAGGCAAAGACTCTCCTCTATATGACATGGGGAAGAAAGACCGGTGGTCAGCAAACATTAGACTCCCTAAAGACAAAAAACTACAAAGACTACTTTGAGATGCAGTCCGTGATCGAAAAGTCTTACAGGGACCTCGGTAAAAAGTTCGGAGCAAGGATCGTTCCGGCAGGACTTGCATGGCAGAATGTTGTAAGGAGATACTACTTCGCCGACCTGTGGCAGGAGGACCTGAGCCATCCTAACGTGGAAGGTACGTACCTGAACGCATGCGTCTTTTACGCGACCGTCTTTGGAAAAAGCCCGGTGGGATTGTCATATACAGACGGTATCGATAAAAACTATGCAAAGTTTTTACAGGAAACCGCGTACCAAACATATAAACAGTTTTATGGTGTAAAATAAAATCCTTCCTTGCGACTTTTCCTATCCCTTATTAGTCCTATTTAAAGAAAAACAATTTCATAAATCATGAAGTTTATTACCGGATTGGCAGTGTTTGCCTGCGCTCTGGCGATCTATCCAGGCAACAATACTATCTCCTGGATCCCGACATCGGATATAAAAACAGGCTGGGAGCTATGGAGCATAGGCGATTTTAACGGCGCAGAAAAAATAGCGGATGAAGTCCTGGAAACAATCCCCGCTTCGCAGGACGCACTGCGTCTAAAAATAGATCTGCTCTATGTACGGGGAAAATATGACGACGCATTACATCTTTTTACAAAGATGAATGATACTTATGATGATTATGGCAAGGTAAGGTCTCTTATGGGAGAGGCTTTGTTACATCTGGGCAAGCCCGGCGAAGCATTCGATATGTTTAATGGTTATGACAGCGTTAAAGCTGTTGTTACAAAAGAAATGTCTTTGAAACCATTTTCCGTAACGGGAGATAAAACATACGTAATACCTTTTTTAGACAGTGTACAGCTAGCGGATAATATGCCTGCCATTAACGCGGAACTGAATGGAAGCCCGATAACATTGAGGATGGATACGGGGGGGACATATATCGTAATGGGACCGGACGACGCTGAAAAACTAGGAATACAAAAGGGTACCGTTACCGAGGGTGTTCATGCAACTACTAAAACAAGCGTTTGGAACTCTACTGCCGAAAAGCTTGAACTGCCGGGCGGACTTATTTTTAATAACGTCCCCGTAAGAATTGTCGAATCCTTGAAAGGCTTCATCATCATGGGCACTAACATACTGGAGCAGTTCCTCTGCACAATAGATTACCCGAACTCAAGATATATTTTGACGCCACGCTCGAGAAAAGACCTCTATGATGATCACCTCGCAATGCTGAAGGAAGACAGAGTAACAATGCCCTTCTACCTCTGGGGTGATCACTATATGATCTGCAAAGGGAGTTATAATAACTTCGACAACCTTAATTACTTTATGGACTCGGGGCTGATCGCATTCGGGATGAATAAGAATGGAGAAATGGAGCAGGCAGGACTTAACGTATCAAAAGAAACCCTTCTTAAGTGGGGTTACGGCGAGAATGAACTTAAAGAAACATTTATGTTCAACAACGATAATAAAGTTAGCCTTGGCGGATTGACAGAGGACAACGTAATCATTTATTTCGATTCCAAGCTTGACAAAGACAGGGTTTTCGGAGGGATAAATATCGACGCGCTTCTATCCCACGGCTTTTTGCATAAATATTCCTGGACGATAGACTTCGATAACTTCCGGTATATCTTTACAAAGTAAACTTTACAAATAGTTCTACTGGACCTGGTCTAATAATGTCCTCTTATCTCGTTCACAGCTTCTGCCAATTCGTTATCCAGAACCTGCGCTAAAGATACAGCGGTGTTAGCGTTCTTCATAAACTCTTCATACCATTTCCCGCTGCCGTCATAGCTTGCAACCTCATCTTGATGCGAAGTAGCCCATCTTTCGAATCCCTGAATGTATTTACTGATCACGTCAGCGGTCGTACCAAAATTTGGATTGTTGTTTTCTATCGCCTGCGCTGTGTTAGAATTCTTATCGACTACTTTGAGATCGGCGGCTATATCGGTTATTGTCTGGTTGAAAGAATTAATGATGGCAATGTCCTCGCCAAAGAACTCCTTGCCGTATGCGCTGTTATCGGTTGCTACCGAGAAAACGGCATTGATACGGAGTGTCTGATTGCGCGCTCCGGCTAGCTCTTCCTCAAATGAGCCGACCGACTGAGCAAAGCCGTTATTTATCAAAACGGCAGTAAGTAAAATGAAAAGCAGTGATAACTTTTTCATGATATAAAATTTATTTTATAAAATATTATCTCTTCAAAACTTTGAACGCAATGTCCCTGCCCACCTTTTGGAAGATCGCAAGATTAATCCATGCGTATGCCAGCTGTTCAAGCAGATCGAATTTATCATCTCCCCCAAAATCGTAACAGTCTTCGTAGCCGAGGTCTTCCGCCAGTTTCTTTGCAGTCTCTTTCCCTTTTGCACTACTGCCCGCAACGAACATATCGGCTTTGATGCCGTTGTAATCAGGATCCTTCATTCCTTCATAGCCGATCGTATTAAAACACTTCACTACATCTTTGCTGTCTGTCCATGCTTTCAGCGCTTCACCTGTATTATCATAGGGTGTTGCTTTCGATGAGAATGAATTCATTGCATCTATTATCACTTTCGAGCTTACGTCTCCCATTTGCCTGCAAACCTCTTCCACTGCGCTGGGCGGGAGAGCCATCAATATCACGTCGGCATTTTGCGCCGCCTCGTTTATCGAGTGAAGTGATATCCTGTCAGCTACCAGATCCTTATATTTTTCATCTTCCGGGTTTCGTACACCGAGCAGTATTTCATGCCCGGCTTTTGCCCATCCGTTAGCAAGGGCAGAACCGACATTGCCGGCTCCTATAACAGCAATTTTCATTTATTTACAATTTATTTATATAGATAGATATAAACCCGTACACTTATTTCCGCATCTCATTAATAAAAATAGCGTATCATGAGTACCCTCATAAAGCTAACCATTTTACAACTATTATTAATGGTATTAATATATGGAGATTCCTACTCGCAGGAAAGCCATGGATACGTTGATATCCGCGAACTAAAGAACAGGCTCCTTACCGAGCTTAATGCCGACGGTTATATCAATGACGGGAAATACAACTTAACTTATAATTTCTCCGAAGACAAACTCCTGATCAACGGCGCCGAAGTGGATAAGAACGTTAAGCACAGGTATAAGGATATCATACTGGATTTTTACCAGCGTGATACCAATGGGATCTTCATCATGGCTAAACCGTACAAAGACGGTAAAATAAAAGGCGAGATAATAGGCATCAAGCTCGATTGAATCACCACTCACCCGCGTACTGCAATGACTGCTCACCCGTTATTTCATTGAGGTACAAATAATTCATCCGGTTTATCTGGCGGATGTGCAGGCAATCGTGCGCCAGCCAGTTTACCAGGAACCCGTACGCCGTCATCTCGAACTGCGGATTCGTCCACTTGCTTTCCCAGTTTACATCTTTTAGCGACCTTAGCCAAACGACCGAGCGCTCTCTCTCTAGGAGGAAGTTAGCCACGCTCTGTACATAATCCCTCTCCGCGTATTTTTTTGATTTGACCCATCCCTGCGGATCGATGGGCGGCGCTTCACGGTTTTCGAGCGAAGCCTTTACGCGCTCACGAAAGTCGAACTGCTCCTCGTCATATAGATGATTAACTATTTCGATCATCGACCACTTATCCGGGGCGGGGCGCCAATGGATCTGATCTCCTGTAATTCCCGTCAAAATTTCGCGAAAAACGCCGTCATTGTGTGTCAGCCGGTCTATTATGAATTTGGTGTCCATTACTCTAATAAATATTGATTTATATTGGGCTAAGTATTAACTTAATATAGTTAATACTTACTATGCTTACAAGAATTTTAATATTGATGCTTCTGATAAATATTAACGGGTTTTCACAGAAAAAAATCCCGGTTAAGATAACTCGCTCTTTCAATTCTCTAGAAGCTAACGGAATAGTGTTTATAAATGTAAAATTATTTAATGGAGGAAAGGAATTAATTAATAAAGACTTTGATGCGCTAAATGATAGTTCTTTAATTTCAATGTATGATACGATTACAATTAATAGTAATTCCAAATTACTCTGTGAAATAACATATGCTAACTCACCTCTAACAGACAGGGATAAGATAATTTACAAAAACGATTCCCTTGAATTTAATCTGAATGGAAATGAATTAAGATTATCGTTGTATTTTCTATTTGGTATAGAAGATGAATTATATAGAACTATGACAGGAATGACTGTAAGCACACTTTATGACGGAAACGATCTTGCAAAATTGATTTTTAATTCAAAACCGCTTTATCCCAGTAAGTATCTAAGCTTTAATATAATAAATACTTCACAGCAAGAAATATATGGAAACGGATCTTTCGGGAAGCATTTTTGGTCGAATATTTTTGTATATAAAAATGGTGAATGGGTAGAACCTAAAATGTTTATTGCAATGTGTGGAAATATAGGGTATGAGCCACCATTGAAACCGGGAGATACCACTAATGCTGATGTCCAGGGACTAATTATTACTTCTGATGGTATTCCGATCACACGTTATAATCATCCAGATGATCATCCTAATAAATATAGAGTAATCTCAACATTCTCAACCGAGCCAAAAGGTATTCCAATCGAGGATTCTCCTGTGTTTAAATGCATGTATACTTTTTATCAATCATCTTTAGAATTTGAGATCAAATAATCACTTCGCTTTCAGTGCATCCCTAATTTCCGTCAGCAGTTTTACTTCTTCCGTCGGCTCAGCCGGGGCTTCCTCTTTTTCTTCTTCCTGTCTTCGCAGGTTATTCATCCCTTTCACCATCATAAAGAGTACAACAACTATCAGGAAGAAACTTATCAGCGCATTAAAGAACAACCCGTAATTCAGTGTAACCGCGCCGGCGGTTTTCGCTTCTGCTACGGTAAGATACGGTCCCGGAGTCGCGCCTTCTTTTAATACCATGAAGAGTGATGAGAAGTCCAGCCCTCCCAGCATCAGTCCTATCGGAGGCATGATAACATCATTCACGAGTGAAGTGACAATCGCGCCGAACGCTGCGCCGATCATTATACCCACCGCCATGTCCACCATGTTTCCCTTGACCGCAAATTCCTTAAATTCTTTCAGCATATATTTTATTTTAATTATCGTTTAATTTGTCTTATGTATAAAAATAAAATATTTTAAGCAAATAAGGAAATATGCACCCGTATATAAAGCCACTGGAAAAACTATTTAAGTCGAAAGCCGACCCGGAGAGGGCTGAGAAGATGAGCCAGTACATGCGCAACCAGTTCAAATACTGGGGTATAATGAGCCCGGTGAGAAAAGAACTGGAACGGGAGTTTATCGGTGAATATGGATTACCGGAGGCAAAGGACCTGAAGAAAATTTCAAAAGACCTCTGGACACTTCCGCAAAGAGAATACCAGTACACAGCGCTTTTGCTATTGTCACGGACAAAGCGGCGCTGGAATGACGACATGATCCCGCTCTTCGAGTACCTTATCAAAACAAAATCGTGGTGGGATACTGTCGATGGAGTGGCGCCTTCGCTCGCAGGATATTACTTCAGAAAATTCGGCGGTACAAAGGAAGTAACGGGAAGATGGATAGAGTCGGACAATTTCTGGTTCAGACGCGCGGCGATAATATTCCAGCTTAAATACAGGCATAATACAGACGAGAAGTTATTATATTCATATATTAAAAAATGCAATCATGAAGATGAATTCTTCATCCGCAAAGCCATCGGCTGGTCACTGAGAGAGTATGCTAAGTGGAACCCGCAATCGGTAAAAAAGTTCGTCGCAAGCACCAAACTAAAACCTTTGAGCGTGAGGGAGGCATTGAAGCACATAGGTTAAAATGAAGAAGATAGTCATAATCGGCAATGGAGGAACAGGGAAGTCCACGCTCGCGACACATCTTGGAAAAAAACTCGGCATTGAACCTACGCACCTGGATAAGCTTGCCTGGAAGCCGGGTTTCGAGCACGTGTCTCTTGATGAATTCAGGGTTAAACTGAACGAAGTACTGCAACGCGATTCGTTTATTGTAGATGGCTGGTCGTATCATACTACATTGAAAAACAGGTTCGACGCGTCAGACACTATTATCTTTCTCGATTACCCTGTATGGTTTTGTTATACCTTCGCTGTGAAAAGACAGATTCAGTACGCGTTCAAACAAAACCCATACTACCCGGATAATTCCAGAGTTCTCCCTATGACCGGGTATATTTTCAAAGCAATGTGGCGTGTGTACAAGCAGTATCTTCCTGACGCAAGAGGGATGCTCGAAGAATACAAAGATAAGAAACTGGTCCTTCGTTTCACTTCACGAAAAGAACTCAAACGATATTTAAAAAATCAAAATCTATAGGGTTATGGATAATAATATTCCTTTACTCGAACCTATCGAAAAACCGGACAGCTGGATAATGAAAGCCGCATATGCCGCATCAAAGAAAATGTTTGGTAAGGTCATAACACCAATGGCAGTTACATACGCGAGAATGCCGGATGCATTACATTTCTCGAGAAAGCTCCAGGATGTAGAGGGGAAGCTCTCTATTGGAAGCGAGTTGTCTCTGCTTGTAAAAACATTAACAGCGTATATAAATAAATGCGACTTCTGCGTGGACATCGCGAAATACTTCGCCGAGAAAAAAAGCATTTCTACTGATAGATTCGACAGGATAATGAATTATAAAACCGATGGAGATTTTAACGACAGGGAAAAATCCGCGCTCTCATATGCGGAGGAAGTTTCCGTAAACGGTCATGTAAGCAAGGAAACGTTCGATGAATTAAAGAAACATTTTAACGAACGGGAGATCGTAGAGATAGCATGGATGGTCGCCGCTGAAACATACTATAATACAATTAACCATGCGTTAAACATCGGCAATGATAACCTCTCCGAGAAATGATGCAACAAATGACATAAATTGCTGATGAAATTATCACTATGTATGCGTATTTTTAGATAATCTAATTCCATAAGAAAATCCTAACAAAATGAAGACACGGTTAATCGTTGTATTATTCCTGTCGCTCGCTATTCTGGCTGGGTGCGGTAAAAAGGAGGAAAAGACCGAGGCGACCGAGCAAACCGCGGGCACTACTTCTTCTCAAGACCTTACAGGGACCTTAAAACTTTCCAAAACTGAGTACAATCCGTCCGATGAAATTAAGGTTACTTTTACTGCTGACGGAGACCTTTCTAATAATGCCTGGGTCGGTCTTATACCGTCCAATATTCCTCACGGTGATGAAGGTGTTAACGACGCAAATGATATGTCTTACAAATATGTCACCGAAAAAGGCGGCGAGATGACGTTCAATGCTCCGCTAAAGCCCGGTAAGTATGACCTGAGAATGAACTCAGGAGATAAAGATGGCAGTAAAGAAGTTGCTTCCGTTACATTTACAGTTGTTGCTAATTCAGGGGATACCGTGGTCTCACTGTCCCTAGATAAGGGATCTTACAAACCCGGTGAAGAGATCAAACTTGATTTCAGAGCCCTTCCCGACTTCGATGCAAATGCTTGGATAGGTATAATTCCATCTGATATCGAGCATGGAAGCGAAGCTGAAAACGATGCTCATGACATTGCGTATCAATATATCAGCAGTAAGACAAAAGGAACTATGACATTTAAGGCTCCTGAAAAGCCCGGGAAATACGATTTCAGGATGATGAACTCGGATAATTCCGATGCAAAAGAAATGAAGTATGTTTCGTTCACAGTAAAATAAAAACGACAAGTATTAATAACATGATCCCTTCCGCAGATTTGCGGGAGGGATTTTTTATTTATATTTTCAAAGCCCCTTATCTTATTGAAATAACGGAAAAAAAACCGTAATTTTTTAAATCTTCATAAACATCATTCTCTAACTAATACTCACCTGCCTGATGGAAAAAACTATTACAAGAAGAAAGTTTATCGCTTATTGCGGTATGAGCGCGGCAGCATTGGCGGCTTATACCACGCTTCCAAGCATCTTTACGGGATGTTCGAGCGGCTTCTCTCAAGATAAGTTCATTCAGTTGTCTGCATTTTTGACAGGATTTGATCAAGCCTCCGGTGTGTTTGACGAAAAATATGCGGAGATATACCTGAAAAGCCTGGAAAAATACCCGCCGTCAAAAACGACTATGCAGGAGCTCTTCGATACGCTCGGTGTGGACACGGTTGGGAATGTAAATGTACAGCTAACGGACGATCAGCAAAAGCTTGCAAACGAAATTATCACATGCTGGTACACGGGGAATTATACTGCTGACAACGATGAACTGAAATCTGCGACTTATGAGGACATGCTTGCATGGAAAGCAACAGGGTATGTAACACCTAATGCGCAATGTCATGGAGTAACAGGATTCTGGGCGACCGCGCCGGAAGGAGTATCGGCATGAGCGAATACAATGCAGATGTAGTAATAGTAGGAGGCGGTATATCAGGATGTATAATGGCATGGAAACTTGCTTCATCCGGGGTAAACGTATTGGTACTCGAGGCAGGCGACCGGATCGATAGAAATAAATCCATCATGGCATACATGAATGATCCCAATAGGAGCAATGACACACCTTATCCGCAAGTTGCAAACGCTCCTTTCCCGTCTATGGATAATCCGAATGATTATTACGTACAGATGGGACCGGATAATTTTCAAAGTAACTATGTAAAAGCTCTCGGCGGTACGACATGGCACTGGCTGGGAACATGCCTTAGATTTGTTCCGAATGATTTTCGTATGAAGTCGGCTTACGGCGTCATGGTTGACTGGCCCATTACTTACAATGATCTTGAGTCATGGTACAGCCTGGCGGAAAGCACCCTCCCGGTTTCTGGGAATTCGGAGTTCGATCTCGGCGCGCCAAGAAGCCAGCCTTACATGATGAGCGAGATTCCGATGACTTATTCTGATAAGATAATTCAAAAAGCATTCGAAAATCTAACTCTTCCCGATGACCCATCCATGAAGCTGGAAGTGAGAGGAACCCCGCAGGGAAGAAATTCAAAAGAATACGATAACCGCCCGGGATGCTGCGGCAGTAACAACTGCATTCCTATGTGTCCGGTTGGAGCAAAATATGACGGCTCGGTTCACGCGGCAAAAGCCGAACAAGCGGGAGCAAAAATCTTAACTAACACGACTGCTACTTTTATACAAACAAACGAAGACGCGCAGGTAACAGGAATAAAATTCAAAACTCCCGAAGGTGATGGAGTCGCCACTGGAAAGATCTACGTTCTCGCCGCGCACGCCATCGAGACACCTAAGCTTATGCTGATGTCAAAGGACGAACGTTATCCGAATGGTGTTGGAAATTCATCCGACCAGGTAGGCAGGAACCTGATGGATCACAACTGCGTGCTTAGCTATGGACTAACGAAAGACCCGGTATTTCCTTACCGCGCACCGCTATCGACAGCAGGAGTAGAAAATGTAAAGGACGGCGCATTTAGAAAGACTAGAGCCGCGTTCAGGATTGAAATCGGAAATGACGGTTGGTCATGGCCAGTCGGGTATCCTGAGGTTCTTGCTCCATGGATGCTAAAAAAATCGGGTAGAACATATAACAAAAATGCACCCGTAGGTCAGGAAACAAAAGAAACATACAGCCCGGACGAGCAGAGCAAAGATTTCTTTTATGGTAAGAATTTCCGTAACATGATAAAGCAGAACGTCGAGCGTGAGATAAGATTTGCTTTCCTGGTCGAGCAGCCGCCTGATCCGAATAACAGGATCGTACCGGACTTCGAAAAACTCGACTCATTCGGACTACCGAGACCAAAGATATACTATACAATAGACGATTATACTAAGGCAGGTATTAATGTTGCGGTCGATCTGCAGAAAAAAATGCTCGACTCACTAAATGCCACCCAACAGCATCACAGCTGGCCATATGGCGCCGGACATATTGTAGGTACAACAAGAATGGGAAGTGACCCCAAAACCTCCGTTGTAGACACGGATCTCCGATGTCACGACCACAAAAACATGTTCATTTTGGGAAGCAACACCTTCCCGACAGTCGCAGCATCAAACCCGACGCTTACTATTGTCGCGATGACACTAAAGTGTGTTGATGCAGTGCAGAAGCAACTGCAGGAAATGGAATAAGAGAATATTAATTCTCTATGTCGAGGAGTTGTAGTACCTCCACATCTCTCATCTCACTGAGATATGTGTCCAAAAAGTATTTATGTGATGCTCCTATGATAACCAAAACTTTTTGACCGGGATGCAATGCCGACGCTTTTCTTATATGTGATGCTATATTAAGATTTCTAACCTCCCATAGTGCAAGACGGCTCCTATCCAGTCCCGACGGAAGATTTGTTTTTAAAAAAATATCCCACTGCACAGCCACGTCTTCTTTAACATATTCTGGAGAATTAATATATTCATAAAGTGGAAGCAGGTTTTTACTTTTAATATTATCCTTTGTCATCTCGTCGAGCTTAACAAAAATTTCCGCACCGGCTATACTTTTGAAAATATCTAACCCCTGTAGCTCCTCTGTTAACTGCCCGGCTATTTGCAAAAAAATGTCTTTGTCTGTATGGCTATCTATGCTATACACCCTTTGCAAACCCTGCTCATAGGCAAGTTTTACTGCTATTGAATAAATTTCATTATTTGATTCAAGTTCACCATCCAGGAATGGGATAAGTTCCACAACCTCAGACTCAGTTGGATTCCTTCCGTTTTCTTTTATGTATTTCCATTGTAGCACTGCCGATGGAATGTCATATGAGGCAATTAGATATGTTATTAACTTCTCCCTCAAAGAATTCACCTTCATATTTTCTGAACTCGTTTCCATCAAATTTATAATACTATCTGCCATTAGCCGGGCGATGTCCGCCGGTATTCCCAGTTTATCCTGCATCTTCTCACCATATTCAATATTATCCTTTGCAAAAGCATCTACCACTTCGCCGTAAGATTCCTGGTTACTCTGCATATAGTTAATTTCAAAAAAAGGCAAGCTTTCTATACATACCAGATCAGGCTTAAAATCCTTAAGAAGATCAACAAGTGGATCTACATAAGAAGGCTCAAATTCTTCACCTATGGTACTAAGATGAACCGTACCCAGAACAAGAATCTGTGTTTTTTGAGTATATCCATCTGTTACCAAACAAAGCAATAGAACGAATACAGCTACCGCAGTGCCTCGCTTCATAAGCATACTTTTTTCTTATTTAGACTCTATCCTCAAAGAAGGGTTGCATATAAGTTGTTTCATATTTACTCCATAATAATCTTGCATCTATAGGG
The DNA here is from genome assembly GCA_020635255.1 of Ignavibacteriales bacterium. NCBI lineage: Bacteria > Pseudomonadati > Ignavibacteriota > Ignavibacteria > Ignavibacteriales > Ignavibacteriales bacterium. The sequence continues at coordinate 144,084 of JACKAC010000003.1, forward strand.
CTTACTGTATATTTTATTTAAAATTAACAGATAATTATGAAGACTTTACTAACTGTTTTATTAATGATTTTTACGGCTGTTGGTTATTCGCAGACGATTAATAATATGACTCTTGTAGGAAGTAAGAACGAATATACTTCCGGTGGAACTCCCTCCGGCTGGCACTATTCGTCATGCTGGGGATATACAGATCTCAACGGAAGGGAATACGCAATGATCGGATTTTACGGTGGAACGGCGTTTTATGACATTACAGATGCTCCAACGATCACAAACGTTGGGATGATACCCGGACCCGGATCATTTTATAACTATAGGAATATTAAGACCTATTCCCATTATGCGTACATGGTGAGTGAAGGTGGAGACGGTTTACAAATAGTCGACCTTCAATATCTTCCTGACTCCGTACACTTTATTAAGAGCTACTATTATACGGGATTTACAAAAGCACATACACTTTCGCAAAACGGGCATTATCTGTACCTTAATGGTGGTAATAATAATCCAGCCGGTGGTGTAACTATACTGGATATTACCGATCCGGAAAATCCCGTAAAAAGAGGAACATGGTCGACTAGATATGTACACGATTGCTATGTGAGGAATGACACTATTTATGCTGCGTGCATAAATGCGGGTTACCTGTCGATACTTAACGCAACGAATCCCGACAATATTACTTTAATTTCCGAGTTCACATATCCGCAGCCTGTAACACATAACGCATGGCTGTCAGCTGATGGGAATTATCTCGCAATCAGCAACGAAGGCGGTTCTAACCATACATTCCTCTGGGATGTCACAAATAAAACGAACGCCATTCAGCTATCCGAGATTATTCCTTATGAAAACTCTATGGTGCATAACGCGATAATAAAAGGGGACTCTCTTTATATGGCGCATTACAGAGGCGGAATAATTGTCTGCGATATTTCGAATAAATCAACACCGGTTGAGGTTGGTCATTATGATACTTACCCAGGTTCCGGAACTGCTTACCAGGGAGCATGGATGGTTTATCCATTCTTCTCTTCCGGAAAGATCATCGGAAGCGATATTGCTACCGGACTCTATGTATTGAAGATGGGAACAAGCACTAACATCACTAACAATAACGGAATGAACCCGGATGAATATTCATTATCACAAAACTATCCTAACCCTTTTAACCCGATGACGAGAATAGATTTCAACATTCCAAAAAGCGGGCTCGTAACGGTTAAGGTATATGATAATACCGGGCGTGAAGTTGCAACGCTGTTAAATGAAGATAGATCGAGCGGTGCGTATTCTGTTTACTTCGACGGAGCAAGTTTCTCAAGCGGTGTATATTTCTACTCTATAAAAACAGACGGCTTTACCGATACAAAGAAGATGCTTCTGGTAAAGTAGAAAAAACAAATATATGAATTTAAAAACCCCGTCTAAAACGGGGTTTTTTTATTACGAATCCTGAGAAACATTACTGATATAATAATTTTACTAGAACATTAAAATATTAAATAGAGGTGCTAAGTATATGTTAAATATATACATGTCAAATATATTCTATTTTTGGTCTTTTTTTTAACGTTTTAATTTACTTGTTTTATTGTCTTAATGGGATGTCAACCCAGATTGTTAATTAATTAACATTTATTTCTTTTAAAAAAGGGTGAAATAAATAATTTTTAAATTAATATTCATTAAATAAACAACCCTTGGGGGTACTCATGAAAAAACATTTTTCTATTTTATTTCTTGTGGCTATTGTGGTAACAGGTGTAGCTTTTTTAGGTTTTTCACCTGACGGAGACAGAACTCCGAGAACCAAACAATCCTTCGACAATCCGAAAGTTGTATATGGACCTCAATTAGGAGATAATCCACAACCAATATCTGAATCATTTGAAGCAGTAGGATTTCCACCAGCTGGATGGACAAAACTAAATCCGGACGGTGGTACTGGCTGGGATAGGCAAACTGTCGGCACAACTCCAATTCCGGGATGGAATGGCGGTGTCATAACTACTCCTCCGGGAGGTCTCACAGCTGTTGCTTTTTGTACATGGAATACAGGCGGTGCTGTTAGCAACGATCAATGGCTTGTTACTCCGCAGATCACTAACGTTGGCGCTGGTGACTCATTAAGCTTCTGGATTCAATGTCCTGGATATACTAACGGTTCTTACCTTGATTATGTATATATCATGGTATCGACAACAACTCCTACAACCGGAGCTTTCTCACCGGTAGATACTCTTTTCTGGCCTGCAGCTTCACCTGATACAAACTGGACCAGGTACGCATATAAACTTACTGACCTTGCAGGTGTAACAGCAGGATCTAACATCTATGTTGCATGGAGAGAAAAAGTTGCCGATAACTTCAACGACGGTGCTGCTATTCTTCTTGACCTTGTTGATGTAACTGTACTTACTGCTATCCAGCAAACAAGCAATCAAACTCCGGACGCATACAGACTTTCACAAAACTATCCGAATCCTTTCAACCCGTCGACAAGCATTAACTTCGACATAGCTGCTAAAGGATTTGTATCGTTGAAAGTATATGATATGCTTGGCAGGGAAGTTGCAAATCTTGTTAATAAAGAATTAACTGCAGGAAGCTATTCCTATAACTTCGATGCAAGCAAGCTTAACAGTGGTATCTATTTCTATAAACTCCAAACTGGAAGCTTCGTCGAAACTAAGAAAATGATGTTAGTAAAATAATGTCTTTAAATCTGATTTTTCAAACCCTGATCTGGTCTACGGGTCAGGGTTTTTTATTATCCCTTTCTTCAGTTGTAGCGAAAACCCCTTCACTATAAAATACCCTTAGAAAAAAATGCGTAAATTGCAACTGTAATTACAGCAATTTAGAAAATTACTTAAATTTTAGTTTTTTTATTTAATTTTTTTAACTATCTTATATTCCTTTGTCTTACACCTGGGAGGTTAATAGATTACTTTAAGTCTATGGAATCACTATATCCAATAAAAACAAAAACCTCCGAGGGTATCATGAAAAAGACTATAGCCTCATTTATAATTCTATCTGCATTTCTTGTATATCTATTCTTGATGGGATTTTCGCTTCAGGGTGATAAAGTGCCCGGTACAAGTCCTTCCGGTGACGGACAGGAAGTTGTCTTTGGTCCGGAGGTAGAAAATCCGGTGATCGGTTTATACGAATCATTCGAAAATACAACTTTTCCACCAAACGGATGGAAAAAATTTAACCCCCTGGGCGGAACGGGATGGACCAGACAGACAGTCGGCACTTCTCCTATGCCGGGATGGAATGGAGGTGTCATCACTGCTCCGCCGGGTGGTCAATCGGCAATTGCATATTGCACCTGGAATACCAGCGGATCGACAAGTACAGATCAATGGCTTGTTACTCCTAAGCTTGATAATATAAGCGACCAGGATTCACTGGTGTTTAGGATAAAGTACCCGGGGTTTTCGCATAACTATCAGGACTTCGTAGATATTATGATCTCTACTACCGGTGCAAGTATTGGATCATTTTATACAGCACACACAATGTTCTGGGCAGGCGGAACAAACGATACTAACTGGGTCAGACGTGCATTCAAACTAACCTCCTTCCCGGGTGTTACTGCGGGCTCACATGTGTATATTGCATTCAGAGAAAGAGTTTCAAATAATTACAACGAAGGCGGCGCTATCTTCCTCGACGTAACCGAGATAACAACTTTAACCAATATACAATTAACCGGATCAGGCATCCCGGATAAATTTGCACTTAAACAAAACTACCCTAATCCTTTCAACCCGTCGACAAAGATAAGATTTGATATTCCTGTTAGGGAAAATACAAAACTGGATATTTTCAATTCGGCAGGACAGCAAGTGTCTTCGCTAATTAACAAAGAGCTCCAGCCCGGTTCATACGAATATACCTTCGACGGTTCACAGCTAACAAGCGGTGTGTATTTCTATAGACTACAGACAGGCAATTTTGTGGAAACAAAGAGAATGATACTGGTCAAATAATAGAAGTTTCGATCTCCCTTATCTTTTGCAAAAGCCATGGTTTATTGATCATGGCTTTTTCGTTTACAACCTCTTCTTTCAGCTTTACAAAATCATACTCCCTTTCATCGATGCGGTTTTTTATGTCAAATAATTTCTTCGCAAAGTTAATATAATTTAAAAAGACCGGTTTTGTCGGAGCAGTTACATATCTTTCACTGTTAATAAAATGCTTGTACCCGTCTATATTGGAATAAAACGGTTCTATCTCATTCATGTCATAATATATCTTTAAATATAGGGATTTAAGCTGGTGCTTGTATGTCATTTCATCGGAAACTACTTTCGAAGCCATCTCAAGCGCTCCATCGAAATTATTAATGTGGTAGAAATAAAGCGCCCTGCAAAAAGAATAAGCATTATCTCTCCTTTGCTCCTCCAGCTCGCTTATATAATTCTCAATAAACTCGTCCACCCATTTAAATTCTTTCACCTCGAGTCCCGTTATGACCGTATTAAAATACGTTATGTGTGTCATGTACTTTCCCATCCTGTAATAACCCCTGTCTACATTTTCCCTGTACAGCTCAAAATGATCCCGTTGTAGATCTGTTTCTCCTTTATTCGCCGCATAGTAGCAGTAATTAGTGAGAGCAGTGAAAATATTCCTTTTATCTATCTCATTCAGTTTGCTGTAATGACCTCTGATTATATCTCTTAACTCTCTGTAGTGTTTGCGTTCCTGTGTTCTGCCCAGCTTATACATGTTGTAGTAATACTTAACATAAATAATATCGTTATGCTGTTCTGCTTCCACATCCAGGTATCTTTCCAGTTCTTTTCTCTCCTCCGGATTCCTGCCATAGCTAAACCTGTCCAGGTATGAATTAGAGATCTCTGTCTCCAGATACATTGCGCTGATCAGGAAATAGATCCTTAATGAATCATATATCTCCAGTTTCAGCTCGTCTATCTTTACATCGGATTTTTCATACCTGTTTTTGTGATCTAGTTCTATCAAACCGAGCAGATTCTTTCTCTCGTAATAACTCCTGTCATGGATGATTTCTCCCTCCATACTCAAAAGCAGTTTATCATATTTCTTCTCGAACAGTTTCCTTTGATCTCTCCTGACAAACTCTTCGGCAAGAAGAGAATTCACTTTAAACCTATCCCCTTTTACTTTGCAGATTACTAAAAACTCCTCTGCTCTTTTCAAAAGGTTTGACAAAAGATTTCGCATACGAGCATCATTAAACTTCTTCCCCGGATAGATCTTTGCGAATATCTTTTCCTTTGTTACCCAGCTGCTTTCAAACCGGGGATAGAATTTTTTTATCGCCCCATAAAGAGATAAAAGAACTTTGTCTTTATTGTGAAAAGGGGAATTAAGAAATAATCCGAATTCTTTAAATTCCTTCTCTGAAAAGGTTCTTAAAAGCCCTATGGATTTGCTTTCCATCATACCCAAAACTACTTATAAATAGCATACAAATCAAACCTAATAAAATGAGTATAAATCCTGTAATCATAATGATTATATGGCATTCTATTGAATAATATTACCTCCTGCATAGTGCAATTACTGAAATAATTCTTTGCTAAATCATGCTCTGATTTTTTATGTTTGATTAAAAATTATATTCCTGTGAGCAAAAGATTTTTCCATTCAACCATATTTCCCTTTGCAATTTATTCCTGGCTCACAGGACAGGCTGATAAGTCCCCAAGGGATTTAATATCTTGAGGGGACCGGGAAGCCTCTATAAAATTTCCTAATCAAGGAGGAACATATGAAAAAGTTAATTATGATCTTCGTTCTTTATGTATTCACAACTAACATTTCCTTATCACAGGCATGGATGCAAACCGGGGGCATACCCGATGGTGCAGGTGTAACCGATATTATAGTTACACCAACTGCAACAATACTGGTTTCAACTGCAAGTTGGAGTTCCCTTTCTGGTACACTTGGTGGAGTAAGGCGGTCTACAGACGGCGGAGACACTTGGGATAACGTGCTCGAGGGTTTCAATGGAAGGACTCTACACCTTGGACAGAATGGTGTTGTCTTCGCTTCATTCTGGCCCTACCCAATGGAAGAAGCAATATACCGCTCGACAAATGACGGTGTTAACTGGACGCGCCTGCACAGTGTGCCGGCGGGCGACAACATCTTTTCTATAACCTCGAAGGATAACAACAATACAATTTTCATTGGAACACGCAACGGCGTTAAGCGGAGCACAAACGCTGGAGCTAACTGGTCCTATGTGAATAGCGGGATCCCCGCAAACTCATGGGTGAGAGATCTGGAGCTCGACACATCCACGGGATACGTTGCCGCTGCCACTACTAACGGTGTGTTTATAACCACCAACAGCGGAACCAGTTGGATCTCAGCAACAGGAATTGACCCGCAGGATACGATTGTAAAGATAATGTTTGATTACCCGATTCCGGAGACAGATGACTTATTGGAGACGAGAGCAGTATACGGTTCCGATGACGGAGCTCTGTATTATTCATTCGAACAATCTATCTATACAAGCACAGTTTTGTTTGCAATTTTTTCGGATTATGAAACAACGGGCTTGGTTAGTTGTCTTGTATCAAGTCAAAACAATAGTGATTTTGAAAGAGTAAGGGCGGTCACTCAGTTCAAAAATGAGGGCGGTTTTTGGATGGCTTTGGGTGAGGCTGCATTTCAAGAATTAAACAACGGGCTCCCAAACCAAACCATGCCTTCAACGCTTTCATATTACGCAAAGACCGGCTTGGACGCGGTGAGCGAGGTAACTTTCTATCTTGGTAGTTTTGAAAATGCCGTCGATGGAGCAAAGATCTATCAGCTAACTTACGTGGTCGGAATTCAACAGATATCATCAGAGATACCCGGTTCGTACATGCTCAAACAGAATTATCCGAATCCGTTCAACCCCTCTACTAAAATAAGTTTTGACATCACTTCCAAAGCACTTACACGCTTATCCGTTTACAACTCGATAGGGCAGGAGGTAGCCGTCCTTGTAAATTCCGAACTCTCTCCCGGTTCTTATGAGTATACTTTCGACGGTTCACAGCTAACAAGCGGTGTGTATTTCTATAGACTACAGACAGGCAATTTTGTGGAAACAAAGAGAATGATACTGGTCAAATAAATTAGATTGAAAATAGAACCCCTCTTCGGAGGGGTCTCTATATAAATACCAAATCCCCCTAATATCCCCTTTCCAATTTCTAAAAACCCACTCCCTCAAAACCATAATTATCAAGTATTTCAAGAAAGGTTTACCCGTTTCTCGGCAGTTCTTTCTTCTAAAATTTTAAAGATTTTTGTTTTCTTGTAAATGCTTCAGTCCATATGTTTGGTTAGCGTTATGGTAATCGTGGTTTTTAAATCCCTCGATCGCAATTTCTTCCCCCTTCCAAAATAATTTTATCATAACGCTATATGATAAGAAGGTCGCTTTTGGGGGATTTATTATAACTGGAGCAGGTGAGTTTTTTTGAAAACAAAATATAGCGTTATGAAAAACTTTAAAACATTTTTCCGGAATCTTAACAGGGCTAAACATCTCCTTTTTGTCTTATCCGTATCGATTTCCCTATTGACCGTGACAAGGTCCTATTCACAATGGATTGCCGCTTACCCATATACAACACCAAACCTGGTGTGGAATACAAAATTCGTTAATGCGAGCACCGGGTATGCCGCGGGCAATAACGGGACCATTATTAAAACAACCGACTCAGGTTTATCCTGGTTGCCTTTAGCAAGCGGAACCACCGAAGACCTTTACTTTATTTTCATACAAAATGAAAACTCGGTATTTATCTCCGGATCATCGGGAAAACTTATTAAGTCAACCAACGGCGGACAAAGCTGGGAGAATATTGCAACGGGTACTACTTCGTACTTATCCGTTGTGTATTTCTCGGACAATACAACCGGGTATATTGCCGGTGAAAGCGGGCTCATTAAGAGATCTACTGACGGCGGAAGCGCATGGAATGATCTTACGTCAGGAACTTCGAACGATTTGAATGCTATCGACTTTGTTAATATTAATACCGGCTTTGTAACCGGAGAATCTTCTATCATATTAAAAACCACCAATGCCGGCCTGAACTGGGTGGAAAAATTTAATGATGTTTACGATCTTTATGCCCTGCAATTTCCGGACAATAATACCGGCTACGCCATTGGAGAACGTTTATATAAAACCTTAAATTCCGGTGAGAACTGGACTGAAATTACATCATACCCAGTGAACTCTTATATTAGTTCGATATATTTTTTAAGCACAAGCGAGGGCTTCACCGCTACGGATGAAGGGGAAATTATCCGTACGACAAACGGAGGAACGAGCTGGGGTATTGTCAATCCTGACGGCGTATTGAGCTTAAACTCCATCACCTTCCCAACATCATCTACCGGCTATGCCACAGGAGAGGGGGGTTTGATGCTGAGATCGACAAACGGCGGCTTGAACTGGATGGACCTTTCCGGAGGAATACATAATAATCTTAGATCCCTTACTTTCACAGATCAAAATACCGGGTTCATCGTAGCAGCTGGAGGAGTGATATATAAAACAACAGATGGCGGTACTGCCTGGGTACAAAAAGACAGCGGTGCGATTAACTTTATGTTAGATGTGACTTTTCCTGTTCCGGATACCGGTTATATCTGCGCCCAGGTTGGAAAAACATTTAGGAGTATAGACGCAGGTGAGACGTGGACCGAATTTGCAAGCGGATCATCTTTTCCACTAACGGCAATCTCTTTCATTAATTCAAAGACCGGATATACAGCAGGGTGGTCCGGGAATATGTATAAGACAACTAATGCGGGAGTCAATTGGAGTCCTGTAACATCCGGTACGACTGTTACGATAAATTCATTAACCTTTGCTGACGAATCTACAGGGTATTTCTGCGGTAATACAGGTGTGATCGGGAAAACTACTAATTCGGGCAATACGTGGCAGCTTCTTACAACTGGAAGCAGTATACATCTTCAGGATATAGAATTTACGGATCCTTCCAATGGAATGGCAGTTGGCGCGACTGGCACAGTACTTAGAACAACAAACGGAGGGACTAACTGGCAGTCGGTCTCGACAGGCTCGGTCCAGCAGCTTAATGATATTTCTCTCCCAAACAGTTCAACCGGCTATACTGTAAACACAAAAGGAGGAATCTTTAAAACTACCAATGGAGGCTTAAACTGGTTCCAGCAAACTTCTCCCACTTCCGAATGGTTGTACTCTGTCCATTTTACAGATAGCGAGCATGGTATCGCCATTGGTGATAATGGAATTATACTAAAAACTACTAACGGCGGGACAACCTTCCTAAACCCGATCTCCGGAACTATACCCGCAAGGTTCGATCTCGAGCAAAACTATCCGAACCCGTTCAACCCATCGACAAAGATCCGTTTTAATGTTCCCGGAAATACGGATGGAATTATTAAGTTGGCAGTATATGACATCACAGGAAGGGAGATCTCCCTTCTTGTAAACTCCAAACTCTCTCCCGGCTCATACGAATACACTTTTGATGGCTCGAAGTTCTCAAGCGGGGTTTATTTTTACAAACTCCAAACTGCAGAGTTTGTTGAAACCAAAAGAATGGTATTAGTTAAATAAACGGATCTTACTTATTCATATTTAAAAAGGATGCCTAAAGGCATCCTTTTTTATTGATTATTGAGCATTAGTAATTACTTTATTTAAGTAAAATTACTATCTTTTGACTATTCCAAAAATTAAAAACACTTAAATGACAAAGGGCATCTTTACCGCATTATTGTTTTTAGTATTGTCTGGTCAGATCTATTCCCAGGCAAAGGAGGATTGGATGAATCTTTATACTACCAAAGGGCAGCTTAGCATGGATAAGGCTATGCTGATAGGAACCGACGCTAACGGCAACACTTATGTCACTGGGACATCCATGACCGATATGGCGCCGAATGAAGATATACTTACCGTTAAACTCGACAAAGATGGTAAGTTTGTCTGGGCGGCAATTTATAATGGGGACGGCAATTACAACGATGAGCCTCTCGACATGTTTGTAGATCCGCAGGGTAATGTGTACATCACGGGAGGAAGCACCGGCGCTAATAACACCGCTACGGATATGATAACAATAAAATATAACTCAGCCGGACAGGAACAATGGGTAGCCAGGTACAATGGAACTGCCGAAGGGCACCGTGAAGAGGGACGCTCTATTGCAGTTGACGCAAACGGTGATGTGTACGTTTTTGGTGTAGCCCCTCACATTGCCACGGACAATTCAGGCGACGACTTCGTATTGGTAAAATACAATTCCCTGGGACAGCAGCAGTGGGTGAAAGCTTATGATGAAGGAATCTCCTCGGGTGAAGGGATAGATATGGTTATAGACGGATCCGCAGTATATGTCACCGGTGCAAACGGAGGTCCTTCGTTCGATATTAAAACCATTAAATATGATAAAGATGGGAATATGCTCTGGGAAGCGGGCTACGACGGAGGAGGAAATGACATTCCTGTAGCAATTGCCGTAGATGGAACCGGCAACGTTATTGTAACGGGCGCTACACAACCCGCCAGCGGAAATTTTGATATCGTCACTATTAAATATAGTAGTTCGGGTCAGGAATTGTGGAAACACGTTTACGCAGGTACTGCTAATAAGCCCGACGAGCCAGTGGCGCTTTTAACGGACGCTTCCGGGAACGTTTACATGGCTGGTGTAGCAGTTACTAACAATAAAAAAGATTATCTGCTTATAAAATTTGCTCCGGATGGAACAGTCGTGTGGAGTTCACTCTTTGACGGAGGTTCTAATGGTGAAGACGTCGTAAGCGGAATGGTAATGGATTCAAACGGCGATGTTTTTCTCGTGGGTACTGCGTTCAAATTTGAAGTAAACCCTCTCCCAACTATGACAACTGTAAAATATGATAATAATGGCTCATTGCTATGGACCGCATTTGCCAGCTCTTTACCGGATCAGCCAAGCCACATTGATGCTGTAGGCATCGCTCTTACAAATGACGGTGTTGTCGTTACTGGGACCACCATGACAAACCCATCGGCGATCGACTACTGTACATTAAAGTATCCTAAATAATAAAACGAAAATTTTAGCCCGCTCCTCGCGGGCTTTTTTATTGAACTAAATTACACTCTCCTGCATATAATTCATAATTACTAATTAATTCCCATACATGAATAAATTATCTTTACTTTTTATTTTATTGTTAATAACTGGTTTAAGCCGGTCCGGCTATTGCGACTGGAAATATCAATTCAGCGAGGATCTGAATTCTGACGGCAAGAAAGAAAGCATCCTCGTTACTTTTACGGGACAGAACGAGCGCGATGAACACGATTATAAAATAACGATCGACGATGCTGTTTACGAAGGAAGATTCCCGTATGACGGGGTTGTATCTGCTGAGGTAGTGGACATTGATCTTCATGATAAACAAAAGGAATTGCTCCTTCGCTTCGACGGACAGACGGACGATGTAATAGATAATTATTTTATATACGATAACGGTATCGTAAAGATCGCCGAAATCCCCGGGAGCTCATATTCCGAAATTCCCGGCAACGGTGTGGTGACTATGAACGAGTGGATGGGCTTCTGGTCACGCGATAAGAAATATAAACTCGAAGGGAAGTACCTCGTTCCCGTAAGAGAAGAATATAAGCTCGATGTGGATTCCAAAGTCTCGAACATAATGGTACTCTACACAAACCCTTCGTATAGAGCTGAAGTATCGGCTTCGCTCCTGCAGGATATGATCATAAAACTAAAAGCCGTAAAGGTATTCAGCGACTCATGCACGACAAGTGATGGTTACACACACGAATGCGAGTGGTATTACATTGAAGCCGAAAACGGAGCAAGCGGGTGGATAGAGTATAACGACCTGATTCTGAGCACAATGGATCTTCCCTGGGCAGGATAGTTATTTTTCGGCAAGGTAATTTTGGAAGAAGAATAAGTTCCTGGATACTTCTCTGGCTCTGTCGATAGATTTTACATTTACAAAAATAGCATTGTACATATCAAGTATAAGCACCTTTGTTCCAAAAAGTGTTAAATAATATCTGTATCTGGTGGTGTCGTATTTGTCCTGCTCAGCGTAAATACTTTCCAATGCATTTTTGAGCTCATTAACTATTTCTTCCCGGCTATATACCTTATCCAGTGTAGTTATTGCAAAGCTTACTATATCATCGGTCTTTGCGAATATCCCGGGAAAAACATATTTCAGGCAGATCTCAAGTGCTTCTGCATACCTTCCCATTTTTTCAAAACACTTGCCCTTTTGAAGTATAAGAGTATAATGATTTTCCATTCCATCGTTTCCACAAGTTGTATGATATAAATGCGCCGTATCTGCTAAAACGTAGTTACTGAGAGCCTCCTCAAATCTTCCCTTCTCAAAGTTATACTCAGCCAGCTTAATGGCAGCTTTGTATAAATAATTCGAATAAATAAATGCATTATTATTTTCGTCCAGCAAATCTTCATCCTTATATTCCCCTTTCAAAAACATATTATATACACTCATTGAATAATCACGTTCTCCCAGATTCCCAAGCACTACAGCTTTTTTATACAGAGCCAGGGGATACATTGTGCTATTCTCGTAATTAAATACTATATCATTAAATTTGCTCAATGCTGTTTTGTAATCACCCTCCTTATAAGATTCGTTTGCTTCGCGCATTATGTTCATTGCCTCTTCTTGAGCAAATCCACCCAAAGGAGCCAAAAGGGCAAAAACAACAAATATTTTTAATAAGTATCTGCTCATAATTTAATATATTAATTTTTTGCATTATATAAAAACACCTTGTGCAAAGAGAACTAAACTGTATTTTTTTTGTATAATACAAAACCTTTTTAAATTAAATTATTTACCTTTTTTAAGTATTTTACAAGCAAGAGGAAATTAAACAAAATTCATGAAAAAATTTATTTTACTGGGCATTTTTACATTTTTTATCACTTCCCTTGGGTTTTCACAGCACATCGATACCTTGATCAATGCCGACATCAACCCTAACCGTAAAGTGGAGAGGATAGAAGTTAAGTTCGATCCTGAGGGCGGGTATGGATATATTTTGAAGGTCGATAACAAAGAATACAAAGGCGAATTGCTTAACGGCGACTATGCTTATGCCGCGCTTATAGATATGGACGACAGTGACGGTTACATAGAGATAGCAATCATTGATGTCGGACCGAGCGACGGTCACGACGCATACATGTTCCGCTTTGACGGAGACATAAAACCCCTCGGTACTATCAGCGGTATGTCACAGCCTGACCCCGTAGGAAATGGCATCGTCGAATCATTCTGGTGGATGGGCTTCTGGGGATTTAATAAACAATACAAGCTCAAAGACGGTAAGATCATTGAACTAACGAAAGAAATTTACCCGGTCAAAGACGTTGAAGCCACCGCAACCCAGACTTTTGAGCTCAGAGAGAGCAGGGATGAAAATTCCAAAGTAGCCGGCACAGTAAAGATTGGCGCTAATGTTAAATTCCTTGAAGCAGACATTACTCCCGTATGTATAAATTCGGCCGGCTATGAAGATGACGATGAATGCGATTGGTTCAGAGTTGTAACCGACGACGGCACGACAGGCTGGGTACAGTTAAAAGACTTCCGCGATAAGGTGGACGGGCTTATCTGGGCTGGATAAGTTATTTCCTTTCGTCCTCGATATCACTTAAATGAAATATGTGAAGTATGCGGTGAACTATCGGAGTTATGAATACCGCCACCCCGGTAAGGAACATCACTCCGCTGAATAAAGAGTAGCACCCTGCGAATATCTTCGCGGGGTCGTCCTCAAGCAGGTCTACCGGACCCATTCCTCCCAGTATCATTGATGCATTTAGAAAAGAATCTATCCAGCTGAGATGCGCCAGTTCATGATAACCAAATATGCCAATTAAGAGAGAAAAATTTACAATTAGAAAACCGGCAAGCACGCTGAATAACAGACGTTTGCCGAACTTCCTTTTGGAGGGGAGTTTGCGGCGAAATTTTATTGGTTTTTTCAAAACACGAGTAATTTTAATTCAACGAATATAACAAAATTCTTTTAATAATTATCTTTCTACCCAAAAGAAAAAAATTCACTTGACACTGAATGAACGTTCATTTATTTTTGTATTATGGTTACGACAGAAAAAGATAAAAAGGAAGCAATATTCAACGCCACCTTAAAACTTATCACTGAGAACGGCTTTGACGCTACACCTATGTCTGCTATCGCAAAGGAAGCCGATGTTGCCGCAGGTACGATATATACGTATTTCGAAAATAAGGAAGAGCTGATAAATAAGCTCTATCTTAAGCTGAAAGAAAAACTCACCAATGCCGTTACAGAAGGCTACAAACCCGGGCTCTCCATCAGGGTTGCAATGGAGCTTTTCTGGAATAATTATGTACAATTTTTCCTTAAAAATCCTATGGATTTTAGGTTTTTTGAGCAATTCACCAGCTCACCATATATTAATAAATACACTAAAGAAGAAGGACTTCGAATATTTCATCCTGTGCTCGAGCTCTTCGAAAAAGCTAAAGCCGAGAAGGCGATCAAGGATCTGCCCAACGATATTATACTGGCGCATTTCTTTGCTCCAGTCAAAAGCCTGATCGCTTTACATGTAAATAATAATTTCAACCTTAACGACAGCAACTTAAACTCAGTTTTCCAGGCATCCTGGGATTCTTTAAAAAGCTAATTGTATTCGCCGGCTACAAGCCGGTATTTTTATGTCTAATTTATGAATGAACATTCATTTAATTTAAACCAAGGAGTAGAAAATGAAAACTAGGAAGTTAGGACACAGTGACATTGAAGTTTCTGCGATTGGGCTTGGTACTATGGGCATGTCCGAATTTTACGGACAGACCAACGAGGAAGAGTCTATCAAAACGATCCACACCGCTCTGGATAATGGAGTTAATTTTTTTGATACCTCTGACATGTACGGTATCGGGCATAACGAGACTCTGCTGGGAAAAGCCATCAAGGACAGAAGAGATGAAGCCGTCATCGCGACTAAGTTTGGTGTGCTGAGAAACGCTGAGACGCGGGGCTTTGCGGGTGTAAGCGGCAAGCCGGAATACGTTAAGCAGTCTTGTGAGGGAAGCTTGAAACGCCTCGGTATCGATACGATCGATCTGTATTACCAGCATAGGATAGACCTGGAGGTACCCGTCGAGGAAACTATCGGCGCTATGGCAGAGCTGGTCAAAGAAGGAAAGGTCCGCTGCCTCGGGATCTCTGAAGCATCAGCGGATACTCTCCGAAGAGCGAATTCGGTTCACCCGATCAGCGCGCTTCAGTCGGAGTACTCTCTCTGGACCAGGGAGATCGAAGATGACATCCTGCCAACCGCCAGGGAGCTTGGAGTTTCACTTGTGGCGTACAGTCCTCTTGGCAGAGGATTCCTTACGGGAAAATATAAAAAGATAGAGGACTTTGACGAAAATGATTACAGGAGAAGTTCGCCGAGGTTTATGGGTGACAATTTCCAGAAAAATCTCGACCTCGTAGCAAAGATCGAAGAGGTCGCGAACGAATTAAAATGCACGCCTTCTCAGGTTGCTCTTGCATGGGTTCTCGCTCAGGGTGACGACATTATTCCGATACCCGGCACAAAAAGGGTAAAGTATCTTCTTGAAAACATAGCTGCAGTAGATATTGACCTGATGCCCGATGAAATGGAAAGTATTGACAACATTGCCAATGAAGTTATGGGAACACGGTATCCCGAAGCCAGCATGAAAACCGTGAGCAGATAAGAACATAAAAGAC
Source organism: Ignavibacteriales bacterium (assembly GCA_020635255.1). Taxonomy (NCBI): domain Bacteria; kingdom Pseudomonadati; phylum Ignavibacteriota; class Ignavibacteria; order Ignavibacteriales; species Ignavibacteriales bacterium. The sequence continues at coordinate 159,934 of JACKAC010000003.1, forward strand.
CCGGTTCTGCCGGGTCTTTTATTACTTCAAAATTACCATCTTCCTCGTTCCTGCCGGTTCTCCATCGACTTGTAGGGAATAATAATAAACTCCTGAACTTAAATTCCCGCCGTCGAATGTATAGCTGTATGTTCCCGGGGAAAACTCCCCCTCGACAAGATTGGCAACTTCCTGCCCCAGGGAATCATAAACCTTAAGTGATATGAAGCTCTTATTCAAAGGTATATCGAACTTTATCTGTGTCGTCGGATTGAACGGGTTCGGGTAGTTTTGATATAGATTATATTTATCCGGTATCTCCGTCGAGATCTGCTGTATCCCTATCCCGCCAAGCGATTCGAGCGGGTTGATTATTTTCAGCATCTCTATTGCGTAGCTATCCACAGCGTCTGTCGAATTCGACAGCACTACCACCCCTGTTCTCGTTAGAGGGAGCCAGCAGATAAATGTGGAATACCCCGCTGTAGCTCCGTCCTTCCATATCCTTTTTTCGGAAGACTTGTCTTTATATAGGTAATTCATCTGCCAGGCAAGCCCCTGCCAGCTTGTATTATTGTAAGCATATCTCCTCTCGAGATGAAGTGTGTCCAGCAATTTATTCATGCTCGGCTTATTCCCAAAGCCTATCTGGTATCTTAGGTATCTCATCATATCCTTCATGCACGAATAGTGACCGCCCGCCCCGTAAAAAGCCGGTGACGTTGCCGCGGTATCTACATTCCCGTTTTTATGATTGTACCCCAGCGCGAGCCGTAACTTCATCTCGGGAGTCGGGAATACCCGCGTATCCGGCATTTCGAGCGAGTCCGCGATAACCCTGAGCGAAATTGAATCATATGGCTGGTGCATGACTATAGTTTCGATCACACCCAGTAGCCCGAAACCGTAATTTGAATACACCCAATGCGAACCCGGCTCATACGGCAATGTATAACTGTTCAAAAATTCATACATTTTCTGAACCGTATAGCCCGGCGGATTTACGTGATTCGATGGTTCATCCGGGAACCCCGAAATATGCATCGCAAGATCTCTGAGAGTAATGAACGTCGTGTCTCCGCTCAAAGAATCTACCCACACAGGAATATTCAAAGTGTCCGGCAGGTATTTGTTTATACGGTCATACAGCGTAACTGTCGCGATATTGTACTCCACAAGGAAAGCAAGTATCGTCGCGGCGAATGTTTTTCCTACCGAGCCTAATTTAAAAACAGTAAGCGAATCGGGAGCGGGAGAGCTTGTGTCCTTTCGTATATGTCCGTATCCGTAAAATTCCGGCACCGGCTCTATGCTCGGCGATGTCCTCTGCCTGAATATCCCTACCATCAATCCGACGTTATTCGGACGCGAAAGATACACATTCGCAACTGAATCGATCTTTTGCTTGATCGTATCCTGCGCCTGAGCTGATAAACTCAGGGCTAAAAGGACCAATAACAAAAGCATTAGCTTTCTCATAATTCTGCCATTTTGAGCTAAAATAAACGAAAATTACATCAAATAAAACACCACGAAAACCGCTTACCCCTACGATATCTTATCGTCATCGGCGACATCATGTATATGAAACTTCACTATCAGCCGGTGCATTATCGGCGCGACAAATACCGCGATCCCCGTCAGGAACATCACTCCGCTGAAAAGAGAGTACGCGCTCGCAAACAGCTTTGCGCCGTCGTCATCCAGTGATGCCACCGGACCCATTCCGCTGAGTATCATAGATGCATTCAATAGCGAATCCATCCAGTTCAAACCCGCCAGCATACGGTATCCCAAAATACCAACAAGCAAAGAGAACCCCAGAATGATCACACAATAAAACAAGCTCCCCATCAATCGCTTCCTGAATTTCTCGAATGAGATTAGTCTGTGACGGATAATGATTGGCTCTTCCATGTTTTATATTGTTAAAGTTAATGATTGTATTTGCTGGATAGAAATACCTGCAAAATGAGGATAAGTACAATAAATGGGTTGGAGTCCGGGTTTCCTGTTCCCGGCAAGGAAATACACCTGAGGTATGACGTGCAATAATATAAAGAATCGCTCATAGCAGGCAAAAAAAGAAGGTTCTTTAACCCCTACGAATACCTCTTAAAAATAGTTATTCTTTAGAAAGAAAAATAGTCCCCGGCAAAGGGATTGCTGTCGAGCCACTTTATACGCTCGTTCATCTGCCGCTCGTAAAACTCCTTCTTGTCCGGTACGTTCTCCATTAGAAAACCGTAGTACGCCTTGTAATAATCCTTGCCGGCATCCTTGTTAAAGCGTGCCTGCTTTTTGAGGTCCTTTGCCTTTGCTTCAGCAAGTTGGTTGATAACGTAATATTCCAGCGCCCTGATACGGTCATCGGGCTGGTAGGTATTTACAGATCCACAGCTGTCGCATTTTAAATTCACTGCCATAAAGGAATATACTTTTATGGGAAGCTCTGCTCCGCACTGAGTGCATCGGTGAAGCTTGTTCTCGTCGATGTGCCTCTGCACGTTCTCCAGTATCTTGTTCGCCGCGCGCGTATATGTGTTCACGTAATACTCGAAGAAGTCGTCGTTCATCTTGTATTTGAACTGCTCACCCTTCTTCTGCTGGGCTGACATTATGTCCCAGGGTGTGCCGAGGTTCTCCATCTCGGCGCGCATCTTGTTCCAGCCCTGATCCACCTTCTCAGAGAGTTCGGTTACCGTCTGGTTCTTTAGTCCGTTCAGTATGTTGTGTATGATAATGTTATCATATTGCAGTCCGTCTACGACGCCCTGCATCGGGGCTTCCGCCTGAGTAATAACGTCGTTGTAGCGGTCGTCCAGCTTCTTGAGATAGCCGTCCCACCTTTCGCTCAATGCGATGAACTCCGGTGAGTTCGCGTCGAACTTATTGAATAGTCCCATTTATTAGTTTTCCTTTACTTCGAATAGTTTGCTTCCGCAGAATAGACAATCGTCATACTGCATCTCTTCGAGGCGGGGTGCCCCGCAGTTCTTGCATGTCATTGTCTTGTGTTTCGCCGCCTGGAGACCCTGCGAATATTTTGCCGTGCCGGTTGCCGCATTCTGAAATATATCGCCCAATCCCGAAAATGGTTTGATCTTTTGATAATACTCCAGCACCTTGGCATCCATATTAAATCCGCTCGCCTCCTGAGGATACTTATTCATTATGATCTCATATACACGCCTGAGCTCTATCGGGAATGCGCCTCTCGTGATCTTCATTTCGGAATTAAGGAGCGCCTCCCTCTCATTGTCTGACAACGGCTGTGCGCCGTAAGAGGTCATCACCGTCTGCCATTCCGCATTCCCGCCTCTCTCCGAATGATATGCCGACGAGAATGCTTTTTCTATTTCTTCGTTAAAGCTCATTAGAATTCTATGTCTCCGTGTGATCCCTCACCTTTCATTGCCTCGTACTTTTGCCTGAACTCCGCGTCCAGCTGTGCCATCTTTGCTGCAAGTGAAAAATCTGACATCATCTGGCCTGTCCAGTAAGAGCTCACGTTGGAATAATCCGCTACCGTCATGCCGAAATCTTTCAGCACGTCCTGCGCGTCCCTTCCTTGCTTTCCTAATACGTCCTGTGCTACCATTGCTTCGACATACTTCTCGAATGGAATTGAATCTGCAGTAATGCCTGCTCCGCTTCCGAGGTTTCCTGTTGCAGTACTGTTAAATGCTGCGGCATACTTTTGCGAGATCGTAAATGATGTGTCATTGCTCATGCGTGTTGTCCATTCATTGTTCACCCTGTCCCACTTTGGCATGTCCATGCCGTAATCTTTTATTGCGTCTTCGGCTTTTGCGCCTGATGCAAGCTTTGCGTTTACTTCCGCCCATTGTTCTACGGAAACGCCTTCTACCGGATCTAAAATGCTCATTTTTATTGTGTTTAATTTTTGGTGTACTCTAACGAATTAGAATACAAAGATAGAGTGTTCCCTTTTTACAAACACGGAAATTTTTTACAGAATGTTACAGGATTGTTTCTTCTAAAGAAGTATCTGATTTTTATGGGATTATCTAGCTACTTCGACAGCTGGAATTCCAGCAAAAATGAGGTGCCTTTTCCCTCTTCGCTCTCGCACCATATCTTCCCGTTCATATCTTCGGTGAGTTTCTTGGCAATGGACAGTCCCAAACCGGTCGAACTTTCCCCGGCAGTTGGGCGCGCCGACAGGCGTGAAAATTTCTTGAAAAGCTTTTGCATGTCTTCCGGTGAGATACCGGGACCTTCATCTGTGACTACACACCTCGCTGTCGAGTCATTAGCTGAAAGCGAAAGTATAACTCTCTTACCCGGGTTAGAAAACTTAACGGCATTCGACACCAGGTTGTCGAGGATTTGCATTAAAGCATTCTTGTCGGCATTTATATTTATCTCCGCCGGGTTGCTGTTATATTCGAGAATTATTTTTTTGGAGTCAGCCCTGCTTGCAAACGAATCCGTAACGTACCGCGCTATCTTTGAAATATCTATTTCCCGCATATCGAGCTCGACCTTGCCTGCCTCTATGGTTGTAAATTCTAGGTAGTTCGTTATAAGTTCCGTCATTATCCGGGCGCTCACTTCTATGTCGTTAAACATCTCTTTGTATTCCGTTTCGGAAAATTGCTGGGGATTCACCCTGACCAGCTGAGCATAGCCCAGTACCGCGTTCAGCGGATTCTTAAGGTCGTGCGCTACCAGCGCCATAAAAGTGTTCTTTTCTTCGTTCATTTTCTGCAGGTTCTCGTTCAGCTCCTCCACCTGTTTAAGCGCCTTCTCCAATTCCTGCCCTCTTTTCTTTTGTGTCTCAGCTTCCTTTAGCGCTGTTTCTCTTTCGTACTTATATTGGAGATTCTTTATTTTCTCGTACATCTCTTTGTTAAAGATCTCGTTCTTCAGGTCGTAATACTTCTTAAAATACTCATGCGCCTTTTCGAAATCCAGAAGCCCCGAGTGGCATTCCGAGTAACACATATACGAATCCAGGATAAGGTCCTTCGCCTCTATTTCGTTCGCAATGGCAATTGCGTCATTTACCAGATGTATGGCGTCATAGTACTCCTTTTTCTGTGCGTATAGTTTTGCGTAGCTTAAATACAAATGCGCTTTGTAGTTTTTTTCTCTCGATGGCTCTAAAATTTCCTTTGCTTCGTTCAACACCTTCTCCGCTTCGTCGAGCTTCTCTTGCTTTATTAATACATCAGCAATGTTAATTTTGCAAATTGCCCCGTTGATCTTTTCTCCGATCTCATTATTGATGTCCAGCGCCTGGTTAAAATATTTTAGCGCCTGGTCATGACCCTCATTGTTCTCGCAGATAAGCCCGATGTTGTTCAGCGTAAGGGCTTCGTTGATCCTGTCTCCCAACTGTCTTTTCAAATCAAGGCTCTTCTTATAATACTCGATCGCCTCCTGTGTCTCGCCAAGCTGCATGTTGATAATAGCAACCCTGTTGTACATTGCAGAAAGGCGCGCCTTATTGCCTGTTAGTATAAAAAGATCGAGAGCTTTTAGATAATATTCTAGCGCTGTCGCGTGTTCATTTAACACATGATATGAATCGGCAACCTCTCCCATGGCTTCCCCCTTTAGCCTGTCCTCGCCAATCGATTCAAATATTTCGATACTCTTCAGTAAATAATCTATAGAGTCTCGTAACTTAAACAGCTTTTTGTACGCTTTCCCTATTCCGCGTATTGCCCGTCCACGACTGTATTCATCACCTACTTTTTCAAACTCAATAGATGCTTTTTCGAATGCACTTAACGCATCTTGAAATTTTGCAAGCTTGTCGTTAGCAAGCGCCTGGTTAAAAACTGCAAATGCCCTTCCTTTGTCGTAGCCTATCTTTTCCGATGTATCCAGAGCAACCTGCGCCATTGACAGAGATTTCTCCGGATTATCTGAGCGGATATCATAAGCCATCCGGTTTAATATATCAACCTTTTCCTCAAAATCTTCCCTGGAGGAGCCGCGTTCGGCAAGCTTGCTTTTTATTTCTTCAAAATCTATCATTTACCCTTCTGCGTCGTTTTCTGCTTCCATACCAATTACCTGGTCAGAACCGGATTTTGGGTCGGTATAATGGATAAGGGTAGCTATAACTACTCTCCCCCCTCCCACAGGTACCGGTGTTCCCTTATCTGTAACCGGATCACCGTCAACATTTACTTCGGAAACAGCAGTCCCGGTTGGAATATCTGCATCCGACAAAACCGTAACTCCCTCAGCATCCGCATGCTGATCGTTCATAGACTGGTCATCTGCATACAAAACGTTGATGCCGTCTATTTCGTAAGAAGAATTATTAACAACGATAAAGTTAACCATGGTTTTAAGGTTTAGTTAATAAAAGTTTTTAAACTGCGGGAAGCTCGAGCACAAATGCGCTTCCCTTTCCAAGCATACTTTCACATCTTAACTTCCCCCCTACTAATTCTGCCAGATTCTTTGCTACCACTAAACCTACTCCTATCGGGTCCTCGACTCCGGGGTGGTCTACATCCGCATCACTTGATAATAGCTGTGATGCCTCTGCCTCGCTGATTCCGCCCCCCTCGTCTATTATCTCACACCTCACCAGTTCACCGTCGGGTGAGACGTAGGCGTAGATATTCTTTCCCGGAGGAGTAAACCTCACTGCATTGGAAATGAGATTATTTAATATTTGTAAAACAATCCTTTTGTCGGAATTTATTGGAATGATCTCTTTCGATGTCTTAAATATAGAGTTGATCCTTTTCGATTGTATCTTTGCCGAAGACTGCCTCATCGCGAGCGATACTATGTCCGGAAAATTAAATTCGCTCTTATTTAGTTCAAGCTTCCCCTCAGTCATCGCTTCGTACATATCGATATTGTTGACCAGCTCCGTTATCGTTAGAGCGCTCACTTCTATGTCATCCATCATCTCCGTTATCTCGTCAAACGATAGACTTGTATTTGCTTTGATATATTGAGAGTATCCGATTATTGAGGTTAGGTAATTCCTCACCCCTCGCGATATGGAGATGTGTTTTTTACCTGTCGTCGGTAGAATGCTCTCCTGTTTGGCTTCACTCTCCGCTTGCGGTTTAACTTGATCTTGTGGGTATTTCGTTAAAAGAGGTGCGTTATCGGCGATCACACTGCCAGCTTTTTCGTTCTCCCCCATATTCAGATACGATTCCGCAATTGTCCTTACTATTTCTGCTGTACCTTCGTCACCCTCGCCTTCCTTTAGCGAAAGAGCATCTTCATAATACTCCACCGCTTCGAGATATTCTTTCATTGAAAAATACAGCTTGGCAATGTTGAGCAGGACGATGTATTCGTGGTCCGCGTCACCGAGCGCCCTATACAGCGACAGTGCTTTTTCGTAATTACCCAGTGCCGCTTGGTTGTCACCTATTGCTTTGTTTGTAAATCCGAGGTTATTTAGAGATGCCGCTTCCCCGTAAAGATCTCCCGTCGTTTCAAATATCTCCGCGCTCCCGTTAAAACATTCTGTAGCCAGGCTGTACTCGCCCGCAGACCTGTACTCGTTGCCGAGCAATAGCAGTGCGTGTGCGAGAGATTCGGAGTCGCCGGAAGATTTAAACACTTCTGTAGAGTTCTTTAGCGTAACGATTCTTTCTTCAGGTCCGAGATTCGGGAGATTTTTTTCAAGGTCCTGGATCTTCACAAATGTTTATTTAGTAAGGTTTCTTTATCATGCTGAGTTGAGCCCACTCCTTTTCCTCCGCGCTGACCGCCGCATAACCGAGCACTCCGCCCGATGCGCGCGCTACCTGGTCCGCAAAAGTTAAATAGCTGTCGTACAACTCCTTCGCAAATTCCGCGTCGAGTTGAGGGAATACCTCGTTCAATTTTTTCAACTCTCCTGCAATTTGCTTATTCCTTTCAAGCGAATCTTCCGGTAAACTTTTCACATAATCGTTAAACGTATCGTCGAACAGCTTATCTACCTCGTAATAATAATCCTTCAAAATTGAATCGTTTTTCATGCTCCTGAAATGAGCTACTTTTTCTGCCCAGTCCTTCTCTGCATCGTCTATCTTGTGATCTGCTCCTGCTACCAATATTGCTATCAGCACAGGCGCCTCGATAAGCATTCTTTGTTCCTGCTCCGTAAGGTTTGCTAAATATGAAATCATGTATTTTAAGTGAATTTAAAAAGAATTTTCTAAAATTCAATTTAATCACTATAAAATTAATATTAAATTGAAAACAAGGGTATTGTCAACCCGGTATGCCAGACTGGGAGAGTTTTAATAAATCACTATGTTAACCTATCAATTCCCGCGCGCTCTTCTCTGCCGCTTCTGTGACTTTCTCACCGCTGATGAGTTTTGCCACCTCCTGTACCTTTTCATCTTCACTCAGCGTCTTAATATTAGTCACCGTTTCGTCGTCTTTATCCACCTTCTCGATGAGAAAATGCCTTTCGCTCATTGCCGCTATTTGGGGTAAGTGAGTAATCGATATGATCTGGTGTGAGTTTGCCAGCTTCTTCATTACCCTTCCTACCTTACCCGCTATTCTTCCGCTGATACCTGCATCTATTTCGTCAAAAACTAGTATTGGTACATGGTCTCTGCCTGAAAGTGATGCCTTTATTGCAAGCATTATTCTCGAAATTTCACCGCCGGAAGCTGACTTTCTGAGTGGCGTGAAATCCGATCCTTTGTTGATTTTTACCAAAAACTCAACATTATCTATGCCGCTCTTAGAAAGTACGATTTTTTCATTTTTAACCAAATAGGAAAAATTTTCCTGTTCATCACCTGCAATAACATTTGAAATATCTATTTTAAATTCCGCCGATTCCAATCCAACTTCATTAAGATATGTATTTACATCCTTCTCCAGCTCTATTGAGCTCTTCTTTCTTATTTTTGATAATTCCACCGCCCTTTTATAAACATCATCTTTTTGCGCCTCGACCCTCTTTTTAAGTTTTCCGAGCTCATAATCATAATTCTCAGTCATATCAAGCTCTTTCGATAATACCTCAGCTTTATCTACCAGCTCATCCACGGACATATTATACTTCTTTTTCAAAAAATTCAAACTTCCAAGCCTGTCCCTTATCTGCTCTACCCTCACAGGATCGAAATTTATTCCGCTCTTATAATTATTTAAAAAGTTTGATACTTCTTTTATTGTTATATATGAGCTTTCCAGATCCTCTGATAGCTTACCAAGATCGCTGTCATACTTTACCGCGTCCTTAAGCTCTTTTAATGCGATCGATACCGACGGATATACACTTTGTTCATCATCGTAAAGTATCTTTAATACCGTATCTATACTTTGAGCTATATTTTCGACATTCTCTACCTTACTTAATTCATTTTCCAGCTCCGGTTCTTCACCCTTCACCGGGTTCACATTGTTTATTTCACGTAGTTGAAATTCTATCACATCTCTTTTCTCGATCAGCTCGTCCTTACGTCTTGTAAGCTCCATATATTCGTTTACAAGCACTTTATACTCCTCGAACAGCCCTGAGTATTCCGGGAACACATCATTCGGTCCTATGAAGTTATCCAGTATCTTAATGTGAGTTTCTTTCTTTAGGAGCGACTGGTGTTCATTCTGTGAATGTATATCTATAATGATATCACCGAACTCCTTTAGATCGCTTAATTGGATGGGTGTATCGTTAATAAAATTTCTGCTCGTACCTTTTTGATTAAGCTCTCTCCTTATTATCACATAACCGTCATTATCATCTAGCTCTTTTGAAACAAGAAAGTCTCTTACTTCTTTATTTCTTCTAAAATCAAAACTTCCTTCTATTATTAATTTATCAGAGTTACTTCTTATTAATGAAAAATCAGCTCTCTCACCAAGTATCATTGACAGTGCATCGAGTATAATACTTTTTCCTGCCCCTGTTTCCCCTGTTAATATGTTTAAACCTTTATCGAACTCTATCTCGGCTTCTTTGATTATTAAATAATTCTTTATGTAAAGTTTCTCGATCAACTTTTCAACCTTTAGGAATATCTATATTGTATTTTAATATATAAAAAAATTAGAAACAGATATAGTCTTGTTAGTTATGTGGAAAATATCAAATAGTATTGATTTTTGGTATGAATAAAGGGGATTACCGTATCCCGTAATTCACATAGCATTGTTAAAAAACGCCGGCTCTTAAAAATTCGCAAAAATTCGGGGCGGATTTCCTGCGAATATTCTTAAATATGTTAATAAGCCGGTGCACAAAGAGCCTCTACTGACAAGATACTAACACAAACAAAAAACCTCCGCTTAAAAAGAGGAGGTCTGAAAATTTTTATACGATTTTTACAAACACTACATGTTTTTGATCTTCTCGATTATTCCCTCTACCTGTCTCTTTATCTCTATATCCCTCTTCATCTGATCCGATATCATCTTATGTGAATACAATACCGTTGCGTGGTCTTTTCCGCCGAAGTTCAACCCGATAGTTTCCAGCGTATTGTTCGTAAGTTCTTTTGCTAGGTACATAGCTACCTGCCTTGCAAATGCCACATCCTTTGTTCTTCTGCGTGATAGGATCTGGTTCTCGGAGATCTTGTAAAACTCTGAGACGTTGAATATGATATTCTCGATGGAAATGTGTCTGGAGCGTTTTACATTGCCTACAACACGGCTTATGACCTTCTCAGCCACATCTAGGGTTATCTGTCCTTTGTGAACGAGAGCGCTCTCAGCGATCATTCCTACGATACATCCCTCTATTGTTCGTATACTGTCCTTTACATTTGTTGCGATGTAGTGAATAATTTCTTCCGGTACCGATACACCTGCCGCTTCAAACTTCTTTTGCGTGATAGCGACTCTCATCTCCCAGTTCGGCGGTTGTATATCTACCGTAATGCCCCACTGGAATCTCGATATGAGCCTCTCCTCTATGCCCTTTATCTGGCTGATAGGTTTATCGCTCGAAAATATGATGTGTTTCTTTTCGTTGAATAAGGAGTTGAATATCTGGTACATAAAATCCTGAGTCTTTTCCTTACCGCTCAGGTTCTGAATATCGTCGAGAATAAGTACGTCCAGTGACTTGTAAAATGAATCCAGCTTCTTTGTACCGCCGGTATTGGATGAAAAATCTATCCTCTCTTTTGCTATCGATGTTGTGAACTGTGTCGTAAAGTCTGGTGCAGTAGTGTAATATATCTTCTTATCCGGAAATTTCTTCAGTATCTCATTGCCGATCGCCTGTACCAGGTGAGTCTTGCCGAGTCCAACTCCTCCGTAAACAAAGAACGGGTTGTATGTTCTGCCAGGATTGTTCGTAATTGCGTAAGCCGCCGCGGTTGCCAGCTCGTTGCTTTCACCTTTTATAAAATAATCGAATGTATTCTTTGGGTATAGGTTAGATGCGTATTCTTTTTTGCCTGTGATAATGTTAAAGTCATATGGGTCATCTGCGATTCGGTCCTCTTCTTCGGCGATTCTTATGCTTGTTCTCTCTGCGGGCGCTTCTTCGTGGATTCCCGGCGTGAATAGGTTCAGTTGGCTTACTTCGTACTTTAGCTTTCCGTTCTCGCCCAGTATACCGCTGTCGATTATGCGCGCGATCTGTGAATTGTAACGGCGCTCTATCATGCCGTAGTAATCTTCGCTCGGCACGGATACTGTTAATACCCCTTCTTTAAAACTTTTTGGTGTGATTACGGAGAACCAGGTGTTGATCTCTCCTTCTTTGATGGAATCCGATAGTAACTCTAAGAACTTTCCCCAAACCTGCTCCGCGTCTTTCTGCTCTACTGGTTTTGTGTCGGCTGGACTTACTTGGTTTTGGGCTCTACTGTCAAAAGGTTCGTTGATGTCATTTAGATTAGTAGAGTAACTTGCCACGATAAGAGGTTTAAATGTTTATTAACAATTCTTGATTACTTAAAATACTACTTTAAGTGAACGCATATTTCGTAAAGAAAAAAACCCTCATCCCGGCTGTTTTGTTAACACAGAGCCTAAGGGCTAAACAACAATTATTTCAAGGGGTTATGCTAATTGTACGGGGTTCTTAACAAGAGGTGTTAATAACTTTAGCTGAAATTTTTACCCAATAAAAATGCGATGTTAAGAACCGATGATTATTAACAAGTTGTTAACAGATACGAACTTGTAAATTTTAATATATAATATTAAACAAACTTGTTTACTTTGTCAAGATTTTGAACTCATTTTCTCCGCAATTTCGCACAAAAATGTGTACGGATTAATAAATATTTTTTCAAGACAGCTTTTACTAAGTTTGTAAATGAAAAAGAACAATTCCCCTTCAAACGGATACGATACTTATGCGGAGATTAATTTAAGGAATTTAAAGGACAATTTTAACATAATACGTAAAGCCTCCAATTTAAAAAATAAGTCCAAAAATACAAAGATCTGTGCTGTTGTTAAGGCAAATGCCTACGGGCACGGCATGACACGCATTGCCGAAGAGCTGATCGATTGCGGAGCGGATTATCTCGGTACTGCTTTTCTCACTGAATCGGTCGACCTTAGAGAATATCTCAGTTTGAAAATGAAAAACGCGAAGATACTTTGCCTTGGCGCGCTCACACTCGACACCGAACATTTCAAAGACGTAATTGAAAATGCCATTGAAGTTACAATAACAGATCTGAAATCTGCAAAGGCTCTCGATAAATACGCGGCCTTACAAAATAAAATCGTGAACGTTCACGTAAAGCTCGACACAGGGATGAACCGGATAGGATTCCTTGCAAAGGACGCGTACAAAGCTGTGAGCGAATTGAAGAAATTAAAAAATTTAAACCTGGTTGGCATATACTCTCACTACGCGACCGCCGAACAGCCGGGAAATTCATACTCGCTCAAACAATTGAAAACCTTCAAGGATGTCGTCTCGGAAATAGAAAGTAATATCCATAAATTCGAACTTAAGCATATAGAAAATTCCGGCGGAATACTTAATTTCCGCGATGATTTCTGCAATATGACGCGTCCCGGTATCATGCTCTACGGATACTACACCGACAGGACAAAGGTGAAAAAAGACATCGGCTTAAAGCCGGTGATGCGAATGGTATCGAAGGTTAGCCTCGTTAAAGAGCTGCCGAAAGGAGAGAGCATATCCTACGGCAGAAAATATACCACTACAAGGAAAACACGCATTGCGTCCATACCTATCGGTTACGGTGACGGCTACCCGCGCGCTCTTACGAATAAAGCAAAAGTCTTCATCAACAAAAAACTCTATCCTTCCGTCGGCACCGTGTGTATGGATTGGATTATGGCTGAGGTCGGAATGAAAGATAAAATTAATCCAAACGACAAAGTTATAATATTCGGTCCCGAATATACCGCCGACGATCTCGCAAAATTGATCGATACTATTCCATACGAGATAATTACGAATGTTTCCGACAGGGTAAAAAGGATTTACGTATAGAATATAATTCATTATTCCTATATTTAATAAATTTATTTCTCAAACTATCGACGCTTCCGTGAGAATACGGGGGATTCCTATTCCATGAAATACCTGGACTTTATACTTCAAAAATCGATTGATGATTTAAAGAGAGAGGGAGGCAACCGCCTCGACTACGATACCGTCGGCAAATATTTCGAGTACGTAAAAAAAGCCGGCGACACCCTGAAAGCCGTATATACCCTCATGCACATCGCAAAGATGAAAGATACGGCGGTGTACCTGGTATTCGTCCTTAAAAAAGTTGGCGAGGGCGCGGTGGATTTCGATACGCTTGAGGAAAACGCAAAAGAGGATTGCGAGTTCATAAAAAAAGAGCTAATAAAAAATTTCTCGCTGAGCGGTGACGCCGGTGAAGAACCCGAACTGAAAATACCGGAAATATCCGGCTCCGGCCTCTCCGAAATGATTAAAGAAAACAGATTTAAGGTTAAGCATGAGGACGACGCTTCCATTGCCGAAGAATTTTCCGAAAAAGAAATGTATGAAGACGATCTCACCGATGACTCTGAACAAATTACCGGGGATGAAGTAGAAGAAGATAACTCGGACGAGGAACTCCGCGTGACATTCGGCGACGAAGAATTTGAGCTGATAAGCAACAGCGAAGAGGGCGACGAAGGCTTCGAAATACTCGACACCACCAAACAACAAACCGAAAACGAAATTGAAACGGAAACCGTAAACGAAGAGACAGAAAACAAAATTGAATCTGAACCGAAGGTCGAAGAAAAAATTTCCGAAATATCCGACGAGCCGGAAGAAGAAATTTTACCCTACGAAGAAATGGAGGGCGAAGGTTTCGTAATTAGAAAAACTATCTCTTCGAGCGAAAAAAATCCGGAAGAAAAAATTTCTTCCGCCGAAGAGGAAGATTTTGACACCCTGGACGAGAAAACTGGTGAGATTGTTGTGGAGGAGGTAGTGCAGGAAGTCGTGGAAGAGGTGGTGATGACGGTGGAGGAGGATGTCGTGGAGGACGGAGCGCAAGTACCGGAGCAGGAAGTAACGGACGATATGGATAGGGAGGAGCAATTAGAAGAAACAGAGGAGGTCGCGGGGACCGTGATGAGCGGCGCTTCGGAGGACACCGACGAAGACGTCGAGCAAGAGCCCGTGGAGGATATAGGCACGGATGTGGATAAAGACGTGACGCCGGAGGAAATTTTGGAAGAAGAGGAAACGGAGATAGATCCGATCCCCGATCCCGAGGTAAGCGAGCAATACAAAGATTACGAAAGAACTTTATTCGAGGTTAACGAACTGCTCAAAGATTATTATCTCGATATCGAAGCGGTGCCGGAGGGAAGCTCCTCGCCGGATGGCGAGCCGGTAATATTCGGGAAGATATCCGAGCTGTGCGGTATAATGAGGAAGCGGTCCGACGCGATGTCGTTTTCGCTTATCTCGAATGTGTACGACTGCACAGGAAAAATTTTCAAAGAATATCTAAAAACAAACTCGCGCCCAAACGGCGAAGAGCTCGCATCACTGAACAAAGGAATACAACTCGTGGAGGGACTAATCAAAGGAGACGATCTGCCCGAAGCCGACGACATTCTTTTGTCGCTGGAAACTCTAAGAAAAAGCTTTAGTGATGCGCCGGTCACCGCGGAAAAAGCCGCAGACGCTAAAGACGAAGCCAAGCAGGAAGAGAAAAAAGAGAAAACCGAGCACAGAGAGCCGGCAAAAGTGTCCGCAAGCCTCAAGGAAAAGTATTCGAATTCCGAGCTGAGAGACAGCTTTAAACAGATGAAATTACAGATACAGGATCTCGAAAGCACTTTCCTCTCGCTGGATGAGATCGAGGGAGACTATCAGAATTACGAAGGACTTCGCACGCTGTCATCAACATTTCTGAATTTGAAAGAGATAATCAGGAGGGCTAAGATACTCGACCTCAAAGACGTCGCGAAGCTGTCGGAAGCAAGCTATGTGTTCATAAAGTTCATACAGAATTACAGGATGGATCCGTTCGATGAGGACATCCGTGAAATATTCAAATACATAATCTATAATTTCAAGGCGGCGGCTCTGGATAAGCCAAACGAAGATCTGGAAAAATTCATTTCATATCTCAACGACCCGGTAAAGATCTTTACGCAAAAAACAAAAAAAGGAAACTAAATCTATACTATGAACAATTATGCAGTAATAATGGCAGGCGGTGTGGGAACCAGATTTTGGCCGAAAGGCACTTCAAAATTACCAAAGCAATTCCTTAAGATCATACACGATTCTAACTCCATGATACAGGAGACGTACCAGAGGCTAACGGGGCTGGTACACAGCACGAAAGTATTTGTGGTGACGAACGTGATGTATAAGAACGACATAAAGAAACAGCTTCCACAGATACCGGACGAGAATATAATCTGTGAACCCTTCGGGAGGAACACCGCTCCGTGTATCGGGCTCGCTTGTTTATTCCTGAAGCAGTTCGACGAGAAGGCAAACGTGATTGTGCTTCCGTCGGACCACGTAATAGGCAACGTGGAAGAGTTTCAGCACGTGCTGAAGACGGGGCTGGCTTTTGTGAATGAGAACGGAGGTATAGTAACGCTCGGAATAAACCCGACAAAACCGGAGACGGGGTACGGCTACATACAATTCGACCTGGAAAAAATGGTACCCGTTGCAGTTGGTGATGAAAGGCACGAGAAGGTATTTAAGGTGAAAACATTCGCGGAGAAACCAAACCTGGACCTCGCGAAGGCGTTCATAGAGAGCGGAGATTTTCTTTGGAACAGCGGTATGTTTATTTTCCGTGTGGACACTATGATGAACGAGATACAAAGTTCACTCCCGGACATTTTCGAATCACTCATGCACCTTGAAGGATCGCTGATGGATAAGGACTTCGACAAAAAGCTGGAATTCGAATACTCAAAGATGAAGGGGATCTCGATAGACTACGGTGTGATGGAAAAGTCACACGAGGTATATACGATAAAGAGCGATTTCGGATGGAGCGACGTGGGTTCGTGGGATGAGATATACAACATTAAGGAAAAGGACGTCAACGGAAACGTAAAGGTCGGCAAGACGGTCACCATCGACACAAAGAACTGTCTCATTATTAACGATCAAAAGATAGCGGCGACGATCGGCGTGGAGGACCTGCTCATTATTGATACGGATAACGGGCTCCTCGTCTGCAAGCGCGGTGAATCACAAAAAGTAAAAGACGTCGTGGATTACCTGAGAAGAAAAGGCATGAACGATTATCTCTAAATTATGAAACTTGCTCACATAGGCATAGCGGTAAAGTCACTCGATGAATCGGTGCCGAACTACGAGAAGATATTCGGGGTAGAGGCATCGGAGGTCGAACATGTTGAAGAGCAAAAGGTGAACGTGCGCAAACTCCACCTGGACAACATGGACATCGAACTGCTCGAGGGTACTGCACCGGATTCACCGATATCGAAGTTCATCGAAAAACGCGGAGAAGGTGTTCACCACTGTTCATTCGAAGTGGACGACATCGTGAAGTCTCTTTCCGACGCAAAGAACAGCGGTATCGAGCTGATAAACGAAACTCCCCGCACCGGCGCGGACGATATGCTGATCGCTTTCCTTCACCCGAAATCCACCGGCGGGGTTCTCATCGAATACACACAGAAAAAGCATTAGGGAATAAATTCCTGTCCATATTTGTTATATTAATAGAGAATGGCAGATACCGACAAAAATAGTGAAATCCAGCCGGAAATAGCACTTTCTCCCGATCTGAAATCCAAACTTGAAAATCTTCCCGCGTCTCCGGGTGTCTATCAATTCAAGGACGCCAACGGAAGGGTATTATATGTGGGCAAGGCAAAGGTGCTCAGAAACCGTGTGAGATCTTATTTCCAATCGAGAGCCGTATCCAATACGAGGAGCGGAGCGGGATCGGCGCGCCTGGAACTGATGATAGGAAAGACCGCCGACATAGAGATCATCACGACGGATTCGGAAGTCGAAGCGCTCCTGCTAGAGATCACGCTGATACAAAAACTGAAACCGAAGTACAACGTTAACTTCAAAGATGATAAGTCATACCCGTACATAGTAATAACAAACGAACCATACCCGCGCATATTCCCGACGAGAAAGAAACGGTCGGACGGCTCGCGTTACTTCGGACCATACACTGACGTAAAGACGATGCGGTTCGCGCTGAAGGCGGTGCGTGATATTTTTATGATACGCTCGTGCAGTCTGAATCTCACCGACGAGAGCATCGCGGCGGGGAAGTTCAAAGTGTGCCTGGATTACCACATAAAGAAATGCGAAGGACCATGCGAAGCTCTGGTATCGAGGGCTGATTATAACGAGATGATAGACGAGGTCGCCAAGCTCCTGCAGGGAAAGACGCACACGCTGGTAAAGGAGCTCGAGAATAAAATGAATGCTTACTCGGAAGATATGAAATTCGAGAAAGCGGCGCAGATACGCGATAAGATAGACGCGATAGAGGTTTATTCGGAACGGCAGAAGATGGTGGATGAGGAGATAGTGGACCGGGACGTATTCGCCGTGGCGCGTGAAGACAATACGGGGTGCGGTATGGTGCTGAAGATACGCGACGGGAAGGTCGTGGGTAAGTCGCATTTTTATCTGAGCAACGTAATAGAAAAAAGCGACGCGGAGATACTGGAAAATTTTGTAACGACATATTATTCAAAGGCGGACTTTATCCCGGAGGAGATATTCCTGGAGACGGAGCTGGAGGACATGGACACGCTGAAGAAGTGGCTGGACGAACGCAGGGGATCGAAGGTGGATATAACAGTGCCGAAGATAGGCGATAAAGCGAAGTCGGTCAATATGGTGAAGAGCAACGCGATGTTCCTGCTGAAGGAACTGATACTGGCGAAGATGAAGAAGGAATTCATCCCGCCGTCGCTGGAAGCGCTGAAGCGCGACCTGCGCCTGACGAAGCTCCCGCGGAGGATAGAGTGTTTCGATATTTCGCACATACAGGGTACGGATACCGTTGCATCGATGGTGGTATTCGAAAACGCGGGTCCCAAGAAGACGGGTTACAGGAAGTTCAAACTCCGCGGTGTAGAGGGGGTCGTGGGGCGACCGGATGATTTTCTTTCGATGCGTGAGGTGATACACAGGCGATATAAAAAAGTCGTGGAAGCGGATTTCGAAACGGCGGAGAACCCCGACCAAAAAGCCGACAAAGACGAAGCGCTTGAAATGCCCGACCTGATAATAATAGACGGCGGTAAGGGACAGCTGAGCTCAGCGGTGAAGGTCCTTGACGACCTGGGCATCACGGGCCAGAACATAATCGGGCTGGCGAAACGGCTGGAGGAGGTTTACCTGCCGGGAGACAGCGACCCGCAGTCCATTCCGCACACGTCAAGCGGGCTGAGGTTGTTACAGCGGATAAGGGATGAGGCACACAGGTTCGCAATCACTTACCACAGATCGCTAAGGGAAAAGCGCACGATAACGACGGAGCTAACGGAGATAGAGGGCATCGGCGCGAAGACCGCGAACAAACTTCTGATAGAGTTCGGCTCCGTAGAGAACATAAAGGAAGTCCTGAAGACGAACTACTCGATGCTGGAAAAGTCCGCCGGAAAGAAAGTGGCGGCGAGGCTGAGGGAGTATTATGAGTGATAGAGTTCTAACATATGCAGATTTAATCAATATTATTAAAGTTGGTTTAGTTCCTTACCCATCAGAAAAATCTCAGGAATTTATCAATTTCGGATTAGCAAGTGAACTACTCAGGTATTATTTAGGAAATGAATGGGTAAACCAGAACTTGTTTGAAATGCATAAAGATGTATCAAAAAGAAACAGAACGGGAAGAAGTTTTTTTAAAACAGATGCAAAGATTCTTGAGGATAAATATAGACATGAACTTAAAGCAACAAGATTAGCTGAACATATCTTCAATTTACAATCTGTTGAAGGATTTGGAAAAACCTTAGAAGAAATTAAATCAGGTAAAGTAGAATCTTTGTTTGCTGAACTTGAATCGGGT
Source organism: Ignavibacteriales bacterium (assembly GCA_020635255.1). Classification (NCBI taxonomy): domain Bacteria; kingdom Pseudomonadati; phylum Ignavibacteriota; class Ignavibacteria; order Ignavibacteriales; species Ignavibacteriales bacterium. The sequence goes on from JACKAC010000003.1 coordinate 179,352, forward strand.
GGGCAACTATTTAGAAATAATATAAAATTTAAATTCATACCTCCATCGGGATTAAAAGGTTGTGATTATGACATAGAGATAATAAATGAAAGCGGGGAAAATATTCTATGTGAGGTGAAGAATAAAATTGAATCAGCTTCACTTGAGAAAGGATCAATATTAAACCCTTTAAAAAACTCAAAAGCTCAATTGCCTAAAGGTAAACCCGCTTTAATCTTTTTAAAAATTCCGGAAAAATGGGTTAGCAATCCAGATATTAAAAATATAGTAGATAGTGCAATGGAAGATTTTTTTAGAAATACAGAAAGAATTATTGCTGTAGTTTTTAGATGGGAATTATTATATAAACTTGCTCAACAAGGAGTATTCTTTCCCACTATGTTTAAAATATATTGCAATAAAGAAAGTAAGTTTTATAATAGTTTTGCTCGCAAGTTGGTTTCAACTCTTGAAAATGATAAGGATATAGAGTGGAATAATTTTTCAAAGATTTCCCTAAAGCATGGGATATATTTGATAGACAGATTAATGGCCAATACTAATGTAATTTTAGGATTAGTTAATAACATTCCTCCAGAATTGATAACATACAAACCATCCGAAGATAAACTTTCAATTTTAGAGATAATAAATTTGTTAATCGACACAGAAAAGGAAGATTTTAAAAAGAAATTAAAAAAGGTTTTGGAAAAGGATAAAGAGGTTTTTTTCCCAGTTAATCCATTCAAGTGGGTAAAGAAAAGGAAATATAATCAAAGAAAATTATCTGAGTCTATAGAAAATTTTATTGAAGAGAGACAAAGTACTCTTAAATGGTTTCAAAGTTTAAGTTTCCCTAACTGGGATTCAATGGCGACAATTCCATCTGGTGGTAAAATTGTAGAAATTTCTGCTAGAAGGATTTTAGAGTTATGGGTTGGAAATGAATTACTCATGATATCTGAAATTATAAATAGAATGATTGGTTTCTTTGAAAGAAAACCAATGGAGGTTTAGGAAACTTTCCAACACCCAAATTTTGTTTATATTTGTATACAAACCATTTTAATCAAAAACCACATGCAAAAAGTACTACACAGAGCAGATTCGCGGGGTCATGTGAGCCACGGGTGGCTGGATACGTATCACAGCTTCAGCTTCGCCAGCTGGCATAATCCCGAAAGAGTAAGATTTGGTGTATTAAGGGTGCTGAATGACGATACCGTCGCGCCGGACCAGGGCTTCGGCATGCATCCTCACGACAATATGGAGATAATCACGATCATACTGAACGGGCAGTTAAAACACCGCGACAGCATGGGCTCGGACGGTGTAATTAAGGAGAACGAGATACAGGTGATGTCCGCGGGCAAGGGCGTTATGCATTCGGAATTCAATCCGTCGCAGGACGAGAGTGTGGAACTGTTCCAGATATGGATATTCCCGCGCGAGAAGAATATCGAGCCGAGGTATGACCAGATGTCGTTCGATCCCGCCGGCAAGGAGAACAAACTGCAGATGCTGGTGACTTCCGACAAAGATTCGAAGGACGCGATGTGGATAAACCAAGACGCGTATTTGTCGATGGGCAAGTTCGATGCAGGTAAGGAGATCGATTACGATATCCGTACGAAAGGAAACGGCGCGTATATTATGGTGGTGGAAGGAAAGGTGAACGTGGAAGGCGACGACCTGAGCAGAAGGGACGCGATGGGAATTTATGATACGGATAAGATAAATATTAAAGTTCTCGAACCGGATACGGAGATATTAATTATTGAAGTTCCAATGAATTAAGTTGGATAAGATCAACCCCGCCTCGAGCGGGGTTTTTTATTTGAACTTTTACCGCCTGTCAAAGTAGAAATAATAACAATAATTTGGTTTGAAATACTTGCTTTCAATATTGTCTTTTTTGGTTTTTAGTCTCCCTCTTTATTCACAGGGGGTACCGGATGATTTTTTTGTGGAATACACAGCCCCTCAAAAAATGTTGTTTGGGACAAGGTATGAAGATCTGAGAGCAGTATTTACTAAGTACAGGTCATATATCGAGTATGGATATAAATATGGGAATGAAAAAAAGTATATAGAAATTTCTAACGATGAAATAGGATATATATATGATCTACTTCTTAAAAACAATTTTTTGGAAACTAAATATAAAGAATTGGTTAATATTATTATTTGCGGGGATGGTCCTACCGAAATAATGGCAAGATATAATGGAAAAGCAAATTATGTAATTTCCGGGGATGGAACATACGTAGATAATGACGAGTATCCCGGATACAACTCAATTGTTGGAAGAATGTATGAATTTTTAATTGAGAAGGCTGTGATATTTGATAAAGATATGAAAATAATAATTGATAAAAGTGTTCTTGATACTAGATATTTTAATTCGCTGAGATTTAATTTTTATGGTTTCTCGAATAATAATGAAGATAATTCTCAATATGTAGTTAAAGTAAATAAGGGAATAAATAAAGGTATGGGAGAGTTTTTGGTTTTGGATTGGAAAGCAGACCCAATGGAGCAATTAAAATATGAAAACAGATTTTATTTTGACATTACAGACGAAACAGACTCAATCACTTTTTTTATTGAAAGCGATTCTTTAAAGTTTAAAATAAACTAAAATTCATTATGAAAACCGTAATCATTCTTTCAACGCTTTTATTCGGATTGGTTGGAGCGAAATGCTCGAATGCCTGCAACACGGATAATGTACCAAAGGACTTTCGCGTGACGCTTCACGACGGCGGAGGCATGGTGCGCGCGGGGGAGACATATTTTCTATCGAAGGACAGTTCTTACGCGGAGATATGGGACCAGGACGCGAAAACGAAAATATATTTTAAGGTGAGCATGAGCCAGCTGAAGAAACTGTACAACATCATAATCGAGAACCAGTTCCACGAGATAGAGACATACGAAGAAAGAGTATATGACAGGGGCGGAACGACCATAAGCTACAGGGCGGACGGCTCGTCTTACGAGAAATCGGATGCGGGGATGACATTTATCCAGGAAAGCTGGCGGGATGAGTTCGCGGCAGTGGAGAATGAAATACGGGAGATAGTATCGAATGAACTGGACCGCGCGTCGATAGACGTAACACTTGATATAGACGACAGCGTGATGGACGAAAACAAGATAGTGAATTTTAACGTTGGGTCGTCATTTACATACATGAGCGCGAGAGACGGCTGGCAAAAGAGCGTTACCGTGCGGCTGTATCCGGGTGAACACTACATGTACGTAACAATGCTCAATAAGGACCTCAGCACCGAGCCCGGCAGTAAGATATTCGCGCAGGGGCAGGGCATTCTCACAATAGATAAGGACACGAAATCCATCAGTGTGTACCGTGATGGGGAGAAGATATACTGGAAGTAACCATATAATTTTATATTATTTTTCGGCGAGAATATATAACTTTATAAAAAAGTTTTTATATGGAAACTATATTCGCGCAGGTAAATCTGCTCGCTGTTCTCGTGTCGTCCGTGGCTTATTTTATGCTGGGAGCGGCGTGGTACTCCCCGGTACTTTTCGCAAAACCCTGGATGAACGCCCTGGGTAAAAAGGAAGAGGATTTCCAATCCTCACCATCAAATTTCATCGCAACATTCATAGCTATATTCATCACCGTATACGTGCTCGGTATTTTTATTGTGCTTACGAATGCTAACGCACTGTTGCCGGGGGCATTTGTCGGCGCGGTCGCGGGGATAGGGTTCGTACTGACTTCATGCGGAATAAATTCGATATATGACGGCAGACCGGTTAAGCTGGTGCTGATAACGTCGGGTTATCATATACTGGGGCTGACCGTGTCGGGAATTATTCTCGGAATCTGGAATTAAAAAAGTGAAATGAAAAAATATTTATTCGCAGTATTATTGACGGCGCTGGTCTCAGGCTGTTCGACAAATGACATGCCGGAACAACGCCCGGAAGACCTTACGATCGTGTATAAAGAAGACGGCGGTATGGTGGACATGGGAAAGACGATATTCCTCTCCAAAGACAGCAACTATGTGATATTCCGTAATAACGGTACTGAAAACAAAGTTTACCTGAAATACAATAAGGCGGATATAGATAATATCTACAAGATCTTGAGGGATAAGAAGTTTTCCAATATAGGTACTCATACCGAAGATGAAGTATATGACAGGGGCGGATCGTCAATTACGGTTTCGTATGGCGGGGAGTCTATAACCAAGTCCAACACAGGCACAACATACGTGGATGAGTCTTCCAAGAAAACGTACGGTGAAATAAGTACCGCGATAAATAAAATGGTCGATGATTTCCTCGAACTTTTGAAAAGGAATTTTAAGATAGAGCTGGACACTACTCTAATCGGTGAAGGGAGAGACCTGGAATTTAATTTAAACACGGACTATACGTATAACAGCGGAAAGGAAGGGCGCAGGGACAGTATATTGCTGACGGTGCTCGACGGAACAAACATGTTTTACCTAATTCTCAACGAAAAGAACCCGGCTAACGGCAGGGTAGAACGCAAAGCAACAAAACAAATCCCCATTACTATCGATCCCTTAATGATCGGAGCCCGCTTTTATTACGCAGGTGACGAGATCAAATGGGACCCGATCAACATGCAAATAAATTAAATCTAATGTTACGAATTTCAGCCATACTTTTACTTTTAGTATTCCTTCAAACGGGATGCGAAACCTCCTCCGATAAAGTTTACCTGCCCTCTACAATGCCGGAGGACATTGTGGTAGAATTTAACGACGCAATGTCGGGCAAAGATTTTCATTTATCGCTGGATACCTCTTATGCGGTATTTATGGTAAACGGCGAAACAAAGAAAGTCGATATTGATGTGAGCCGGGAAGAGATGACAAAGCTTTTCAGCCTGCTCCAGACAAACGACCTCTCACGGATAGATACGTTTAAAATCCCTATACAGAATCTGCCTGAGGAATCGAAGAAACCGGTGTATGATCTGAATGTGAAGTGGGGAGGAAACACGATACAGAAGTACGTCTCAGCGGATACGAGGATCAAACAAGAAAACCAGATGCAGTTCGATGACATTGTAAACGGAATACTAATGGTTGCATACGCTTCACTGGAAAAGCAAAGAAGGGAAATAACATTTCAGCTGGACGAAAGCCTCTATGCAGGGAATAATTTTGTTACGGTGGACGTGAACACATTCTTTACCGGCGACTCGCTTTATTTTTACAGCTCTAACGACGTGGGTAAGAAGAACGAGCTGAAAGTAAGGACACTCGACGGGAAAAACCTCATTACTCTCTTTGTGAACAGGACGAACCCGACACCCGGACAGGCGTTCAACGTTGCAAGCGGTAATTTCAACATCGACATTACTCAGAACATGAAAGGATTAAAATTTTATCTAGAGAGTGACTCGATAAAGTGGACACCAGTGAATGAGTAAGCTCCCGACCAAAAGACGCCGTCTTTTATACATCATTTCAATAGTTATAGTAATAGCCCTCGGTCTTGCCTCGAGAAAGATCATGGGCTTTCCTTATTTCGTTTATGAATATGTGGGCGACGTGCTATGGGCAGTGAACGTGTACCTAATATTCGCGGTATTATTTCCTTCCGAAAAGATCCCGCTTATATCGGTGGTCACATTCTTCTTTTCATTCCTAATAGAATTTAGCCAGATATACCACGCCCCCTGGATAGACAGCATCCGCGATACATTTATAGGCGGATTAGTGCTGGGATACGGGTTTTTATGGAGCGATATACTATGCTACCTGATAGGAACGGCTATCGGCGCGGTTCTCGATTCCATCCTCTTAAGATATTCACCGGCAAAGAACTAAAATATAATATTGACAGATTGATTCTTATATCATATATTTAGTTGAATATTTCAACTAAATGGTTATAATAATCAACAAAGCTAACCCTATGGAACCCCTGGTCAAAAATCTAAGGCTGTCATTAAGGAAGCTCGTACGCGAGCTGGACGTAACGAAAGGCGTCTATAAGTCCACCGGATACTCTTATACTGAATGCCACATTCTGATAGAGCTAGATCAATATGGAATGATGACGATAAAGGAGCTGGCAGAACTTCTGAACACGGATAAGTCTATCGTAAGCAAGACGGTAAATTCGATGATGAAAAAAGGACTGCTCAAAACGGAAAAGAACAGGACCGATAACCGTCAGAAGCCCCTCGTTCTCACGCAAAAAGGAAAAAGCGAAGCCTCACGTCTCAATTACGAAGCCAACGTGCAGGTTACCGAAGCGCTCTCTATTCTCAAAGAGGAGGAGAGGGACATTGTATTGAAAGGTATACAGTCGTATTCAAAGGCGCTGAATAAAATGCGCAGGCAGGCGGAATATCAGGTACGCCCGATCAGGAAGAGCGACAATAAATTCATGGAGAAGATAATCATCGATGTGATGACGGAGTTTGGCGCGGTCGGTGAGGGCTATTCGATCAAGGATGCTGAGGTAGCGAACATGTTCGATGCTTATAATAACGACAAGTCGGCGTATTTCGTGATCACCCGTGGTAAGGAGGTACTGGGCGGAGCAGGTGTAGGCATTCTGCCGGAAGCGGAGGATGTCTGTGAATTAAAGAAAATGTACTTCGTTCCGGAGATACGCGGAATAGGTCTTGGTGAAAAGTTGTTGAATCTCTGCCTTGATGCGGCACGTAAAATTGGTTACAAGAGGTGTTACCTGGAAACACTCGAAAGAATGCCACAGGCGAGAGGACTATATATGAAATACGGTTTCGACCCGATCAATGGTCCGGTCGGGTGTACGGGGCATTACAGCTGTGATAATTATTACATACGTGATCTCTAATTAAAAATTAATCAAATGAAATTCGAGTACAGTCCTAACATTGCATTAAATGTAAAAGACCGCGACAAAGCCGGCGAGTTTTATAAAAATGTGCTGGGGATGAACTTCGTGGAGGATAAGAACGGCGACCTTCAATTTACAGCCGGTTCGATGAATTTTTATTTCGCGGAGGGTACACCCGGTCAGACCTTTTTTGAATTCAAAGTGGATAATGTGAAAGAGGCTCGCGAGCTTCTCGAAAAGGAAGGGTGCAAAGTAACACACGAATACAGCGATAAGAACGTGATGATCTCCGACCCTTACGGAATGAACTTCCATATCTGGGAGGAAGGGGCGGTGTTTGATTGATGGTCGAACAAATTCCCTGGATAGAAAGAAAGTTTAATTTCAATGACCTGCATGAAGGGCTGTTTCCCGATATCGTAGAACGTTTAAGAGGTACGCCTGCGCGTCTCGAAGAATCCTTGAAAGGTCTTTCCGAAGAGCGATTATCCGCAAAACCCGGCAGTAAATGGTCCATAAAGGAAGAGGCCGGGCATCTTTATGACCTGGAGGACCTATGGAGCGTCCGCCTGAAAGGATTGCTCTCCGATAAACCGGAGATAGTTCCTGCAGATATGACAAACAAAAAAACTCACGAAGCAGATCACAATTCACGCAGTATAGACGAACTCCTTGTGCAATTCAGGACGGCACGGCAGGAGCTTGTCGATAATCTAGATAAACTAACCGAGGACGAGGTTCTCGCATTTGCTATTCACCCCCGCTTGAATACAAAGATGCGTGTAATTGACCTTGCCTTTTTTGTCGCTGAGCACGATGACCACCATCTGGCTCACATAACCAAAACAAAATCTACATTATGAACGAGCACAAATTTTCACTCACGCAGTTTGAGCGGGGTATCCTGATTGACATTTCCATGGAAGAGGCGTACAAATACGCCGGTACATCAGATGGTATTTCGAAATGGTTCATCGGTGAAGCAATATACACGGCGCCCGATGGGCACACCCGCCCCGGTGACGAGCCTGCACAAAAAGGCGATAAGTATACTTTCAACTGGGTTTATAAGGATCTTTCCCTGTCGGGTGAAGTGCTCGATGCCAACGGGAAGGATTTCATAAATTTCACATTCGGCGGTACCGCTGAATTCAATATCAAACTATCCGAGCTCGACGGAAGGGTATTCTTTAACCTTTCGCAGATAAGCAACCCGGATAACCCGATGCCGGAACTCGCTCACATTAACTGCTATGTGTGCTGGTCATTTTTCCTTCTCAATTTAAAGTCTGTTGCCGAGAATGGTTTCGATCTCAGGGAATGGGATTATGATATGGAAGGTCTGGCAAACTGGTAAGGATCAAAAAAATAACCGGGAATAGTTTACCTAAAGAAATCAACGATGCCATCAGCTTACTTCTTCTACAGATGGAATTTCTTGGAGAGAGAAAAACCCGCAAAGACGTGAAGAGTGTTGTTGAAGCCTCTTTGAAGAAGGGTTCTTCGGCATTTATCTTTTTATTGTACACCGGTGATAAAAAACCTGCCGGGGTTTGTTTCTTTAATGTCTGCCTCGGAGTTCAGAGCGGGGGTAGATACATCTGGATAAATGAAATATTCGTAAAAGAAGAATACCGTGGGATAGGTTACGGCAAGGCAATGCTGGAATACCTGGAGAACTTTGCCAAAAGAAAAAAATATGTTTACATTGCCGCTCAAAGAGATCCTAAAAATAACAATTCTAAAATGCTCTTCAATTCTGCTAAATTCTTTGAGGGCACGGTAATATGGATGGATAAAAAAGTCTAAAACCAACCCGGTGGCATTTAAACTATATTATGATTTGATTATTTTACTTCAAATCGAATCAAATGCCTTTATTCCGCTCCAGAGCGTCTAAATTAATATTTATTCCATTAATTATCATCATCGGGCTATACCTGGTATTGCTCATTCCATTCCCCGATGCGGGTGAATTTAAGCCGTCCACAAAGAAGCCCTTCGAGTGGAATAAGGACGCGCTCTGGGATGAGCTGGAAGGTAAGTTCGCAGCGAACCGCGAAAAGGGCTGTGAGGTGTTAGGCCCGGCGATCGACAGCGCGTTTACTGAGCTGGACTCTCTATTAATAAGGATCGGCAGGAAAGATCAGACTCCGGGCGCTCCGGTTTGGGATACACTTGAATACAAGCTATTCGACCTCGCGTCGATGGTAGCGGTCTGCCCGGATCAGATAATGAAGTTCGCCGCGAAGAGCAACCTCGTAAGGCTGGCAGTGAAACGCAATTCACAGCACTGGGATATGAACGACCGTGACACGCGTTTTAGAATGTACAGGCTCTTGTACGGGGGCAGAATGGCGCTGGAGGAGGTGATGCTCCAGGCGCCGAAGGAAAAGATTCCCGTACTTATACGGGGCTCGGATGAAATATCGTGGACACCCTCTGGCAGGTACGGCGATCTGCGTCTTCACAGCGGTGACATACTTGTCTCGAGAGGAGGTGCGCCGGTCTCGGCATTGATAGCGCGTGGTAATGACTTCCCGGGCAGTTTCTCTCACGTTGCGCTTGTTTACGTGGATGAAAATACGGGTAAGATATATACGGTCGAGTCTCATATCGAGATCGGGGCGGCAGTCTCTACACTCGAGGAATATCTCGCCGATAAAAAATACCGCGTAATGATACTGCGTCCGCGCGGTGACGTCCCGGAGTTTAAAGCCAACCCGATGCTTCCGCACGAGGCGGCGCTGATGGCATACACGAATGTCACCACGGGGCATATACCCTATGATTTCGAGATGAATTTCAGTGACCCGTCAAAACTGTTTTGCTCGGAGGTCGCGTACGCGTACTATAAGCAGTACGGCGTAGAGCTATGGTCGGGAATATCCACTATATCTTCTAAGGGTGTTGCCGACTGGCTTTACTCAGTGGGGGTGAGGAACTTCGAGACGCACGAGCCGTCCGACCTGGAATACGATCCGCAGCTTACAGTGGTGGCTGAGCTCCGTAATCCTGAAGCACTCTACGAACGCCATAAGGATGATGCTGTACTCGACGTGATGCTGGAGGACGCAACGAAGAAAAACGAACGATTGGAGTATGATTGGTATCTGCTTCCTTTTGCGAGGATGCTCAAGCTGTACAGCCTCGTGCTGAACATGTTCGATAAGGAAGGTCCGATACCCGAGGGAATGTCACCGGAGGCAGCGCTAAGGGTAAGTAACTTCGAGAAAAGATTCAAGCAGATCAAAAGCCGTCTGGACGAGCTTTCGGATGAATTTAAAAAGAAAGAGGGCTATACGCCACCGTACTGGCAATTAGTAAAGATGGCTAAAACAGCAAAGGATGAAATAAAATAATGTACATACCGAAACATTTCAGGGAAGAAGACGAGCAGGAGATCGAGAATTTCATTAAAGCGAACAGCTTTGGAATTATTGTCTCCGTGCAGGAAGGTATTCCAATTGGAACACACATTCCTTTTATGATAGAGAAGCGTGACGGCGAGCTCATTCTCCGCGCTCACATTGCAAGAGCCAACACGCAGAAGGAATCGCTTACAGACGGCGCGAAGGTGCTGGTTATTTTCCCCGGGCCTCACACATATATTTCATCTACCTGGTATAAGAATACGAGTGTACCGACGTGGAACTTCATGTCCGTACACGCATACGGCACTCTGCGGCTTATCGATGATGAGGAACTCCACAAATCCCTCTCCGACCTGGTAAAAGTGAACGAGGGCGAAGGCGGACATGATATTACTTCCTATCCGGATGACTATGTGCGTAAGCTGATGAACGGCGTTATTGGGTTTGAAATTACGGTGAACGAGATACAGGCTAAGTACAAACTTAGCCAGAATAAAAATGAAGACGACCGCGAAGGTGTGTATAAAGGACTCTCTGAAAGAGAAGACGAACAGTCCGGAGAGATAATGAAGGAAATGAAAAGGAAAAATAAGGAATAACTACTTTACCAGAACCATCTTCTTTGTCTCGGCGAACTCCCCGGCATTTAGCGTGTAAAAATAAATTCCCGACGATAGACCTTCCCCGTTAAATTCGTACTCGTACACACCCGGCGCGAGCTCCTGATTTACCAGCTTTGCCACCTCCCTGCCCGATATGTCGTAGATTATCAGCTTCACGAACTCTTTATTTCCCGGCACGTCGAACCTGATCTTTGTCGAGGGATTGAACGGGTTCGGGTAGTTTTGATGCAGACGGAATGTTTCCGGTACTTCGGAAGAGATTGGCGTAATGCCGATCGTCTGCCAGAAGTTACGGACGGTATTTGTTAACTGCTTTAGTTTTGTAACGGAGTTTAAATTATTCGAACCTCTAGCCATCATAAAAGCGGTGACTATTTCAATTTTTTGACCGTTTGTAACAGATAAAGTTGAATCGGATGTATTCATAATAAAACGTTTGTCGCTGGGATTAGCGGGAAAATGTGTTCCTGTCGTATCTCCACCGCAATTCCAAATGCTTCCATCATCTTCTGTCCATCCTAAACCTGTTTCGGGATCTCCTGAAAAAGCATGTTTTGTTCTCATCATGTTCACTGCATTGATCCATGGCGTATAATCCCTTTTAAATCCTTTCATATACCTGTAAGCTTCCTCAGGGTTATAGGGAAACTGCTGGCATACCGGACCCGCCTGAATTTCCTCTTGAGGTATGAAACCCGTTAAACCAAATTCAACTCCCCCCGAATTTTTTGGGGTGCTTAAAAAACAAATGCCGACTGCAGGCGGGTTAAGTCCGTACGAATTTCCCAAACCTGTTCCGTCCATATTGTCCGAATTATATACAAACCCTAAATCTAGCAGTGTGTCGCAGCCTAAAAAATCATCTGTAGCTTCACCAAGATCACCATCGCAGAATAATGTAAATATTGTTCCATTCCACGTTGATCCTGATTTATTAATGATCTCCCACTTTCTGAACTGGACATCCTCTAACCCCATATTATCATAACACCATGCCGTGAAGTGTGCCTGAGCCATTAGAGGATCTGTTCCCCCTCCAAAACCTTCCGAAGCGGTATGGCTCTCCGGGAATCCATCTGTCATACACAAGAAAATCGTTTGAGAAGCATCTTTTACGCCGGGCATATCTATGCCTAGCTCGAAAAGTCCGTTATTATTTACATCCACAAAAGGCGCGCCATACGGTACCATATTTCCCCACTCCGCGTAATCAGTATTAGTAAAAGTAGTATCACCTCTCACAATTCTGAAAATATGAAACCTGCTGTCCGTAATCGGGGCACCATTTGATATAAAACCCGGTCTATATTCCCCTGTATATGATGAAGACGCCATTAAAAGGCTTCCGTTTACTTTCGCAGCAATAGTGAGACCTGTCGTAAATATTGCAAACTTCCCGCTGCCGTTTGGCCATTGAAAGCCGGGCTTATTATTAATACTTAAGTCCCGGTCAAAGGAACCGGTATTAATTATATATGTGGATATATTATTTCCATCGAATATTCGTTGATTCATTACGAATTGAGAGTGCACAGAAACCGGTATAAAGCATATCAATATTAAAATTAAAAGCTTCCTCACTTTACCAGAACCATTTTTTTTATTTCGGAATAATTTCCTGCTTCCAGCTTATAAAAATACATTCCGCTGGACAGGGTTCCACTATTAAAGTCATACTCATACACTCCCGGCGCGAGCTCCTGATTAACAAGCTTTGCTACCTCCCTTCCCGATATGTCGTAGATTATCAGCTTCACGAACTCTTTATTTCCCGGCACGTCGAATCTTATCTTTGTCGAGGGATTGAACGGGTTCGGGTAATTTTGATGCAGACGGAATGTCTCCGGCACTTCGGTCGAGATGGGACTTATACCGATCGTTTGCCAGAAGCTACGGATGGTATTTTCAAGTAGTTTCAGTTTTATTACAGAATTTAAATTGTTACTTCCCCTGGCTATTTGCTGTGATACGGCTATTGTAACTTGTTGTCCTGCAGAAAGGTTATATAAAGAATCGGCAATACTCATAACCATCCTTCTATCGCCGCCTGGGCTTTGTACAACTGAACCGGTTGTATCGCCTCCACAGTTGCCTATTTTTCCATCTGATTCTGTCCACCCTACTCCAGTCTCAGGATTCCCAGTATAGCAGTATTTGGTTGTTGTCATACTTAAAGGGTTTACCCATTTTGTACCATCGCTTTTCAAGCCCTTCATATAGTTGTAAGCTTGTATCGGTGAATCTGCCCCGTTTTCACATCCGGCTCCCGGGGTAGAAAAATTGTTAAAAAATGTAAAAGATGATAAACCAAATTCTTTGTTGGACGAATTTGTTGGTGTTTTTAGAAATGTTATACCAACTGCTGGCGGACTTGCTCCGTATGTTCCCGGCTCTCCGTTCCCATCAGTGTTATCACTATTATAACAATATCCTAAATTTGAAGAAGTATCACATCCTATCCAATCATCAGTTGCGCTACCTAAATCCGGATCGGTTACTAATGAGAGTATGGTTCCATTCCATGTTGATCCGGATTTATTTATTACATCCCATTTGACAAACTGTACATCTTCTAGTCCCATAGTATTGTAACACCAAGCTGTCATATGTACCTCAGCATATAATGGAGCTGTTCCACCCCCAAAACCCTCCCCACTATTATGTTGACTGGCAAACCCATCAGTCATACATAAGAAAATTGTCTGGATTGCCCCTCTGACTCCGGGAGTATCTATTGCCGCTTCGTATATCCCATTATTATTTACATCTACGTATGGCGCTCCATAGGGTACCATCATTCCCCAGTTTGCATAATCAGGATTAGTGAATTGATTGTCTCCAAACCTTACTCTATAAAGTTTAAAGTTTGAATTTGTAAAAGCCTGACCATTGTCTGAATAACCTGGTGCATACTCACCTTCATAAGATGCTGCAGCCATTCTTAGCTGTCCATTGATTTTAGCTGCAATTGTAAGCCCAGCGGTAAATATTGCATGTGTACCCATACCCTTTGGCCATTCATATCCGGGCGCATTATTTTGTGTAATATTTTGATCCAGAATACCCGTATTTATAAAAAAGGATCTAATATTGTTTCCATCAAGATTTACGTATTCTTGTACAATCTGTGCATTTAAAATACTCGAAAGTAATATTGAATAGAATAAAGATAAACTTAGTGATAGAGTTTTCATAGTTCGATTTAATTAATTATTAAGTTTAACTTCCTCACTTTATCAGAACCATTTTTTTTGTTTCGGAATAGTTTCCTGCTTCCAGTTTATAAATATACATCCCGCTGGATAAGTTTGTACCGTCAAAATCATATTCGTACACTCCCGGCGCGAGCTCCTGATTAACAAGCTTTGCTACCTCTCTGCCAGATATGTCATAGATTATCAGCTTCACGAATTCCTTATTCCCCGGCACGTCGAACCTTATCTTTGTCGAGGGATTGAACGGGTTAGGATAATTCTGGTGCAGTCGGAATTCAATTGGAACCTCAGATGAAATAGGAGTAATGCCGATCGTCTGCCAGAAGTTACGGACTGTACCAGCTAACTGTTTTAGTTTTGTTACAGAATTAAGGTAATTACTCCCGTGTTCCGCAAATTGGGAAGCAACAATTGTTATTGCTTGATTACTGCCAACACTAAATAAAGAATCACCTGTGCTCATACATATCCTTCGATCGCCTGGGTTACTACTTACAATTGTATCTGAAAATATTCCATTGCAATTCCTGATCACTCCTTTATTCTCCGTCCAACCAGTGGATGTTTCAGGGTCACCGGAAAAAATATACCTTGTTGGGGTTGGGGGATTGTGCTCAGGATTCAGCCATTGAGTACCGTCTCTTTTTAAACCTTTCATATAATTGTATGCATCAGTCGGAGTATTTGGAAAACCTTCGCATGTAATTACGGTGCTGCTCCCATATCTAACAAAGGAAGTTAATCCAAATTCCTGCCCTATATTGTTCTTAGGTGTTTTCAGGAAACTGATTCCGACTGCGGGTGGATTTGAGCCATACGTTCCGGGACCCCCTCCTCCGTCATCGTTGTCTCCGTTATATCCATAACTCATCTCGAGTGAAGTATCACATCCAACCCAATCATCAACAGCATCACCCACATCGTAATCGGATACTATAGAAAATATAGCTCCATTCCAATTTGATCCAGACTTATTAATTATTTCCCATTTAATAAAATTAACATCCTCCAGCCCGCTAGAAGTGTAGCTCCAGGCTGTAAGATGCATTTCAGCCATTAAAGGAGCGGTTCCTCCTCCAAAACCTTCAGAAGCAGTATGGCTTCCGGGGAACCCATCAGTCATGCATATGAATATAGTCTCTTGCGATCCTGTTACCCCTGGTTTATCTATTCCCGGGTCAAATATCCCATTTGTATTTATATCCGTAAAGGGTGCTCCATATGGAACCATGTCACCCCAGTTTGCATAATCTGGGTTAGTATTACCATTGTCTATCCAGTATATCTTGTAAACGTGAAAACGGGAATCCGTCATTGGTACTCCATTTAAAATATAACCCGGTTGACATTCGCCCTTATACGAGGATGCAGCCATCAATAGTGTTCCGTTTAAATTTGCAGTTATTGTTAACCCTGTTGTAAATATAAGATGTGCGCCATTTACATTTCCTTTCGGCCACTCAAACCCGGGCGAATTATTGGAGGATATATCCTGGTTAAAAATGCTGGTATTTATGAAAGGAGTTTTTATCCTGTTCGCATCCATCAATTTTTGTTCCTGGGTGACTTGGGAGAACATAACCCCCGGAAATATTGTAATTAATACAGTAAGAATAAATATTTTTTTTCTCATTTTATCAGAACCATTTTTTTTGTTTCGGAATAGTTTCCTGCTTCCAGTTTATAAATATACATCCCGCTGGATAAGTTTGTACCGTTAAAATCGTATTCATATACTCCCGGCGTGAGCTCCTGATTTACCAGTTTTGCTACCTCCCTTCCCGATATGTCGTAGATTATCAGTTTTACGAATTCTTTATTCCCCGGCACATCGAACCTAATCTTTGTCGATGGATTGAACGGGTTAGGGTAGTTTTGGTGCAGACGGAATTCAGTTGGAACCTCAGATGAAATAGGATTAATGCCGATCGTCTGCCAGAAGTTGCGGACGGTATTTGTTAACTGCTTTAATTTTGAGACGGAGTTTAAATTATTGTTCCCCCTGGCGATCTGTTGTGAAGCGACAATTGTAACAGATTGTCCGGAAGGAAGGTTAAACAAGGAGTCCGAGGTGGATAGAACCATTTTCCTATCTCCCGGCGCACGGGGAATAGTGTACCCGGAATCTCCGCCGCAATTTACTAAAGATCCGTCATCTTCGTTCCAGCCGGCTCCTGTCTCCGGATCTCCAGAATATAAGTAAACGGTCTTTGCGTAGTTCAGAGGATTTTTCCAGGGCGATCCGTCAACTTTTATTCCTTTCATAATATTGTATGCGCCCTGTGGATTAGATGGTGGAAACTGGCACACAGGTGAATTTCCGAAAATCGTAAATGTTGTTGAGGTAACCAAACCATAATCAGAATTGGTTGATAGATTTAGTGGAGAGGATAATATACCGAATCCTACTGCCGGTGGATTCGCTCCATATCCTCCATAATATCCGCTATCAAAATTATCGGAGTTATACGTAAACGCTAAATCCAGAAGAGTATCACACCCAATAAAATCGTCATTCGCGTCACCCAGATCGGTATCATAGAACAAAGTAAACATTGAACCTTCCCATAGTGATGTAGATTTATTTATAACTTCCCATTTTAAAAACTGAACATCTTCGAGTCCGGAGTTATCGTAACACCAAGCTGTGAAATGAACTTCAGCGAGCAAAGGTTCTGTGCCTCCTCCAAGTCCTTCTTTGGACATATGGCTCTCCGTGAATCCATCTGTAAGACAAATAAATACCGTTTGTGAAGCATCCTTTATGCCGGGTCTATCTATGCCGAGCTCGAATAGCCCGTTATTATTTACATCTATATACGGAGCTCCATACGGTACCATGTTTCCCCATTCCGCGTAATCAGGGTTTGTGAAAGTAGTATCGCCTCGTTTAATTTTGAAAATATGAAACCTGCTGTCAGTAAACGGAGCACCATTATTAATATACCCCGGCCGGTATTCGCCGTTGTAAGACGCGGCAGCCATCCGGATCTGCCCGTTGACCTTCGCCGCGATGGTTAACCCTCCCGTGAATATTGCAAATTTTCCAGAACCTTTTGGCCATTCAAATCCGGGATGGTTTTGCTGTGAGATGTCTTGATCTAATATACCCGTGTTAATTATAAATGCGGAAATGTTATTTCCATCAAGTGTTTTCTGCTGTTGCGTAAACTGTGAATAAGAGGACAAGGGTATAATGATCAGAACTATTAATGCGGTAGATATGGAAAGTATTCTCATTTTTTTGGTTTGCTTAATTGTAAGCCCTCGTCCCAAAGATAATCATTATAAGTAAAATAAGTCAAGTGATTCCGAATGTATAGTAATGGTAAATTAGGAGGTTATAAGAGTGGTAATAAATACCGCTTGATATTATGAACAGTGTTCAGTAAATTTGTAGTGTTTAATCTAACTTGGAAATCATGATCGCTTCCGTTACACGAATTAAGTTAAAAAATCCATTAAAATTATTTAAATTCTTTCGGGTAGTTCCTAAAATTATGAAACAGGCCGGTATCTCAGAGGGAAACATATCCTATACCGCACGTTACAAAGGTTACCTAACCTTTTGGACGCTCACCTCCTGGGAATCTAAGGAAGCTATGATGGCATTTGTACTGAACGGTGTTCATAAGGAAGTAATGAAAGAAACCCGCTGGTACTCGAGTGATTTTGAGACAACAAACTGGGTTACAACCGGCAAGCCCTCCTGGGATGAAGCAGAAAAAGCACTTTTTAGTAAAAAAACCAAATAAAAATGGCATTTTTCATTGGATTAGTAGTAATTTACCTCATATTGACGCTAATTGGTTTTTTTGCTTTTAAGGACAAGCTTTCCGACAGCAAGTTCAAAGGAAGGGTTGCGGCTTCAGTGATGTTTATACTCACCGGTATAAGCCATTTCACAAACACCGAAGCATTTCTGGCTATCACACCTGACTTTATCCCCGCCACAAAGGAAATGATATACCTTAGCGGAATTTTTGAAATACTTGGCGCTATCGGGCTCCAGATACCCAAATTCCGGAAATTCTCCGCATGGGGACTCATCTTACTTCTGTTAGCCGTATTTCCGGCGAATATAAATGCCGCGGTAAACGGGATCCTTACGGAGGTGGCATTTGGTATCGGGACATGGTATCTGTGGGTACGCCTTTTATTCCAGCCGGTATTCATATGGTGGGTCTGGTGGAGCTCTCTGAAAAAAGAAAGCTAATAGCGAAATTTCGAATCTCATCCTCCCCTTTACGGATTTCTATGATATGACCGAATTTTTTTATGAATTGGTAGGAAATTATTTTAAATTTAACCTAGTGAATTACCATTTGCAAAAAGTAAGGGATAATGCAGAGCAACGTTATATTAAAACCAGTCTCGAAGAGTAATTGGGAGAGTGTAATACAGCTTTCGATCTACCCAAAGCAACAGCATTTTGTGTTACCTGTTTCCGTTTCACTATCAAAAGCCTACGTCAAACCGGATGATATGAGGATAACTCCTTATGCAATTCTCGCCGGCGATATTACTGTTGGATTTTTTGTAATAAAATGCGATCCATACAGCAGTCAAAATTACTGGATAGAGGGGTTTTTGGTCGATAAGGAATACCAGAATAATGGCTACGGTACAAAGGCAGTAAAACAAGCGATAGAGATGGTGCATAAGAAATATAAGAACTGCAGGGCACTGAAGATAAAGGTAGAACCGGGAAACAAACCGGGAATACGTGTCTGTGAAAAATGCGGATTAAAAAACACCGGCATATACTCTGTAGGCGAAGAGATATATATGATCAATATACCTGAAGGCGTTGCGTCGAAAAAGATCCCTGCCTGATCACTTGAGTAAGATCATCCGTCTCGTCTCAACAAAAT
>JACKAC010000004.1 GCA_020635255.1 Ignavibacteriales bacterium
ACATATGTAGATAATCTTTAGTTATCCTTTATTGTTAGGATGACATCTATAAGTAAGAACCTGTTGAGGATGAGATGGTTTTGAGAGGATTAAGTAGGTTAATCTTGATTATTCAACCCATAACTCATATTTTTGTATAGGATTATGAATACACACATCGCAAATATTCTATTTGTTCTTAAGTCCAAGAAACAATCCGCTAAGAAGCAGGCGTAGCCTGCATCTATCTCACATATTGCCCGATTCATACCCGTATTTAAATTAAAACTGTAACTGGAAATAATTCTTATTTGATTTTGGATAAAATAAAAGTTGGAATATTAGGATGTACCGGAGCCGTGGGGCAGAAGTTCATCGCCCTGCTTGAGGGACATCCCTTCTTCGAGATAAGCGCTATCTCCGCCTCCGAAAAGTCCGCCGGGCAAAAATTCGGCGAGAGGGTTAACTGGATCGAGACCACTCCCCTCCCCGAAAATATCGCGGATATGGTTATTAGCGACTGCACTGGCGATCTGGACGCGAAGATACTCTTCTCCGCGCTTGATTCATCCGTCGCTGGTGACGTCGAAACACAAATGGCAGACCGGGGTCACGTAGTTGTCAGCAATTCTAAGAATCACCGCATGGATGAAAATGTCCCGCTTATCATCCCAGAGATTAACGGAGATCACTTCGCGCTCATTAATTCACAGCCGGGCAAAAACAGCTCCGGCGGTTTCATCGTCACAAACCCTAACTGCGCCACCGTCGTGCTCGCGCTCTCCCTCTACCCGTTCCATAAAAATTTCGGCGTCGAGAGCGTCATCGTTACCACCATGCAGGCGGTTTCCGGAGCCGGATACCCCGGCGTCCCGGCATTGGACATCCTGGGAAATCTGATTCCTCACATCGGCGGAGGCGAAGAAGAAAAATTGGAGACCGAGCCTCTAAAAATCCTCGGCTCCCTCGATCAAAACAAAATAAAGTTTGCGGACTTCAATGTTTCCGCCTCGGTGAACCGTGTACCCGTCAGAGACGGCCACACTGTCTCCGTCTCCGTAAAGCTAAAAAATCCCGCATCAAAGGAAGAAATTCTTCGTGCCATCGACGCCGCCCCGACGCTGGACTTGCCGTCTGCCCCGGAGCAGCTCCTGCGCTATCTGGACACCCCGGGACGACCGCGACCCCTCACCGACGCGTACGCCGGCAACGGCATGAGCGTGACAGTGGGACACTTGCGCCCCTGCACCGTCCTCCACTGGAAATACACCGCGCTAGGACATAATACCATACGTGGAGCCGCAGGCGCCGCGATCCTTAACGCTGAATACATGGTAAAAAACAATTTGCTGTCATGATCGTGATGAAATTCGGGGGCACATCCGTACAGGATGCGGAAGCCTTCAAAAGGACAATAGAAATTATAAAAACCAGGCTGGACAAGAATCCAATCGTGGTTTTATCGGCGACGGCGGGAACAACCGATTCTCTCGAGTCCCTTTGTAAAAATGCAAGCGAAGGCGAGGAAGCCGTTTGTGAAAAGATATTATCCGACCTTAAAGAAAAACATCATCTTATCGCGAGGGAGCTGGTCAAAGATACGAGCAGGCTGGAAGAGCTGATAAAAATACTGGATGAGAAGATCGCGCAAATCTCCGACCTGGTAAAAGGAATTTTCCTTTTATCGGAGCTGTCCAAGCGAAGCCGTGCGAGAATACTGGCCTTCGGAGAGATATTATCAACTAACATACTTGTTTATACACTTACGGATATGGGATATAAGTGCGCGCTGCTCGATTCGCGGGATTTTATTATAACCGACGAGGAGCCGCTGAATGGAGACCCGCAAAAAGAGATTATTACAAATAAAGTAAAAGAGTTTATAACGCCTTTGCAGGATGGCAAAACAATCCCGGTCGCGCAGGGTTTTATCGCAAAATCGGTGTCGGGCAGCGCAACTACTCTTGGGCGGGGAGGTTCGGATTACACGGCTTCGCTCATCGGCATGGCTTTAAATGCAGATGAAATTGAAATCTGGACCGACGTAGACGGAATTTTAACGGCTGACCCGCGAAAAGTAAAAGGTACACAGATTGTTAAGGAAGTTACTTTCCGGGAGGCGGCAGAGCTGGCATTTTTCGGAGCGAAGGTGCTTCATCCTTCCACAATTACTCCGGCAGTGGAAAAAGGTATACCGGTGCGAGTACTGAATTCGCACAACCCGGATAACCCCGGCACTCTAATAAAAGACGATATCGATCACGGTGAGCATGATATTAAATCAATCACATGCAAAGAAAATATTAAAGTAATAAACATATATTCGCCGAGGATGCTTCTCGCACACGGATTCCTCAAGAAAATATTCGAGATATTCGATAAATACAGGACTTCGGTTGATCTAATCACAACTTCGGAGGTGAACGTATCGCTGACGCTTGACAATGAGGAGAGAATTGCGGACATTATAAAGGAATTAGAGGAATTTTCGGAAGTAAGCCTGGAAGAGGACAAAGCTCTGGTCTGTGTGATTGGTAAGGATATTAAAAACACTAAGGGAATAGCGACAAAGATATTCGAATCCCTCGAAGACTTTAATATTACAATGATATCACAGGGAGCATCTCTGATAAATCTTAGCTTCGTAGTAGAAAGAAAAGATCTGGGCAGTGTTGTGCAGGCTCTGCATGACCGGTTTTTCGCATAAAAATCATTCAATCTTATAATGGATATCTACATAATCGGTTATGGTAAAATGGGAAAGGAAGTGGAGAAGATACTCACTTCACGGAATCACTCCGCTGCTGGGACGCTGGATATAGGTGACGACATTAATTCAGCCGATGCAGGATATTCTATCTGCATAGATTTTACGACACCGGACGCGTTTAAGAATAACTATAAAACGATTGCAGACAAGTTTGCGGGAGCTGTAGTAGGTACAACGGGCTGGAATGATATAAAAGACGAAGTGACAGGCTATTTCAAAGAAAAAGGGAAGAGTCTGGTTTATGCGAGTAATTTCTCAGTCGGAGTGAACATTTTTTTCGATGCGCTCGAGAGGCTCTCCTCACTAACATCACAAGCGGGCGGGTATAACCCTTATGTGGTGGAACTTCATCACAGTGAGAAGAAGGATGCTCCATCCGGGACGGCAAAAACAATGGAATCCATTATAGAAGAATATTACAAAGAGAGTATCAACATTGCCTCAGTAAGAAGCGGTAATATAAAAGGAATACATGAGGCAGGATTCGACTCGAACGCAGACAGGATAACTCTAAAGCACGAAGCGCTGTCGCGTGAAGGATTTGCGCTCGGTGCAGTTATGGCAGCGGAATGGCTGACCGAAGAACCGGGAGTATGGAATTTCAGAGAACTATTAAACAAAAAACTGAAACTGGGATAATATTATGAAGGTCACAAAACTAAGCGGTGTAGGCACAGCTCTCATAACACCGTTCGACATAGGGTACAACATAGATTTCGACTGCTATAGGAGACTCATAAAAAGACAGGTAGAGGCAGGCGTACATTTTCTGGTGCCACTCGGAACAACCGCAGAGACTCCATGCCTTAACGAAGAAGAGAAACTCGCTATCCTCGGCGTAACGATCGATGAGGTGGACGGGAGAGTTCCTGTCATAGCCGGTGTGGGTACAAACAATACAGAACAGGTGATCACAAAGATAATAGATTACGAAAAACTGAACCCAGACGGGTATATGGTTGTGACGCCTTATTATAATAAACCTACACAGCAGGGATTGTATACGCATTTCAGCGCGATTGCACACTGTACAGATAAACCAATAGTAATGTATAATGTGCCTTCTAGAACCGGTACAAACATGACCGCGGAAACAACACTCAGACTGGCGGAAATTAATAACATAATCGCAGTTAAGGAGGCATCAAGTGATTATACACAGATAAACGAAATAATAAGGAATGCACCGGACGGTTTTTCGGTAATATCGGGCAATGACATAGAAACTCTTCCCCTATGTGTGAGCGGAGCGACAGGAGTAATAAGTGTTGTTTCAAACGTAGTGCCGGGTGATATGGCTCAATTGATGAAGCAGATCGCAGGAGGTAAATGGGATGACGCAAGGAAACTTCACCATAAGTTAACTCCGATGTTTAACAACTGCTTCATAGAAAGTAACCCCATACCAGCAAAGGCGGCGATGAATGAGCTGGGACTTATCGAAAATGTATTGCGACCTCCTCTATATCACGCAACGGAAAGAACCGTGCAGATAATGAAGGAAACATTATTAGCGTTAAATTAAAAGCATTATGTCAGCAGAACTGCAAAGCAAATTAAAAGAATTACAGGCTCAGGGCGATAGTCTCGACATAGATGATGCTATTACTTTCTTCGCCGACATAAGAACATACCTGGAGAAGGGACTTATACGTACCGCAGAAAAAGTAAATGGCGAATGGAAAGTAAATCACTGGGTTAAAGAAGCGATAATTTTCGGATTTAAAGTCGGAACTCTAGAAGAAGTAAAACACCAGCCGTGGAGCTACTTCGATAAATCAACTCTTCCACTGCATCCGCTGGACGTAGAGAATAAGGTCAGGCTGGTGCCGGGCGGTTCATCTATTCGAAGCGGGAGCTGTGTGTCCGCCGGAACAATAGTAATGCCCCCATCTTACATAAACATCGGTGCGTTCATCGATATGGGATGCATGATAGACTCCCACGCGCTCGTGGGCTCATGCGCGCAAATGGGAAAGAACGTTCATCTCTCTGCAGCATCACAGATCGGCGGGGTACTCGAGCCGATAGGAGCACTGCCCGTTATTATAGAGGACAATGTTTTTATCGGAGGTAACTGCGGTATATATGAAGGCACGATCGTAAAACAAAGAGCGGTAATAGGAACCGGTGTTATTCTAAACGCATCCACACCCGTGTTCGATAATACAACAGGAGAATTTATAAGAAAGCAAACCGATATTCCTCTAACAATACCGGAGGGTGCCGTGGTAATTGCAGGGACAAGACCTATTTCATCCGGGAAAGGTGCTGATGCGGGCATCCAGATCTACTGCCCTATAATAATCAAGTACAGGGACGATAAGACAGATAACGCCATTACGCTGGAGGAAGCGCTCAGATAATGAACCACTGGATAAAAACCAACCCGTTTTTTACTTTAAACGACTTCGAAGACATCTACCGGCTGGTTTCGGAGAGCGAAACTCCATCTTTTATCTACTCCAGAAAGGTGATCGAAAGGCAATATAGTCTCCTTAAAGATAATCTTCCTGAAAAGATAAAGATTTTCTACGCGCAAAAGAGTAACCCAAACAAAGGTATTCTAAATGCAATCAAAGATCTCGGAGCCGGATGTGACACTGCGTCGCTTGGCGAAATGGCAAAAGCATTAGACGCAGGGTTTCCCGAAGACAAAATAATGCTGACGGGACCGGCAAAAACCCAAAGAGAATTAGCGTTCGCTCTACAAAGGAAGATATATTCTATAAACGTCGAATCGTTACAGGAGCTTGAGCTTCTTAACAAGCTTGCGGAACAGATCGGAACAAAGCAGGAGATACTTGTGCGGATCAATCCGCCATTCGAAGCAGGAGAAACGAATACGATAATAGGCGGAATGGGAGTGAGCAAGTTTGGGATAGACGTAGATTACGTACCGGAGTTCATCGAGAGCGCGCTTAAAATGAAGAATGTCGTTATAAAAGGTATCCACATATTCAATTCATCACAGATACTGGATTGGAGAAAAATATACCGCAATACGATCGACGTGATAGATTCAGCAATGGAGATAAGCAGTAATTTCGAGATCGAACTAAAACGGCTGGATATGGGCGGGGGTTTCGGGATCCCATACTCACAAAACGAAAAGGAACTGGATATAGCAACACTAGGAAGCAAAATAGCAGAACTGCTGGAAGCTCCGGACTATAAAGATTTTCTATCCAATGCAGAACTGATATATGAACCCGGCAGATACCTCTCAGGAATGAGCGGGATATACATTACAAAAGTCCTTTATACCAAAGTATCTAACGGCAGAAAGATAGCCCTGATCGACGGCGGTATACATCACCTGATACGCCCGATACTAATAGGACAGCCTCACCCTATTGTAAATCTCACAGCAATACGAAATGGCAGAAATGAAACCGATAAATACATGGTGGCAGGTCCATTATGTACGTCGCTGGATAGATTCGATACATCTGCGGTACTGAATGAGGTTCACCCGGGAGACATACTTGCCGTACTGAATGCCGGTGCATACGGATACACAGAGAGTATGCCGTTATTCCTTTCCCATAAGCCTGCGCCGGAAATTTTCCTGAACTAATGAGCAAAGTATTTCTCACAGCCGAGTGGCGGAACCTGATTCTCATCACGTATAAAATTCCAACAGATATACTCACACCTCATCTCCCAAAAGGGATAGAGCTCGATACTATAAATGGAGAAACATTCGCAAGCCTTGTCGCATTCGATTTTCTGAATACAAAGGTCAAAGGGGTAAAGATACCCTTTCACGTGAATTTCCCTGAGATCAACCTGCGTTTTTACGTAAGAGAAATTGAGAGCAAAAAAAGAGGCGTGGTATTTATAAGGGAGTTCGTACCGAAGTATTTTATTGAACTCGTTGCGGATAACGTTTATAACGAACCGTACAAAAGCATACCTATGAAGAGTTCCGTAACAAAAAACGGAACAGTAAAGGTCGAGCATGAAATAAAGTTTGAAAACAATGAATACAGTATCTCTCTCGATGCAGAAAACAAACCATACCTGCCCGGGGAAGATTCAACCGAACATTTCTTTAAGGAGCATTCGTGGGGATACGGAACCAATAAAAATGGTGAGACTCTTGTATACAGGGTTGACCACCCTTTCTGGGACGTATATCCCGTCATAAAATACGAGCATAACTTCGACTTCACAAAAATCTACGGAGAAAAGTGGAGCTTTCTAGATCAGGAAGAGCCCTACAGTGTTATATTAGCGGAAGGATCGGAGATAAAGGTTTACTCTCACACAATATTGTAAAAAGCAGGCAAGATGCCTGCTCTTTTCATACATATAAATCCTAAGGCTTTACAATAACCGGTTTTACTTTTTGAAGTACCGACATAGTCTTATCATCGAGGTTAAGGTGCTCTTTAACGAGTTCATGCGGTGTAAGAGCCATCCATTGATTCAGCGAGATATCGGCGAAGTAAGAACTTTTGAACATTTCAAGGAAAGTCAACGTTTCGTTACCGGTATTCTCAACATAGTGACCCATGGCAAAGGGCACATATCCCACATCGCCAGCTCTGTAATCGAAAGTCCTTGCCATCCCGCTCGACGCGTAAACGGTCATACGTCCTTCACCAGAAAGATAATACTGCCATTCATCGTTATTTGGATGCCAGTGCATTTCACGCATACCGCCCGGCTCTATCTCTACTAATGCCGCGGCGATGGTATTTGAAACCGGGAAATTAGACGAATCTACTATCCTTGCCTGTCCACCGGAGAACTTAACGGGCTCCTGAGCAAGCATTCTATAGCTGTAGCTTACGGGGGTCGGACCCTGCGGGGATTCTACCGCCGCTTTGACTTTCGGCTGCGGTACTTTGCCGGGGAAGATGTAGCGGTCTTTGTTTACGTTAATTGGGATATTTGCGAATGCGGACTCGGGTACGCCGAAGTTTTTAGCAAGCACCTCGCGCGGAGTATGCGCGAACCAGTCGGTGATTAGGAATGTTTCGTTCTCTGAAAATGTCCCGTCATCAAACACCAGCAGAAATTCACACCCGTCGTCGAATGCCTGAATTGAGTGAGGGATACCGGGTGGGAAATTCCACAGGTCGCCGGGCCCGAGGTCATCGATGAAGTTCCTGCCCTGCGGATCAACGACCGTGATCTGGCAATGCCCCGCGATCATATAAGCCCACTCGGCTTCTTTATGCCAGTGCATCTCGCGAATCGCTCCGGGTTTTAATCTCATGTTAACGCCAGACATCGTGGTCGCAATGGGAAGCTCCCGCGTCGTGATCTCGCGCGCCCATCCTCCTTTGGAAAGACGGTTACGAGCGGTCGCGTATGAAAATTTTAAATTTGGTACTGTACCAGCGTCAGTGTCGGGCGAGCGGAGCTGGTCCGGGTTTTGCCGCTGGAGGGCATCATTTTGGGGTCCCATTATGGTTCCGCCCAGGTCACCACGGATCGGTTCTAACGAATCCGGGGTTTTTTCGTTTTCTTTGTTGTCCATAATTTAATTAGACTTTATATTGGATTGTAAAAAATTTTTGTAATCGATGCGCAGGGGTACCGTTCGTGCATAACGGGGATTATGGATAGTCAGTCGTTACGTATGGGTAAGAATCAATCTGTTTTACTAATCTTCTTTGAGCCAATTCCAGGCTTCGTCCAGCTTTGTGTAATCGAAATACTCTTCCTTAATACCGAACATCTTCGCGAAGAAGCTGTCGATCTCTACGGCGATCTCCTGTAATTTGCTGTGACCAACGAATGCGAACTTTTCAATTATACTTACGACAGGAAGCAGGAATTCCATGTAAGCGGCAAAGGTTTCCGAACCGAAGGCTTCAAATTCATGAAGTTCGATGAGCAACCTTATTTTACCGTGTTCTTCTCCGAGGGACTTTAGTTTGCTTATAACTTCTTCCCTCTCATCTTTTGGCACTTCGCCAATAAGCTTCACACCTATGAGATTTCCCTTACTTTCACTTAGAATTTCGTACATTTCTCTAAATTTGTTTTTAACGTTGATATCATAAAATATATAAAAATAATACCTATTTTTAATGATTAAATTTTTATCAAAAGATAATTATATTAGGATTTTCGGGATGTAGCGCAGTCCGGTAGCGCACTTCGTTCGGGACGAAGGGGTCGCTGGTTCGAATCCAGTCATCCCGACCAAATCAGTACCATCCAATTGTTTCTTACCCGTTTAATCTAGCATATGATACAGAAGGAATTTGCGAAAAATGCGGTAGAAGTATTAAAAGATGATGATTCCGTTATAGGAATCACCGCAGGCGGTTCATGGCTGACGGATGAACTGGATGAATATTCCGACCTGGATTTGATACTTGTTACCAAAGATAAAGTCGCCGGCAATAAAGAAAAAATGATAAGCTATGCTGGAAAAATGGGAAACTTACTGAACGCATTTACAGGCGAGCATGTCGGCGACCCAAGGGTGCTCATCTGTTTGTATGACAATCCCTTACTGCATGTGGATATAAAGTTTCTCACGCCGGAGGAATTCCATAAGCGTGTCGAAGACCCATTCATACTTCACGATACGGACGACCAGTTAAAGAATATAATTGAAAAGACGGAAGCGAAATTTCCAACAACAGGATTTCAATGGATGGAGGATAGGTTCTGGACATGGGTACATTACGATCTGGTAAAGATAGGGAGAGGAGAATATTTCGAGGCTCACGACGGGTTTGCTTTTTTCCGGGACATGATACTTGGTCCGCTGATGCATATTAAAAACGGGAATCTGCCACGCGGTGTACGAAAAGTGGAAACACACATTGCCAAAGAAGAGCTCGAACTTCTGAAACAGACAATCCCGCAATATAACAGGCAGTCACTTATAAAAACACTCGAGGAAGTCGTTTCACTTTACCGAAAACTCAGAGAGGATGTGTTTACAGATGATATTATTCTGAGAACTGAGACCGAGAGTAAAGTGATGGAGTATTTTGAGAAAATAAAGAAAGAAGGAGTATGAATGAGCCACGAAGTTAAAATAAAGATAATGGAAAGCGGCTGTTACTCGGTATCGGGAGCACCGCGCGTGGTCGAGAAGATACGGGTAGTAAATGAGCATGGATCGGCAGTAGAATGGAATGATGGAAAAGAATTTCAGACGAAGGAAAGATTCTCACTCTGCAGGTGCGGTCATTCAAAGAATAAACCCTTCTGCGACGCAACTCACAAGCAGATCGGATTCAAGGGGACTCTTACTGCTGACAGAAGCCCCCGAACGTCGAGAGAAAACATTTATGAAGGTGACGGGATAGCAATGACTGATGACGAGTCTCTGTGCGCGGGATACGCATTCTGCGACAGGTTCGGCGGGGTATGGAACATGATGGAGATCTCGGAAAATCCCCGCATCAAGGAAAGAATAAAAAAGCAGGTATCACTGTGCCCTACAGGACGCCTGCAATATATTTTATCGGGACACGATGAACCCGAAGAGAAGCATTACGAACCAACAATCGGGCTGATAAAAGACGGACCAATACTTGCGCTCGGGAATATACCGGTAGAAGCGCCGGACGGATTCGTGTACGAAATAAGAAACAGGCAGGCATTGTGCAGATGCGGTGGATCCTCGAATATGCCCTTCTGCGACGGATCGCATTGGGATAACGGATTCAGCTCGGATTAATATTCCGGGCTTTATTATATTTTAATCTCAGATCAGTATATTTTCCAAAAAAAGCTGATGAAAAAGACAGTATTATTTGCAATATTCACATTATTTATTTCCTCATTTTCCTTTTCCCAGGGGAATCTTAAGGACATAACGATACTTCACTGGAATGATTTTCACGGGAGGAACCTGCCATATAAAGTATCTAAAAAGGTGGACGGCGAGGAGATACAATACTTCGTGGGTGGAACGGCGGGGATGCTGGGATACCTTAACAAATACCGTAACAATAACTCACTTGTTGTGAACGGAGGAGATGATTACCAGGGGACTCCAATATCTTCAATAACTAAAGGGTTTTCGCAGATACATCTGCTCAACCTATACAACCTCGATGCATTCGTACTGGGCAACCATGAATTCGATTATGGGCAGTATCTTCTCGATTCGGCTTTACAGACGGCTAACTTCGACTACCTCTCGGGCAACGTATTCTTCGAACCGAAGGAATTTACGATGGGAAAACCATACACAATAAAAGAGATCAATGGTGTAAAGATCGGCATAATCGGACTGACAGCACTGGAGCTTCCAGAGCTTTCCCTTCCCTCCAATATAGACATGATAGACATGCTGAACGCGGATTCTATAGTCGCGGACGCTATACCAAAGCTAAAATCAGAGGGTTGTAATATGATCATGCTCCTTACCCACATAGGATTGGATCATGACAAGGAAATGGCAGAGAAGTTTTATCCCGATCTTGACGTGATAGTCGGCGGTCATTCACATACCCCTCTCTTCGAACCGGTGATACAAAATGGTGTTATAATTGTTCAGGCGGGTTCATACGGCAGATGGCTCGGCAAGCTCGACCTGCAGGTGGATATAGATAAGGACACGGTATTATTTTTTGCCGGTGAGCTGGTTGAGACAGTTCTCGACTCCGCAATAATGGATGGCAGTGCACAGATAGAAGTAGATAGACTGTTAGGAGACATAGACGACGAGTTGCATGAAGTGCTCGGAGAATTAAAGACACCGTGGGAAAGGAAGTCAGCTGTAGAAAGCAACCTTGGACAATGGGAGGCAGACGTATTCAGAAACAAGACCGGCTCGGACATTGGGTTCATAAATTCAGGCGGGCTGAGATCGGACCTCTTCGCCGGAAATATCACTGTAAACGATATATGGACGATAAACCCCTTCGGAAATACGGTCGTCAAAATAAAAGTAAGCGGGAAGGTACTGAAAGAGATGATGTCGAATGCTATATCAAAAAATTACAGAGAACTTAAAGAATCAGGTTATACAGATATGGTCATAACATCGGGATTAGAAATTGAATTCGATTCAAAAGCAATCATGAACAATGAACCGGAATTTATAAAAGTATTTATGATAAACGGTAAAGAGCTTGACGAGAATAAGGAATATGTAATTGCAACAAATAATTATGTGGGACAGCAATTCGAGAAATTCTTCGGAACCGTTTCGGAAAGACCGGGAATCGACGATACTAACATAATAGACAGGGATTTATTAATAGATGCCGTTAAAGAACAAAAAGTGATAAATTCAAATATAGAGAAAAGAATAAAAGACATTAATAAACAGGAGTAAAATGAGCGAAGTAAGATTAGTGAACTGCATTAAGCTGAAAAAGGAACTGCCCGGATTGGACAATCCTCCTATCGAGGGTGAAACAGGACAGAAAGTATATGAAAATGTATCCAAAGAAGCATTTAAAATGTTCCTGGAGCACTTTAAAATGATAATAAACGAATACCGGCTGGACCTGACATCTCCCGCTACGGACAAGGTTTTTGAAGACCAGATGAGGGATTTCTTCTTTGGCGAGGGGATGAAGCTCCCGGACGAATATACACCTCCTGAAAACTAACTCCTTATATCGTAAACTTTTGTTTTGATTTTTCGTAAATTTATACCTGAGATGAATCAAAACTAACATTATTGGAGTTTTTTACCGCTGATAAATACGTAACTCTTCCAAGACTTACCGCATACAACAAATTTCTTGACGACAAGAATTTAAAGACGTTCAAGACATATCTTGTAATTGCGATGGTCTTTTTTTCACTAAGCCTACTCACCAATATATTCGATAAATTCTCTCCTATAGTTCTCGCATTAAATGCGATCAATGTCATTGCACTGGTAATAATAAGACTCAAGTACAGGAGATTAAATTCCGACAATATAAGGAAATTCCTTTATAGTTATCTAATCGCGCAGATAATATTCGCATGCCTAATAAACTTTGCGCATATATTGTCCTCGTCCGAAGTCCATTCCGAGAGAAGAACGGAAAATACGATTGCAGAAGATTCTTCCGCGACAAAGGACTCTACTATTGTCGATAGGGATTCCACATTAGATTCATCGATAAACAAAAGCAAAAAGGACACCGTATGGAAGAACGAAAAGGGTAATTTGAGTGTCACCGTAGACCTCGGAAGTAACTATGACACATTCGCAGAGTGGTTGTTAATACTATCCATAATGCTTGTTATGTTTTCCTTTCCGCGTTCTGACCTTTTAAAAATCTGGGCATTCGGATTGATACTTCCAGTTATATGCGAGCTATTAACTTACGGGACGCTTGAAAAAGACGGTTATGTGGGATATGGCAGTTTCTATGTGTTATTTTTCTTAGTAAGCTTCTTTACGGAAAAGAGAACACTAAAGAAATTTAACGAGCAGTACGATTTTTACCTTAAGAAGAATTACGAAAGCATAAGAATGAAAAAGGAGCTGGATTCAGCAAGGGAGATCCAGCTATCCATGCTTCCAAGCAATACCTCTGTATTGAACGGAATAGACATTGCGGGAATATCGCTCCCGGCAAAGGAAGTTGGGGGTGACTATTTCGATTATTTTAAATTATCGGATACAAAGCTGGGCGTATTTATCTGTGACGTATCCGGGCACGGGGTAGCAAGCGGGCTTATGTTATCAGGGTTAAGGAGCTGTATGCACCTGATACTTGAGGATGAGGATGACCCAAAGATTGTTATGGAAAAGCTGAACAGGATGGTAAGAAAGACACAGCAGAGGAAGATGTTCGTAACGGCAGTATTTGCACTTGTAGATACGGAAAAGAATGAGTGCAGGTTATTCAATGCGGGACATCTGCCTCCATACAAGATATCGGAATCCGCAGGAGAGATATTCAAGATAAGGAAACACGGCATAACACTGGGAGCAGTGGATAATATTTCGATACCAAATCATGACTCGGAAGTGGTTTTCGATTTCAATAGAGGGGATAAAATAGTATTTTACACAGACGGACTCAGCGAAGCAATGAACGGGGTAAAGCAAGAATACGGCTTTGAGCGTATCGAAACAATACTTCAGCACAATACCGACAAAAGTCCGGAAGAACTGATTAATATTCTAAATGATGACGTACGGGCATTTATCGGCGCAAACGAGCAGATAGACGACCTTACAATTTTAATAATAGGAAGACAGTAGAATGAAAAAACCAAAAGTCGGAATTATAATGGGTTCAGACTCTGACCTGCCGGTAATGCAACAGGCAGCTGATATTCTGGATGAATTTGGCATACCATACGAAATAAAAATAACCTCCGCTCACCGCACACCCGACGTAATGGCTTCCTATTCAAAAAATGCATATAAGAGAGGTATTAAGGTGATCATAGCCGGGGCGGGAGGCGCGGCACACCTTCCGGGGATGAGCGCATCATATTCCCCTATCCCTGTCATTGGCGTACCTGTGGAGTCGCGGGCTTTGAAGGGACTGGATTCGCTTCTATCAATAGTTCAGATGCCATATGGAGTGCCGGTAGCAACTGTATCTATAAATAATGCTAAAAATGCCGGGCTGCTTGCGGTAAAGATGCTAGCGTCTTCGGACAGGAAGTTACTCGATAAGATGATAAAATTTATGAATAAGCTGAAGAAAGAGTCTATGGATAAGAATAAAAAGCTGAATAGCAAGAAATGATTATTGTATCATAAGCAGGTAGGCATCTACATCATCTAACAATTCCTTTTCTTTTTCTTTATAACCGTTACCGCCCGCATAAATTGTACCATCGCCGGGTTTTTTCCAGCCGATGAGTTTATCGTCCTTAAAATAGTATTCATTGCGAGAGGTACTATAATCGGTTGGATCATCCAGCATAGTCACAGCATCAACTATATAAGAGATACGCCAGTTATGAAAGTAGCAATCTCTCGTCGATAAGCCCCCTGCTACGTCTCTTTCTACATGTATCTTTTTTAAAACTCCGCTGTGATAGTATGCCGTCATATTACCGCCATCATCAAGAGTATTATCGATAGAATTGAGTATACTCATCTGCTTGTCAATCTCTAAGGAGCGCTTTTCTATTTTTGAGTATTCTTTATCAATGGATGAACCTGTCGAGGATGAGCATCCCGAGGATAGAAGGGCAATAAATACTATGTAGAGGGGAATTAATTTCATTTTGGTTTGCGCATAAAAAAATTTTACTCCGCCTACCGGTTTGATAGGCGGAAGTAAAATCTTAATTTATTTCACTCCGACTACTTTTTCTTTCTTCTGTATCCGTACAGGAAGATCATACCTGCCATAACAAGAACAGGAAGTTCAAGTCCGAATAATCCGCACTTACCACCTTCTTTCTTGACGGTGGCTGTCATTTCGACATCTTCCTTAAGGTCAGCGAGGGTCTTATCCCACTCGACAGTTTGTCCGTCTTTTCTTCCGTTAGTGGATATCACTTCACCAGGGAATTCGAACTTATAGGTAAGCTTTGTATCGCTTGCACCCATGTTCTTTGCATTCGATGTATCCTGTTTTAGAGTGTAGTTGAAATCCATACCGTCACTGCCTTCCTTCCAAGAAGTAGTCACTTTTTCAAATCCTTTTGCACTAGGAAGCGCATTAATATCCTTAAACGTGATCTCCAATTTTACGTGCTTAGTTGAATCTTCGAGATCATCGCTAATATTTACACTTTTTACCTCTGAATTAGAGGAAGTGTAATTGCTTTTTGCTTTATCTTCCGAGAAAGCAAATCCACCGATCTCATCGCTGGAAGATACGTTAGACATTTTAGTCCAATAATGGAGATTTATGGTCCCTGACCCGTCAGCATTTAATTTTGTGTCCTGATCTACGTTAACACAACCTGAAAGATAGATGCCCAGAAACACAAGAAAAGAAGCAATAATTACTTTTGTGTAGTTTTTCTTCTTTACCATTTCAAGGTTATTTGATTAATGAAAATTACTTTTAACTATTAGGATATGAATGTATTTTCAAATGAAGCTAAGAATCGCGAGGTGATATCCTTTTGAAACTGAATAAAACTACAGGATTTGACTTTAGATTTCAAATAAAAAATATGTAAATTGTTGCATATTTTCTAACTTCTTGAATATAACTCCTTTGGATAATATTTTAAACAACATATTCAGCACATATGACTTTTTCCTTTTCGAGGTATTTGCCATACCCGAAGAGGTCCGCAGGGATTATCTAAACAAACTGCTTACACGTAAAGGCGGTGTAAAGCAAAAGAACGTAAGGTTTTTAAGACATTTATATAAAGTGTTAGAGGAGAACAAACTTAATCTGTGGGACGAGAAATTGATATGCCACGAACTTAAGATCTCACCACGTATGCTCGACTGCTATAAATCCCGTATTTTGAAATCTCTCAGAGAAATGTACTTCGACCATGACAAACACTTAAAGGCATTCGAAGCAGATATCCCCGATGGTCCAAAGCGGAATCTGGCTATCGCGGGAAATATGTTCCGGATCGGGATGGTAAAGGAGGCAAAACAGATCTATCTAAAGCTTGAAGGAGATATCGGGAAAATAAAGCCATCCGAGCAGAAAGAGTATAGGGAAATATTATCTGCTATCTATGAAGCGATGGTTACTTACTATTCTTTCCAGAGAGACCTAAGGAAATTTAACCTCTACCTTTCAAAAGCAGAGAGTAATCTCAAAAAAGCACTGAAACATCTCCGGGAAGATCAAACTTTTAACATAAAACTAAGGGTTTTAAAGATCCGCTTTCGGAAGCTGTCACTAAAAACAATTTCCTCCAAAAACATACAATCACAACTTGATCTTCTAAAAGAAATATTAACGCTCGCGGAAAAGACAAAGGTTTTAAAGGATGTCTTCTTTGCGTATGAACATCTAGGTATATTATCAGGAAAGCTAAAGGACTTCGAAAACGAAGAGAAGTATTTTTTAGAGGGACTGAACCTGGCAAAGAGAAAAGGATTTTCGGAAAACGAAATGATATTCGATATGCTGATCTCCTTCACTACATTCCGAAAGAATAATAAGAATGCCCGTCCATATCTTAAGAAGACCGAGAAGTATTATAACCTGATAAAGAGTAACTACTATGACTTTGGTAACCTGCTCACGGTTCACCGCAACTATCTCCGCATGCTGATATATTTTAATAAACCCGGCTGTGATGATGAGGTAGAACAATACATAAAGCATCTTATACTTTTTTCCCAAAAAACCGATGCAATATCCAATTGGTATCTTGAACTATCGGACCGGCTTACCTCCGGTATCTGCAAGTGGGAAGTATATATGACAGGTCCGGATAATTATGAACTGAATGTCTCTGTCGATAAAAAGCTTCACAAGTATTTTGAGGAGATGAACTATAATACGCTCATACATTTCAAAGGACTATATTCTCCCGAAGCACTTGCAGTAATGTATCTCAACCAGATCGACCTGGAATTCTGGAAAGGCACCGGATGTAATTTCGAGAACTCAAATTATTTCATTAACAAACTCCAACGGCTTGTAAAGACACGTCACGTAGGTACCAACCTTTCATGGCTTGACTCATCAAAGATCGGCGTAAATATTTTTGAGGAAATGAGATTTAAGAGCAAGAAGGCTATTTTTGATAAGTTCTATCCTGAAATCAGTAAATTTATAGATTCTATTAAAGATGAAAAGAAAATATTCAATATTGTGGACGACTTTGCTAAGCTGATCTTTATTTCCAAAGTTTTGAATACACCCGGCATGAAAAAAGAGTTAAGAAATCTGGAGTCGTGGATAAAAGAGAACCGTCCCGAATTAATAAAATCAATATTCGAAGCGGCTATTGTAAAAACGCGTGAATTTCGTGTGGCATAAAAAAGTAATCCTCTCCCGCCCCTAAACTAAGGGAGAAAGAGGATTGGAGGTTATGGCTGACTGACTTTTGAAAAATGAGACCTTTACATCTGCGCAATATATAATACTTAATTTCCGCGCAAATGTTTCACCTAATCTTTCCTTTTTATCTTTAGCATTTGTTTTAACTCAAGCGTACCGTCGTATTTTTGGTTATTCTTCTTAGCTAACTCTATTGCAAGGTCGGCATATTTTTCGGATTCTTTATACTCTCCAAGCTTATACAATATTGACGCATATGTATCGGTATTATAATAATTCTGTTCTAATTCCATCGACCTTTTAGCCCACTTAGCTGCCATCTTCAAGAGATCCTTATTATCCGTTCCTTCATACATATTCCAGGCGTGTTCATTTAGCGCACCCCAATTGTTATTAATATCCAGCTTCTCGACATATTCTGCATAGGCTTCAAAGTCCTTTGAAGTGAAGAAATGATTTATGTATGTGTTATTAATTTTTTGACTAACTTCCTTTTCACCGTACAGGCTGGCAAAAGTTGCTTTGTTTGCTTCCAGATACTTAAATTCTCTTCCGTCCACGTTCCATACGAACCTTTCGATCATTTGCCAGTTATCTGCCGATGTGAGTTCGCTCTCATCCTGTGTTCTTAGATACTCTTCACCAATTGCCTGATTTCCTTTTTGGTTTGCGTTCCAGAGAGCGTTTGCATAATTCATAAGCGTCTGAGGACTTCTATCTCCGGATTCGTACTTTGTCTGTAAGCCGTATAATGTCATTTCAGGATTCAGGGCATTCATGCCATCCTGGATAAACTTCTCAGCTTCTTTTGAACCACCGCTCATATGGACGAGCTCGCCATCCGGACTAAAATAAAGATAGCGCGGATAACTTGTTACGTTATATTGTTTCGCAAAATCAGGTCCTTCACCCTTTTCCATGTCAAATTTATAAGAGACGAAGTTTGCATTATAAAATTCTCCCACTTCTTTTTGCGGGAATACATTAGCCGCCATCCATTTGCAAGGTCCACACCAATCGGCAAAACAATCAACGAAAATATATTTATTCTGCGCTTTAGCTATGGCAAATATCTCGGCAACCGACCCGTGCTCGAATGCCATGCCTTCCTCGGAAGTGCTGGATGACTGCTGAGCATAAGAAAGCCCTGATGCCATCACAAAGACAACTACAAAAGCAAAAATTTTCTTAACCATTTTGATTTGGTTTTAGTTTAAAATCTATGAATTGATATAATTAAAATGAAATTTCCGGGATATTTATAATACTGAAACAGTCCTCCCTATATAGAAATTCCCCGATATAATTTAGATGTTTCTTTTATACCAGAGGTTTAAGTACATTATAACTACATTTTATTCAGTTGTTTAGTAACCAGATCCTCAGCCTTTTCCCAGTTCACATCCTCCATATTGGGCATTCCCTCACTTAGTTCATTCAGTATTCCCTCCTGTATCTTTCCTCTCTCCAATGCAGTAGAGTATGGTATCCGCATGAATGAAACCATCGAATATTTAGGGATGAATCTCTCAGGATGCTTTTTGTAAAGTTCTTTTTCTATCTTTTTCTTTAGAAGGAATCTATCGTCATCTACCAGGTCCCGCATCTCTATGAAATTCTCACGCGCAAGGTCGGCTATTGCATCGGTGTTTGGTTTTCTAATTACTTCATATTCTCTGAATATCCTACCCCAGTCTCCTTCATGTTTTCCAATAATCTCATTCAGATAAACACAATCTTCGAACGCGGCATTCATCCCCTGCCCAAAGAAAGGTACTATTGCGTGGCATGAATCACCCAGCATTGTAACATGGTCTTTGTAACCCCATGGGAAGCACTTAACTGTCATAAGTGTACCGGTTGGGTTAGAATTGAAATCTTCTACCAGGTCCGGCATCAGTTCGATTGCATCGGGAAAGTTCTTTTCAAAAAACGCAACTACCCTCTCATCGGAGTTCAAATATTCAAAACTATTCTCTCCTCCTAAAGCCTCATCATAAGCAAGGAAGAGGGTCACCGTGTAACTCCCGTCGATATTGGGCAGAGCGATAAGCATATATGAACCGCGGGGCCAGATATGTAGCGCATTTTTAAACATGCGGAATCCACCTCCCTCGGCTGGGGGTATGTTTAGCTCCTTATATCCATAGTTTTCATATTCCTGAGAGAAATCGAATCTAGGTACCTTTAGCATTTCCATACGAATAGGCGATGTCGCTCCGTCGGTTGCTATTACAAGATCTGATCTAAGTGTCCACTCTTTATGTGTTTCATCATTTACAAAATGAACTTCACCGCTCTCTAAATTCATCCCTGTACACCTCTCGTTAAAATAATATGTAACATTAGGATCAGGCTCGGTCATATTCATCATCAGCTTATTCAGTTCAGCACGTGAGATGGAATTTATATATTCACTTTCATCTTTACCGTATGGCTGGAGATTTATTTCACCATCCAGAGGGTGCACCATTCGTCCATACATTGGTATTGCAATCTTTTTTATCTCCTCGAATAAGCCGACTTCCTTCAATGCGTGGATTCCCCTTACGGAAAGCGCCAGATTAATGGATTTTCCGCCTCCAATGTCGTGTTTACGCATATCCGCTCGTCTTTCATATACATCGACTATATATCCGCGGTTAGCCAAATAGATCGAGAGAAGTGACCCCGCCAATCCGGCACCGATTATTGTAATTTTTTTGGTTTCTAACATACTGAAAAATTAAAGACTAATTTTGACTATTTAAATTCTGATAAAAAATCCCTTTTGAATTTTACAATTTCTTTACTTTGGCACGTCATTTGTAATTACCAATAGTAAATAAAATTAGTAAAGGGGGATCCAAATGAAAAAATCTATTTCAATCAGATTTGCAGAACATTCTGCAATAGTATTTACATTGTTCATGGGAACAATAATTGGTCTAGCATACTACTTTTCATTCGTAGCTAGGTAATGCAAAAAAAATAATTTTAAAACTTTTTCCCTTTGGTATAAAAAGAAGCACCGGGCTTTAGGCTGCCAGGTGCTTTTTTAATATCTCAACGAACTTCCATACATCCGAAAAAGTATTGTACAATGGAACGGGGGCGATCCTTATTACATCAGGCTCGCGCCAATCACATATCACGTTGTTTTCCAGTAACGCAGTGTGGATGGGTTTATTTTCCTTTCCAACTCTTAGAGAAAGCTGGCACCCGCGCTCATCGGGGTTAGCAGGAGTAATTATTTCGATACTGCTATTCATATTCTTTACCAGGTATTCACAGTAACCGGTTAGTAATACACTTTTCTTTCTCAGGGCATCCATACCTGCTTCATCAAATATATCGAGCGATGCATTTAACGCCGCCATCTGGAATATCGGCGGGTTGCTGATCTGCCAGCCTTCGACTCCTTCCGACGGATCAAACTCATCCGGCATTAGAAACCTTGTTTCTTTCTTATGTCCCCACCACCCGGAGAACCTCGGTATATCGAAATCATTCCTAAAACGGGCATTTACGAAGCATCCCGCAACAGCTCCGGGACCGGAATTCAGGTATTTGTAATTACACCACACAGCAAAATCGACATCCCAGTCGTGGAGATCAAGCTTAAGGTTACCCGCGGCGTGCGCCAGGTCAAACCCGGCATTGCATCCCTTTCTGTGTCCGGCTTCAGTAATGCTTTTCATGTCAAATGCCTGCCCCGTATAATAATTCACCCCTGCAATCATAACCAAAGCTATGCTATCGCCTTCATGCTCGATAAGATCGAGAATATCTTCGGTACGGTGAGTCGATTCGCCTTCACGTAGTTTAGGAACGATCAGCGCGTCTTTCGGATCATACCCGTGAAATTTTATTTGCGATTCAACAGCATAGATATCAGAGGGGAATGCATTTGCTTCCATTAATATCTTATACCTATCTTTTGACGGACGGTAAAATGACACCATCATCAGGTTCAGGTTCACGGTAAGGGAGTTCATGTTTACAACCTCTGAATTATCCGCTCCAACGAGTCTCGCTGTCTTTTCAGTGAGAAATTCATGGTAGAACTTCCATGGATATTTTGCATGGAAATGCCCCTCGACTGCCATATCCTCCCAGTCCTTAAGCTCCTGCTCTATGTAATCGCGCGTGGACTTAGGCTCCAGCCCAAGTGAATTCCCGGCAAAGTAAACTACGTCTTCACTGTTTTTTTGCGGAATGTGAAACCTGTCCCTGTAACTACCAAGCGGATCTACGCTGTCAGCTTCCTTCGCGAAAAGCTCTTCGCTACTAAATATTAACTGTGTGTCTGTTTCTAGGTTGTTCATAATTGTAGTAAACTTTTTATCTTATATAGAAATACCCTGCTAGGAGCGGCATCAGCTTTGAAATCCGGTATCTGTATACTTAACAGATATTCACCATCCTCCACCTCATCCGGCACATATATCATTTCCGTTATTGTCTTCATAGAGTGATCGTACCTGTCTATGTCACTGCTTCCCTTTTCAACGTTCCAGAAAATGTGGTGCGCGTTAAGTTTACCTTCGTCGAAGGTCCTATCGACTGACGGAAGATCAGTCAGCAAATGCTCCACACCCAGCTCAGAAATAAACTCCATTGCATCAAGAGAAAAGAACGCCGGCATTTTTTCCATGTAACGCCTGCTTTTTTTGGAATCTTCATTGGGAAGTGTCCTTATTACCAATGCACGTGTAAATCCCGATTCTCCTCCAGCAAGTGCTTCCTCAAGAGATATGCGTGTTATTAAAAGATCCTCGTCATTCTTTTCAGGAATATATCTATCTTCGGTGTCGCCCGCTTTCACAGGCTGTACGGTTACCAGAGTAGCCGGAATGAGTAGGTCACTTAGCACTTCATTCACAGGTATCCTTTCATAAGATATATGTCCCACACATTCGGTGTGGGTTCCGTTGCAATGCGTAATGAGAGTATATTTTTCAAAATTACATCCGCCCCCGCGTCTCACGTCCCCTATGAAGCCCTCATGCTCATAAGCAACTGCTTCCGCGCCGGGTACACCATATGTATTAGGTTGATCTCCATTGAATATAAGCGGGATCGAAATATCGGCGTGATCCGTGAGATCTGCCAAGTAGTCCTTATCACCTATTGTAAATTTTACGAGCATATCTCAAAATTTAACTATACTTGTAATAAATTATAAGGGGTTTAGGAGGGAGATTTATAATGATTATAAGTAAAAATGCCACTTCCTGGAGGGGAATATGGCATTGGAGATGAAAAATAATACGTATTGGGATTACTTCAAAAGAACCATTTTACGTGTTTCCGAAAAGCCGGGGGTTTCCAGGCGGTAAAAGTACACACCGCCGGAAATATTTTTTCCCTCAAAACGATATTCATAAGTCCCCGGCACTAATTCGTTCTTTACCAGGAGAGCTACTTCCTTCCCTGATATATCATATACTGCCAGTTTAACAGGTACCAGTCCTCCCCCGTTTCCCGGAGGGATGTCGAAACTAATCTTTGTCTCCGGGTTAAACGGGTTAGGGTAGTTCTGCCAGAGGAAAAATCGTTGGGGAATCTCTGTTCCATAAAAATTTACCCCGACCTTAGCAGTATCAATTCTGAATATAAGCCTGTCGAGTGTTCCCCTATTTACCATGTATATGTCGGGCAGTTGATCATTGTTGTAATAATCCGCTTTCATGCCAAGTCCCTGTCCTGTTATACCCGTAGGTAGAATCGTATTCGTTACATCGCTGAAATTACCGTCTCCGTCATTCTCGAAAACCATCATCTGCTGAGTAGTAAACGAATAGACGGTAAATATATCGAGATCACCATCGAGGTCCATGTCAACAAAGATCGCATCCAGAGTATTGC
Organism: Ignavibacteriales bacterium; assembly: GCA_020635255.1. NCBI lineage: Bacteria > Pseudomonadati > Ignavibacteriota > Ignavibacteria > Ignavibacteriales > Ignavibacteriales bacterium. Next base: position 23,443 of record JACKAC010000004.1, read on the forward strand.
TATTCACTAACGGAAGTCTGATAAAAGTTTCATCCGTAAAAACCCCATTGCCATTATTTATCAAAAGTCTATCCTGCCTGTTCTGACCAACCTGGAAGACTACATTTGAAAAATAGATATCCAGGTCCTTATCGCCATCCACGTCAGCAAGTGTTATTTTTCTCGTTTCTTCGACATTTGAGAGAGGCATTCGTGTCAATGTTTCATTCGTAAATACACCACTGCCATTATTAATCAATATCTTGTTTCCATCCTCATTCCCTACAACCATGTCTAAGTCCATATCCCCATCGAGGTCCCCCATTTTGATATCCTGCGTTACGTCCAGTTCAGCCGGCAAGCGTGATGACGTCTCGTCAGTAAAATTCGCGTTTCCATCATTAATGAGAATCAGGTTTTGTCCCGGCATATCACCCGGATTAGCATTCCCGAAAATAAGGTCCGGAATACTGTCGCCATTAATGTCTTGAGCCAGTACCGAGTTAGCAGTGCTGTTGGGAAGTCTATTGCTTATGTCCGTCAAAAAATAACCTGACCCTAAGCTGTCATTCAAATACATCTCATGTACCCTATGATCCTCTGTCGCAAAAACCAGGTCGAGAAATCCGTCGGAGTTAAGATCCGCTATAGCAATTTCTTCACTGTCAAGATTTTTGACGGGGAGCCTGCCTGTCGCATTAGTAAATTTACCTGTGCCGTCGTTAAGTAATATCCTGTTCGGCTGGTATTCGTTCGCAATAACTATATCCACATCTCCATCACCGTCCAGGTCGGCTGACTCAACATCCATCCCCGGACCGTTCACTATTCCGGCAGGCAGGTTTTCATTCGTCACCTCAACATAGAGTATGGTATCGGCTGTTATAATGCTGCTATGGGTTGTGCGCTTACCGAAACCAACGAATGTTCCCGTCAAAACGATTATGAAACAAATTCCAATAACGATTCTAAACTTTTCGCTCATAATTTTCATTTACTGTTTCTATCCGATAAATATGCAATTATGTTTCAATTAAAACTGTCAAAAAAGCATATTATTATTAAAATTCAAAATTGCTTGCTTTCCTTGATATTCCAGAATAATTATCTTACTTTTTATAGAATTAAAGCCTCGTAATTAAGATTCAATGAAGCCGGATAAATCACTTTTTCTACTTTTTAAATCTCTCTCCAAAGCAGAAAAGATCTATCTAAAAAAATTTGCCGGGAGACACAGCAAAAACGGATCCTCCGTTAAACTCCTCGAAGCGATAGAATCCCGTGCTTCAAAAGATGATTATGATGAGGCGGAAGTTAAAGACTTATTAAGGAAGGAGATACCTTCCGGCGAGTTTCCGGTTATCAAGAATTATTTGTACAATAACTTGCTCAACGGACTAACGAGGTATTACCAAAAGAGCAATGTGTCCATTGGGCTATCCGCTCTGATAAACAGCGCTGAAGTTCTCTTTCAGAAAGGACACCTTGAACAATCATTAAAACTTTTAAAGCGTGCCAGAGAGGCAGCAATCGAAAATGAATCATACATAAAACTCCTTGAAGTTATCCGACTCGAAAACCGGTCGGTAAGAGCGAGCGCGCCGTTGAACGCTGTATCGGAAAAACTAATGAATAACTACGAAGAGGAGAGATCTGTTTTAGATAAGATAGAAAACCGATCCACCTACAGAAGACTTTTTGACGAATTTGTAATATTCCTTACCGGGGAAGGTACATCGGGCAATAAGGAACAGAGAACCGCTCTGAAAAAATATCTTTCGGGAAAATTCCTTATAGATGAATCGCTTGCCCTAACCACACATTCTGTCATTTTATTTAACCTTATATACCTAATTTACCTTACATTATTCGGTGATCCGAAAAAAGCACTTATGCACGGGGAAAAGATTCTCACACTCTATAAAGAAAAGCCGGGAAGGAAGATTATTTACGGCTACGAATATATTTTAACCCTCCAGGAACTTTCCTCTGTTCAGCGGAATTTAGGTAATGACAGGAAGGCAAAAGCGTATGCAGGAGAAGTGATGCGTGGTATTGACACTATACTAAAGTTCTATCCTAAAAGAGTTAGGAATTTTCTTCTGTGTAGGACACTACTTACAGAAACAAATGTGTCTCTGCTGCGGGGTGATTTCGAAAAAAGCCGCGAGTTGATAGAACAGCTTTTAGAAAACAATCCGCCAAATTCATACCGGGACGAGAAGATAGTAACAAATTACGCAGCGGGGATAATATATTATGCTCTGGGCAAAAAGGAAAAAGCGCTTTACCACATAAACTATATTTTAAACTCTCCTGAAATAAACATTCGAACTGATCTACAGGCTTCAGCAAGGATAATCAATCTCATCATTCACTACGAACTCGGTAATCTCGACAGCATAAAGTATTTCCTCCGTTCGGTGTACCATTACCTTAAAAAAAGAAGAAAACTCTCCGATTCAGAGATAACTATCCTGGAATTCATAAAGAGTATGGTAAGGGCAAAGACTTCCGACGAACAAATTTACATCCTTAAAAAAGCGAATAATGATATTGCCGTCATAAGATCTGGCCCTCCCGGAAATAGGAGTGTAAATCTTTTCTTCATTGAAACCTGGGTCGAAGGTAAACTATCGGGCAGATCATTTGCAGAAGTAATTAAACAAAGGGCGAGTGGAGGATACTATTCGTAATTGACTTTAAACCTGAGCTTGCTGATATCCCCACCAACAAGGAAGTCCAGCGCGTTTTTCCAGAGAAGCTTTTCTTTTACATAATTATTCATATCCTCTATTGACTCAATGAGCGCGCCAGGATGATGCTCCCCTAGAGGGAATGGATAATCCGATCCCATCACTATCTTGTCTTCCCCGATCAGGTCGATAATATACTTCATTGCCATCTCGTCATGGACAAGGGAGTCCAGCCAGAATCTTCCGAGATATTTTTTCGGATTAATGTTGTTGTCTATGGCGCACAGGTCAGGACGGACTTTAAATCCATGCTCTATCCTACCAATTGTGCTCGGGAAAGATCCTCCACCATGGGCAAAGCACACTTTGAGCTTCGGAAGCTTCTCGAATATCCCGCCGAATATCATAGAGCAGATTGCAAGTGAAGTTTCTGCCGGCATACCTACCAGCCACGGAAGCCAGTACTTAGGCATCCTCTCCCTGCCCATCATATCCCATGGGTGAACAAAAATTGATGCATCAAGCTCCTGCGCTGCCTCGAATACAGGATATAATTGGCTGTCATCAAGATTTAATTCATTAATATGCGTACCAATCTCTACACCCTGCAGTCCTAGTTCATTAACGCATCTCTCAAGTTCTTTAATGGCAAGGTCAGCCGACTGCATAGGCAATGTACCGAGTCCCATAAACCTCGTCGGGTACCGATCAACTACACCGGCTATGTGATCATTGAGATATCTAGAAAGGTCGTAGGTATTTTCCGGTTTTGCCCAGTAGCTAAACATCACCGGTATAGTGGAGAGAACCTGTATATCCACTCCCACTTCATTCGATTCCTTAATGCGGATCTCCGGATCCCAGCAGTTTTCTTCGATCTCTCTGAATACCTTATCATCCTTTATCATCTTCGCACAGCATGGCTTATAGTGATCCAGTTTTACAAATCCGCTTTCACCATATTTCTTTTCCAGATCCGGAAGATTTTCCGGGATAATGTGTGTATGTACGTCTATTTTCAAACTCAGTGTATATTACTTCTTAACCGGCGGTTCCATTACGGTACCGCAATTACTGCATGTCCTCTTTTCCTCGTCAGCATAGAACTTGTTCATAATAGGTGGAAGCTGGTCGACAATATTTTCCAACTGGAAGTACTCTTCGTACAACTTATTCCCACAGTTTTCGCAATACCACATCAAGCCATCCATCTCACCGTCCACCCTTTTCCTTTCTATAACAATTCCAATAGATCCTTCCGACCTTTGCGGTGAATGAGGAACTCTTGGAGGGAGGTAATACATTTCACCTTCCTTAATATTTATATCTTTCGGTTCACCGTTTTCGATGACCTTAACGGTAATATCGCCCTCTATCTGGTAAAAGAACTCCGGTCCTTCTTCATAATGGTAATCTTTCCTTGTATTGGGTCCGCCTACAACCATCACGATAAAGTCCTCATCTACCATACACTTATTGCCTACCGGCGGTTTCAGCAGATGGCGGTTTTCCTCTATCCATTTCATGAAATTAAATGGTGCTGACATTATAAAACCTCCTTAAAAATTGATTAAGTTTATTCTTTAACTTAATACACCAGTTTTTTAATTACTATTGTTAATTTAATCACTACGGGAAAGCATTATTACTCGTCTTCCTTACAAATAACCTTATACTGTTTGCATTTATATTGGGATTTATGAAAATACATTACGATCTTGAATGAGCAGAACGCCATAAATGGGGCAATGAACACATCAACGCTGTAGTGGACTTTTTGCAGCATAACAAACAAACCGACCAGTATAGTACACACAAGAAAGAATATTTTAACCTTTCTGCTCTGTGCTGTCAGGAAGAGAAGAAACAGCGTTGCCGTATGACCCGAAAAGAAAAGATCCTTAAGTATAACCTTACCTGTCCCTAATACAAAGAAGGGATCCTGAAGTATAATAATACCTGCAGGTGCCTCGATCGGTGTAAGATATATCGCTACCATTCTAAATAGTACCATGAGTGTATAGCTTTGGATCGCAATAACAAAACACCTTGGATGAAATGTGAGGGCAATCACCCCGGCAAGAAGTATTACATAAGTAAGAAAAAATATAGGGATACTCAGATCAACCGCTGAGAATAGATTTAGTACAGGATCAAACATAACTATACCATCTCTCGCCTCGGCAAAGAGAAGGAATATGGAGAAAAAGTGAAGCGTCAAATAAACCGCTATAATAGAAACGATCAATTCTACTTTAAACGTCTTGTGCTGAAGGGTGGCTTTCCACAGAGCTACCCAGCCGGGTTTCTTATTCTCCACTTTTAAGCATTTTGTTAGAAATATTTCGGGTTTGCGTCATCATCAATTTTTATTTCATCAGGGTCGATGTCATCATATACATCGTCCCCGCTATCCAATTCTTCTTGTTCTATCTCCCATTCGTATTTTGCAGGGGGGTCACTCTTTCTAAAAATCACTGCACAGATAAAACCTACGACCGCTCCAAACAAATGCGACTCAAAAGAGATTTCCTCTTTAATTGGGAGAACTCCCCACACAAGCCCTCCATATAAAAAAACCATCAGCAAAGACAATGCAATTGCCCTTTTGTCTTTCCTGAAAATACCGCTAAAGAAAAGAAAACTTATCAGACCATATATTACCCCGCTTGCTCCGATATGATAAGACTCCCTTCCTACCCACCAAACGCTTAAACCTGAAAAGAACCATACTATCAAAAGCACCTTATACGCCGAATCCCTGTAAAAGTATAAAAGCACGAACAGTGATACGAACAATGTAGTGGTGTTCGATATTAAATGTGAAAAATCCCCATGGATAAAAGGCGAGAATAAAATACCCTTTAACCCTTCCACTTGCCGCGGGTATATCCCCATCCCCGCGAAGCTCAATCCGAATATCTCTTCTACTGACTTTATGCCCCACAAAACCAGAACCGCAAAGGAAGAAATTATCAGCGAATATACAATCTTTTTTTTATCTTCCCGGGCAGTTATTACCTCAACATTTTCATTCGTAATATCCATCTCATGCGCCTGTTCTTAACCGTTGTCCTTATCCATGTACTCTTTCATTTTCTTTTCTTCCCAGTCCGGTCCCAGCAATCCCGACTTGCCAAATACCGATATTGCGTGGAATGCGAGCCCGATCCCCCATCCAAATGTCACCCAGTAAAACCAAATGTGATCAGGTGAAGTAATGAGGTTCCATGCGATAAGTACAATATTTATCAAGACATATGTAAACAGGTGGGAATAAAAACTCCGTAAAGAGGCAACATGTCTTTTTGCTCTTTGATACTTTGGATCATTTTGATCGTACATGGTTATTTGTTTAATTACCTAAAATTATTAAAAACAGGGATAAATTTAAATAAAGAAAAGAGATTTAATATTAAACTCGATTTTCAAAAAACCTATGGCTAAATTCACGCAATTTAATCAATATCATGTGGAAAACATCAATTTTTAGGCTGCAGGTAAACTGCCCGGGCTGTAATACACTTCACCCTGTTAGTAGTATAAATTATTCCGAAAACTGCTACAAGTGCGGAAAGTATATCGGTCTCTCAGAGCTCTTTAATAACCAGCTTTTTGGAGGAATCGTTGACAAGGAAAGATATCTAAACTCCTTCCTGGTGGGCACTGTTGAGCAGTTGGGTGGTTCCGGCGTTGGAAAGGCAGGGTCGTATAAACTCACCTATTCCTCCGGGTATGTATATTGTGAGGAATGCTTAAATCCCATAAGTGATGAGACCATTCAAAAAGCGCTGGATGAGAAAACACCAGTTATCTGTGTATCATGCGGGCACTCGATGCCGATTCGCCCCGCAACACCGGACATGAAAAGTTTCCACTCAAAATCCGTTGCCGTAATAAATGACCCGCAGGGATATGATACCGCAGAAAAGAATACCGATAAGAATCAAACGCTGGTCTTTACATGCATGACCTGCGGAGCCGGATTAAATCTAAATGCAGATACTAACAGAAACATTAAGTGTACCTACTGTGATAATGACAATTATCTTCCCGATTCCATCTGGATCAAACTCCATCCTGATAAAGACGTACAACCATTCTTTCTTATCACTGATATTTCAGACGATGACATAAAAGAATCCGTAGAGTATTTTCAAAAAGTAACAGCTCTCCGTGTTTATGAAAAGCATTTTAATAACTTCACCGATTCTCTTTTCCAAAAGGTTGTAATGACAGATGCACTTAAAATCTGGCTGGATTATTTTTTAAATAATACATTTGAAGATAAGATTGGCGCTAATCTGGACATATCTAAACCAAGAAAACACTTTTATCAGCAATTCTCTCTGGGTCTTGATAATCAGGACATTTCATTGAAAGAGCTTGTAGCAGCATCATCCTCAGTACCCGAAGATATACAATTACTCCTCGCGAAAGATACATCAACTGCTGTGCGAACTGCCCTTGCAAAAAATCCTTCGATCTCAAAGGACGTAATAAAAATATTAAGAGCGGACTCCGATCCTGTTGTCTCCGCGGAAGCGTCTAAAAGGAAATCAGGGTTGTTTGGAAAACTTTTCGGATAAAAAAAGGCGCTCACCAAAACGGAAAGCGCCTTTGTGCTGATTATTTTATAATCTATTTGAGAAGAGTCATTTTTTTGATCTCGGTAAAGCCGTCCGTCGAAAGCCTGTAAAAATAAATACCGCTCGATAGCGCCCCGGCATTGAAATCAACATTATATGTGCCGGCATTTAACTGGCCGTTCACAAGCGTAGCTACTTCCTTGCCCAGGACGTCATATACTTTTAGAGTTACAAATCCATTATGCGGTAAAGCAAAATCTATTTTTGTCGAAGGATTGAACGGATTAGGATAATTTTGTCCAAGTCTGTAGCTCTCCGGTATCTCAGAAACAAAATTAACATTAGTAATTATATCACCTATATAGGGAGCCAGATTCTTTCCCGTAACAACTGCTGATACCGGGAATCCATTTACAAGTGTACTTGAACTGAATTCAAAATTTCCCTGCACATTTGTATATCCTGCCACCCTCAGGTCATTGTTCTGATTTATACCCACCATTGCTCCTTCGATATTATTCCCGTTCGATTTCACGTTTACGGTAATAATACTATTAGGACTGCTGCTCTGTGATGTTGTTACTGTCAATGTCTTAGGCACGTCGGAGTATGCTTCCTGGGTTGGGTCGCCAAGAACCAGGTATTCGTGAATCGTTTCCTGTACCGTATTGTTTCCGTTGAAATAATTGTAAGCATTTATCTTGCCGTAATTCATCATACTTCCAAAATCATTTATACCCTCCCTAAAATAAGCGTAGAGCATGTATCTGCCAAGTGTGTCTGTTGTATAAAATGCACATAGCTCTGTTGCTGCGCATATATTTGAAGCAGAATTGATAGTGTCTCTTTCGATGAACGCTTCACCGAAACAGTCATTTGTCGCATTCCAGTCAAGGTCAGCATTTGAGCATGCTATTGAAACGATCGACGGCAGCCTTGTACCGTATGTAAGGTTAGGCATGTTATTCATGTGCCAGTAAGGAGTAGCCCACGCCTCTTCATATCCGTGTCCTATGTACCAGACCCAGCTCACACCTCCGTTAAGATAAGCGGTTATCTGGCTTTGTGATGTTGAGGGATTTGCTATATCCACATTTGTAAATCCGCCTTCATTCAAAAAGACATTCTTTGCAACCTGCCCATTTATAGGGTCTATGCCATCATTACTGTGAAGCACAAATGCCCTTTTGTACCAATCGGTCTGAGACATATTCGGATATTTTTCATATTGTATAAGTTTTAAGACAGCCTTTTCCAGCTCAGGAAGTGACTGAACAGAGATCCTTCCAAGTGAAACATCCGGGATTATGTCGTTGCCTTCTAAACAAGAATACGGGTGATCTGACTTATCAAAACCTACCGAGAACCATGGGATCGTATTCTGACCGGCGGCATCTCCCACCAGGAGCACGAACTCAGGTCTGTCCGGTCCGTTATAAGCCGATGTCAGGTATGCTTTTACCTGATCCTGGTTTGGAGTAGCATCACCGGTACCTATATCGGACATTTTCACGATATTTGTTCTTATACCTTTCTGCGTTTTCCATTCTGCAAACGGCAAGATCCCGGTATAAAGATTATCTGCCGTTATGATCAGCATATTGGGTGCTTCCAATATTCCGCTGTTATTATCGCTCACATATTCATAATTTAGTATTAGGTCCTTGTACATGTTCAGAAATGACTTAGACTCTGAAGGATTGCTCCTGTGTACATTATTTTCCGTATTGACTCCCTCATACCTCAGTTCAAAATCTATATTATTATATACCACTAGCTTTCTCTGAGCAGGGTTATATTGCATAGGGTGTATCTCTATTATAGCAACCCTATAATCCCGGAAAGCTGCTATCTCGCGTACCTTAACTATCTGCGACGGAGCAAGCACATTCCTTGAATAATAATTATTATCTTTTACGAACTGTGTCTTACCATTGCCATTCCTCATAGGAAATTCCTGTGACGGATAAATATTAACATTATCCACCTCCTGCGAAGATGCATTCATTATATTTACTTTAACGTCTTTATTGTTAGGAATTGCTACCCACTTCACAATCACGGGTAATGACGGCTGCCCTGTCTCACCTAAAGACGTGTATTCTTTTAAATAAATCTTATCATAAGTAGCATCACCTTCATTCACTGCAGAATTAAAATAACCATTTACCTCTATATTTATCATTGTTTTGTTTACATCTGAACTTTGTACTGTAATGCGGGTATCATCAGATCCTCTATCTCCTACCTTATGATAAATATCGCCAGCAAAGGAGTTTACAGCAAAGAGGACTGAAGCTATAATGAGTAAACTTCTGATTTTCATAGTATTAAGGGTTTTTTTATGTATATAAAAATAATACCTATTATCATAATAAAAGTAAATCCTTTAAGATTCCAAAACGTAGGAGTCATTCCTAGAAATTTTTTTAAAAAATATAACCCATACAATATTCTCCCTCCTTATCCGTCTATCTGTTTATAGCTGATTTCCCATTTCTATAACCGTTTATCTTATTATTGTAAAACAGAAGGAGATAGCATATTTTAAATAAAATATCTGCACAGGAAATTCAAACCGCTTCCCTCTCGATGTCGAGCTCTGATAAGATAGACGGTATAGTTAAAAGTTATGCTAAAAGGCTCTTTGGATTCATACGCCCGCGCGTAAACAGCGAAGAGGATGCTGAGGATATTCTACAGGATGTCTTTTATGAACTAGCTTATGCAGAAAGCCTCATGCAACCGATCGAACAATTAACGTCATGGCTTTTTACGGTAGCACGTAACCGTATCACCGATCTCTACAGAAAGAAAAAACCGGATTCTCTCTCGGAAATAGGAGCGGACGAAGACGACGATTTGATGCGCGAAATCAGTGAGATACTCGCCACGGAGGACGGCACACAGGAGTCCGATTTCCTTGGTTCATTGATTCGTGATGAACTTGCAAAAGCCCTTGATGAACTTCCGCCTGAACAAAAGCAGGTGTTTGATCTTCATGAGATACAAGGAAAATCATTTAAGGAGATAGCGGAAATGACCGGTGAACCCGTTAATACACTGCTATCACGTAAGAGGTATGCTGTGTTATACCTGCGCGAAAAGCTCAGGGATCTTTATAAAGACATAATTAATTATTAGATAAAATATTAAAAACTTAAAAAAGGAATAATATAATGAGAGGTAAAAGAATATTTATAATTCCGCTCATCATACTTGGGGTGGCAGTCTTCGGCTTCGTTACGATGCTGCTGTGGAATGCCCTTATGCCCGCTATATTCGGTTTGCCTGCCATAACATACTTACAGGCGCTGGGACTCCTGATACTGTCTAAGATTCTCTTCGGTGGGTTCGGAGGTAAGGGAGGAAAAGGACGCTGGAAAAAACACTGCGGTCCCTTTGGAGACAAATGGAAAAATATGACCCCGGAAGAACGCGAGGAATTTCTAAAATCCAGACATCACGGATTTCATGGTGGAGAGGGAGCACCCGAAGGCGGCAAAGCATAAATGCGAAACACAAACATTAAATTCTATGAACATCCTGATTTTTAAAACCAACATTGAAAAGAACCTGGCGGGAGATATCTCGCCGGTTCTTAATGCTTCCTCGGATATCCATAAATGGAGCATAGACCATGAGGACTGTGATAAAGTACTCCGTGTCGAATCCGAATCGCTTTCAGAATACGATGTGATTGACATCGTCAGTACTGCCGGCTTCCACTGCGAAGAAATGACCTGGTAATTTATCTAGAATTCCAGGTCATCGTGCGAGTTACCGCCGGTTTCATTAATGTATTGTTCGCGGTATTTCATTAGAAATTCCTGGAATTTCATTCCTAACCCAAGAGGGCTTAACATGATCTTTTTTGTCCAGAATGAACTCAAATTCGAATAATCTGAAGTTGTTAATCCGAAATCTTTTAAAACATCCTGGGCATCCCGTCCTTTCTGACAAAGTATATCCATAGCCGCTATTACCTGCACATATTTTTCGAACGGATATGTGTCTTCAGATATCTTGTTGGGTAGATTTCCTGATGCGTTCGAATTGAAATGCTTTGCGTATCTCATTGAAAGTGTATAAGTCTTGTCGTTGCTCATCCTGGTAAGCCATTCGGTATTGATCCGATCCCATTTCGGCACGTCCATTGCCAGATCCTTTACCAGGTCTTCGGTTTTAACTCCTGATGCGAGCCTGGCGTTTGCTTTTGCCCAGTCCTCGAATTCCATTCCCTCTACCGGGGTAAGGACATCCGTTCCATTGTTGAATGCCTTATGAATTCCCCCGAATATTGATTTAAAGATTCCCATTTAGCTTCTCACTTTAATTTTAAAATTAGTCCCTTGGACTTAAGGGAAAATGCATTCCTTTTGCCTCATTATTATCCGATTCTTACGCCCGTAAATTGATTTTCAGTGCTTCCGCTTGAACTCGTAAACTCACGTGTGTTCTTTCTGAATGCGGATACTACCAGCCATATTCCGATCGGAGTAATTACAAGGCCGACTATTGCAATAATTATTCCTATCCCCCATTTTTCAAAAAAAGAATTAATGAAAGCTTCCTTCGGACTTGATGGCAGATAGTAAATTTCTACTGTCTCCCCTATTTCATAATCGGGTGGATAGCTGTAACTGCTTGATTTGTGCAAATGCTCATTACCATTATTGTCCTTATATGAAACGATCGGGGCAAAAACATAAGTGTCACTTCCGTCAGGGTCACGGTCCTTATCAAGTTCTTTAACCGTTCCCTGCGTGAGAACATACTCATCCATCGAGCTTACTCTGTCGGAAAACCACATTACTGCCCAGATGAGAAGCCCTGCTCCTACTACCGTAAAAAATAATCCCATTAGCACTCTGCCTATCTTTGCGGCGGTACTGTATACCTCGCCGGCCGTATTTACTGCATTATCTACTTTATTCCAGTCCATTTTTTGATTTTTTAAAATTAATAAAACCCGGGCAGCATATAATACTGCCCGGGAAACGTTTTACTTTACCAGCATCATTTTCTTCACTTCCGTAAATCCTTCTGCCTCGAGCTTATAAAAATACACTCCTGACGAAAAGTTCGACCCGTTAAAGTCAGCCTGGTATGAACCGGCGTTCAATTGCTTATCCACAAGCACAGCAACTTCTTTACCAAGTATGTCATATACTTTGAGCTTTACGATCCCTGTTTTCGGAACACTGAACTTGATATTTGTGACAGGGTTGAAAGGGTTCGGATAGTTTTGTTTAAGTGAGAATCCGTCGGGGATCTCTGTAGAAACATTCTGGATGCCGATCGTGGAGTTGTTTATCTGCACGCCCCACGCATTCAACCTTCCCGATGCGTTTGGCGAATTATCACGGATCTTTAGTCTCCATATCCCGGCTGCATTTTGCCCTGAGAAAACCGTATTTAGTCCTGAAAGAGGTCTTATTGACGGACCGATGTCTGCATAATCACCATTACTCATTAAGATATTTGATTGGTCATCAAAAATTGTCGTAACATTCATATAATATTGTTCGACACCGCTGTAGTTATTTAATACCTGCACGGAGTCACCTGCCGGTGAAACGAGTGTTATTGTCAGATCTTCGGGTCTTTGGTGATTTAAACTGATGAATAGATTCACATCATTAATGTTAACTCCGTTAGTAACCAGGATCGAATCCTCAACCATTTCTCCTGTTAAAGGAATATTTCGATCGGATGACTTAACAAAAAACCCGCTCGGAAAACTCAGGCCATCAGCTCTCAATAACGGTGAAACCGGAATGGATTGGCCGTATCCAGGGTTTGAGAAACCCGCGTTTCCAACGAGGAAACAAAGCATAAATGCAGATGTGCTGGACCATGTCGACCCGTCAAAGTTCAGGCAAAAATTCTCCTCGGACGGTTCATTCGATGCATCCATGGTTTTAAATAAAAATTCATTGATTTCAGCTTTGCTTTTTTCCTTCTTGACGAATTTTAATTCGTCAATGTATCCTCTCAGCTGCGCGCTTCCTCCTGATGATCCTATATAAAGCGAATCCGTATTTGATATTGGTAATGCACCGGTATTTATACTGTCACAGAGTATTCCGTTTGCATACATTTTTGCAACCCCGGTACCTGATAGTGTTAACGCTACATGAGTCCATTTTGCAAGAGGAACGGTATACGACCCCTCATATGTAACCGAGTTAAGTCCAAAAGAAAGAAGTTGATTTCCCGATATTAATAAACGGTATGCTGAGGATGGTACTAATCCGGGCGCCTTACTGATGATGAATTGAGGGTCACCTGTATTAAAGCTTGACAAGTAAACCCACGCTTCTATACTAAAAGCCCCTGTTACATCGATGATCGGGTTCGATGGTATTGTCGCACGGGAATTATTTTCCTGCAGATCCAAAGCTTCATTCGGAGTAAGATAAGGTGAGGGTAATCCCGATAGATCTACAGCGGTTACGCCCCGGTTTACACCAAGGTTCTGCACAGTATAATCAGAAACAGTAAATACAGTACCTGTGGAATTGAGCTTTTGGAAAGGCAGGTTTAGTACAAGGTCATCATATCCGGTTAATGAGATCAGCGTTGTTCTCATAAATTTTCTTATTTCAGTCGAATTTTTTGCGCTTTCCCAGATCCTGATGTTATCCATCATACCGTTGAAACCAGAACCCGATGGATGTTTCCCAATGAATAATGAATCAGTACTAAATGTCGCATGGGCATTTGATGCGGCACCTATCGTATCCGCAACGCCGTTTATATATATCTCGAACCTGTTATTAAATACCGCTGCAATATGTGTCCACTTATTCAATGGTATTGTCGATTTACTTACTACCCTGTTAATGCCTGGTGAAGTGCCGACAACTAATTTATTACTGCTGTTGATCCCGGTGTAGTAAGTAGCGCCGGCAACGCCGTCTTGTTTAAAGACAAGATAGCGGGTACTTGCTCCTGTGCTGACAGGATATACCCAGCACTCAATTGTAAATGTCGCCGGTATTGACAGTGATGATGAATTCCTAAATGAAACGTAACTGTTTGTGCCGCCTTCGAATTTAGCTGCCTGGTTCCAGAACAGCTGGGCGTCTGCACTCTCAACTAGCATAAAGCTCAAAATGAGCATTACTGATACTAATAATTTTTTTTTCATTTTTTTTATTTTTTAGTGTTATACTATTACAAACTTTTCCGAATCAGCCGGGTTATACTTAATATTAATGACATCACCGGCTTTAGGGACCAGGTTTCCCGATACCGGGGCAAATCCCGTTATCCTGAATTTCTTTGTATGTGCAGGAATAACTTCGAGAGTGAATTTACAATATTGTCTTCCTGCGAATATACCTGCTTCCTCTATCTTCAGGATCTTTGCTTCAGCATTGATGCCATCGACGTAAATATCCATTAGCCTGTTCGTTTCATTCTTACCGGATTTCATTTGATTTGTGAGGTATTCCGGCAGTAATACCCGGTCAGTATGTTTATTTCCGCGGGTCATATTTTGAGAGTTAATGTTCATGAATAATTAATTTTTGATGTAAACATACCGCGATTTTCCCAGCAGTTCAAAAATTTTTTAAGCCTTTTTTCATAATATTAAATAGGTGATATTTACTTAAAAGATGCAATTCTGGCTGGTTTTTAGCTTTTTCAGAGGTGAAATTTTCATAATTCTGACCGGACAAAAATGATATCCAGTAAAGCTTTAGAGGTCCTTGCAACCTTCTCTCAAACCGAGCAAAAAGAGTTCGTCCTCTTCATCCGGTCGCCGTATTTCAATTCAAATAAAAATATTATCAAGCTGTTTGATGTCTTAAAAACCAACACCGGAAAAGATATAACCGAGGAATATGCATATGGGAAGGTTTTTCCCGGAAAGAAGTATAATTATGGAATAATGAAAAATCTTCTTAGTGAACTTTATAAGCTGTGCGAAAGATTCCTTATCGTTAATTATTCCGGACAAAACAAGGGATACAGATTTGAGGGACAGATGGCACTGGCAGCTGTGTATGATGACAGGTTCCTGGACAATAATTATAAGAAACTAATTAACGGGCTCAAAGAAAGTCTTAAGGATGAACTGATAGGCTTCGATAGGTATCAAATGCTTTCACATATCGAAGAGAGTATCTATTACTTTAACGCAAACAGAAGCAATAACAAAGATCTCCAGGAAGCCGTTTATAATGAAATGATATATACAATATGTGATTTCTATAGGAAGTTTTCACGTAACCTGTGGAAGATAGATATCAATATTGATAACATAAATACTCAATACGAAAAAGACCTTATAGAACTCTTAAAGAAGAACATAAATTTTGATGGAATTGCGGAAGGAATGGCAGGTATTAACAAGATAGATTATGATAATTTAATTATGAACAACCTGCTCATCAAGCTTGTAACCGAACCGGAGAATACAGATGAATTTTATAAGATCAAGAAGCATTTGTTTGAAAACATCGATAATTATACAAACTATGAAAGATACTCTTTGATCAGCAAGATCCTCTCATACTGTGCTACTGCATTTGGGCTGGGGAAAAAGGAATTTATGAGAGAATCTATTGAGATAAAAAAGCTTATGATGAAGAAGGTTAGGTTTAATGAGGACGGATTAGGAGCATTCAATTATGTCGCATTCATTGAAACAGTAAGAGCTTTCCTATACCTTGATGAGACAAAACAAGCAGAGAATTTCACGAAGAATTTTACTCACTGGCTGGAGGAAGACAAAAAAGACCTGGCTTTTCATTTATCAATGGCATATATCGAAGAAGCAAAAGGGAATTATGAAGATGCCATCAACTGCCTTACTTTACTTAAACCCCTTGACCATGATACAAAGATCTCAATCAGATATATATACCTAAGGTTGTATTATTCTATGGATCATTTTGAACCGGGTTTATCACTGGTAAATTCTTTCAGAAACTATTTAAAAGAAGCACGGGAATTGGACAGTCCATCAAAAAAACGGCATCTGGAGACATTAAAGATATTTGAAAAACTTCTTAAGATAAAATGTACTCCGGAAAAATACACAATGTTTGACCTGGATCAACTAAAGAACACAATTAATTCCGAAATTGTATTAGGAGCACCATGGCTTTTACAAAAAGCAGATGAACTGAAAGATCAATTAAAAACTTGACCTATCATTTACCTAAAATCTCTTCCAGAGCACTATCGAATTTCTCGTCTGAGGGATGACCTACAAAAACAACATACCCGTCCCTGTCAATAATAAATGAAAGAGGAAGCCTGAACTGCTCTTCATTTTTAACTCCCGTATCCCACTTTATCTCCATGGAAAGGTCCCCGTCATACGCTACTGTATACTCCATTTCATTTCCTCTTTCTTTCATAAATTTATCCAGCGCTTCTCGTCCGTCAAATTCATGTGTGGCAACTCCAATAATGGTCAACCCATCTGCTGAATACTCTTTCTGCAGATTACTAAGGTGCGGAATATTCTCAATACATGGACCACACCATGTTCCCCAAAATTCGACAACATAAACTTTTCCTTCCTCAAATGAAGTCACCGGAGTACCCTTGACCCATTCATCAATGGTTGGATCCGGAGCTTTATCTCCAACACTTACACCCGATTGGGAGAAGCTGTAAGATGATAATAACATAAAAAGAAGTGTAAATAGTAGCTTTTTGTCCATTTAATGTATATTTATTTCTTTTATGATGCCGCAAGCCCCAGTTTGGATTAGCTCCAAACCGGTTTTCTAAAAATGACTATGATGCTATGATGAGGGATTATTAAAATATGGGTGAAAGAAACTTATACAAATAAAATTGTAACAGCCGTCCATAGTACTGCGGCTATTCCGGCTGCGAATGTGGCCTGCGGTATCTGTGTTTTTACATGGTCCATCAGATCTGCTCCGGTACACATCGAGCTTAACACGGTTGTATCAGAAATCGGCGAGCATTGATCCCCGTAAACACTTCCGTCCATTACAGCCGCGAAACATATCATCATATACAGTTCGGGATGAGTGACTCCCTGTGCGTTTGCAACTGCCCACGCGAGAGGCATTGCCAGAGGAAATGCAACAGCATATGTTCCCCAGCTCGTCCCCGTACTAAATGAAACGGTCATCGTGATCAACTGTAATAATACCGGCAGTACCCAGAATGGGAGTGAAGACCCGAGCAGTTCAACCAGGTATGTACCGCCTCCCGTCTCCCTACTTATCGCACCGATCACAATTGCCAGCATTAATATGACCGAGCCCCCCACAACTCCCTTTAACCCGTCGACAACTCCTGTCATAGCATCAGTGATCCGCATTCCCCTTATAAGCGCAGTGAATATTGCAACAAGCAAAGCAACACCAAACGCCAATCTGATCTGAGGAGAACCTGATGAAATAAAAGTTCCTATCGCAATAATTATTATCAGCGCCAGCGGAATAAAAAATTCCAGCACGTTGGGTTTATATCCTGCAGGGATTTTTTCCATGTGGAGCTCTTTTGCACTCAACGGATGAGAATCAGGTGCATCAAGTTCACCGGTAGTTCTCGCGCGGTTAATAGCCTCTCTCATTTTTTTTCCAAGGAACATCGGTTTTTCTATACTGAGGAAAAATGTACCGGCAATCGCAAGTATGGCGTAAAAGCAAAATGGGATAGATTTAAAGAAGAAAGCAATACGATCTCCTTCCGTTAAAAGGAATGGAACTCCCGCAACGAAAATAAAAGCTTGCACGTATCCGGGCCACGCATTAAAGGCAAGGAGGGATGCAACAGGAGAAGCTGTGGAGTCCACTATATAGGACAGCTCTTCATGGCTGACACGTTGCTTGTCGGCTATCGGTTTCACTGTGGTACCTACAAGGACAGTGCTCACGGTTCCTCCCTGGAAAAATACTACCCCAAGGAGCCATGATATCACTTTAGCGGACCGCGGTCCTTTCACAAAATGCTTCGTCATCATCTCCGCAAAGGCCTTGGAGGCTCCTGTGCGTGACCATATCCCTAGTAAACCTCCAAGAAGCCATAGATACAATATCAAAATTCCAGCCGCTGATTCGGTGCTCAAATTTGGGATCAAAACTTTTTCGGTGATATCATATTGCCGTAAGATCAAAGCTCCGGAAACAACTCCAGCAAAAAGCGCGCTAATAGGCTCTCTAGTTTGCCAACACAATAGAATAGCAACAAAAGCCGGAAGTAGCGACCAAAAGCCGAAATGTTTTTCTGCAATGAGCTGGTAATAGGTTCTCTGGGAAAGATCCTCGGGACTCACCTCAGGAGGGACCTGATACACAAAATCTTCTTCCACGGATGGATCCCTTCCTGCATTTATTGCTGCTGTGAGAGAGTCCGGGCTGAGCGGTGACTCCTTAATATTTTTTGTGGATTTAAGATACTTTGGCTTTTCTTTATAGATAAAATACTCTTTTCCTTCCTTATCTTTTTGAATATCGAGAGTAACCTGCTCCACGACCCACGTAGGCGGAACATTTTCACCAATGTAGAAAGAAAGTATGATGCTAGCTATAAATATAAATGCCGGGATGCCTTCGAGTATCTTCATTAACGAAGATTTTGTAAGCGAATAAATTTACTAAATATATTTTTAATTGGTCACAATTGCAATTAACTTGAGGAAAGGCTTTTGAATAGCACAACATTAGTCGATGGGTAAATAATATTCCAATTATTCACTTTAGCAATCAATTCAAATGTTTCTTTAGAATAAAAGCAGACGTGGGTTTCATCGCGTATGTACCACCACTCATCAAAGTCGATCCCGCCTGAATAAATATTGGTCATAATACCAAGAATACCCGGTTTATTGAGCATCAATGAAAGTTGTTCAAATTCTTTTGCGGGATTGTAAAAATGTTCAACAGTCTCAATGCACGTAACGAAGTCATACTTTTTTTTCAATAAGCGCTCATCTCTATGAAAGAATGGATCATAGTTTTTTACTAGGTATCCAATCCTGCCAAGAATATGTGCAACCGGATTCGCTTCCCCGCTCCCATAATCAAGCCCGTTATCTTCCGGTTTTAAATATGGTAATAACGAGTCCGTCAATGTTTTGATATGAGTAATATATTTTTCATCGGTAATGTCATTATTGTGAAGGCTATAACGCTGTTTTTCATCTTCTGGCGAAAGAAAGAAAAACTTATCCAGAAAAATAAGACAGCATATATCACAACGGTAATAAAGTTTATTGTTGGCATGTGAAAATTCGGAAATGGAACTAGAATTACAAAGTGGGCAGATATTTGCCTCTTCAATCAACTAGGCTGAGGTAACAGGTTCGCGACGGTGTTCTGCGCTCATACACTCTTTCGAACAAGAGTGTTTGAATTTCTCATCGCACTCCTCACAACAGAAAAACTGCATGTTGCAGTCCATGTGGGCGCAATTAATGTAGCGATCACAGGGTTTTCCGCAGTGACGGCATTTCGCAATCACGATGTCTTCCCCGGTAAAATTCACAGGAACAGAGATACGTTCATCAAAGACATAACATTTGCCTTCAAAATATTTTCCCTGTGTGTCTGGATGTTGGGAATATTTAATTATGCCTCCGTGAAGCTGGTTTACGTCTTTAAAGCCTTCCCTGACAAGAAGCCCAGTGAACTTTTCGCAACGAATCCCCCCGGTACAATACGCAAGTATCTTTTTATCCTTAAACTGCTCCATGTTCTCTTTTATCCATTGTGGAAACTCCCTGAATGATGCTACATCGGGACGTATGGCATTTCTAAAGTGTCCAATATCATACTCATAATCATTGCGCGCATCTATTATAAGGACATCATCTGTCTCAAGAGCCTCCATAAATTCCTTTGGTGAGAGGTGGTTACCGCTTATCTCATTTGGATCCAGGTCATCCTCGAGACTTAGAGTAACAATTTCCTTTCTGTAACGGACAAATATCTTTTTGAAAGCATGCCCGTTTGATTCATCAATCTTAAATTCCATATCAGAAAAGCGCGGATCCATGTGAAGTGCTTGCACATAAGCATCACATTGATCGGGAGTACCGGAGACTGTTCCGTTTATTCCTTCATCTGCAACAAGTATCCTTCCCATTACACCAAGAGCTTTACAAAACTTCAGATGCCTTTTTGCATATGTTTCGGCATCATCAATTTTGATGTATTTATAATAAAGCAGTATCCGGTATTTTTTATCGCTCTTTCTCAACATTATAAAGTTGATTCATCAACCTGGTCCAGCCATTCACCTACTTTTGCAACGGCATTCTTTACCGTTTCAGCTTCAAACGGTGAATTAAGTCCTGCCAGTTCAACTAGGTTTAGGAATGACATACTCCCACCAGCATTACAAAGGCGGAGATAATCTTCCCAGGCTTTATCCCTATTTTCGAGAGATTTTATCCAGAACTGGTACGCACATATTTCAGCCAAACAATAATCTATATAATAGAACGGGAATCTGTAAACGTGTGTCTGTGCCTGCCAAAAACCACCTCTATTTAAGAAGTCATTGTTTTCGTAATCCCTGTAGGGCATATACTTCTTCTCAATTTCGCGCCACTTTGCTTTTCGTTCAGCAGGTGTGGCTTCCGGATTTTCGTAAACAAAATGTTGAAACTCATCAATGGAAACTCCATATGGGATGAAGGCAACAGATCTTTCAAGGTGAATAATTTTGAACTTCTCAGCGTCTTCTTTAAAGAAGAACTTCATCCATGGCCATGTAAGGTATTCCATGCTCATAGAGTGAATCTCACAAGCTTCGAGAGTCGGATGAGAATATTCCGGTACCGGGAAATTTCTGCTGGCATAAGCCTGGAAAGCATGTCCGGCTTCATGAGTAAATACACGAATGTCATCGGATGTTCCGTTCATATTTGCAAAAATAAATGGCACTTTATAATCCGGAAGGAAAGTACAATATCCTCCAGTAGCTTTTCCTTTTTTGTTATAAAGGTCCATCAATTCCTTATCAACCATAAGATTCATAAACTCTTCAGTCTCCGGAGAAAATTCCTTATACATCTGCTTAGCATTAGATATTATCCATTCAGGATCGCCTTTTGGGGTAGGGTTACCTGTATGAAATTGCAGATCAAGATCATAATAAAACATATTATCTATACCGAGACGTTTTTTCTGCTTTTCCTTTACTTTTAATGAGAGCGGTACGATATAGTTCAAAACATGATCTCTGAACTTTGATGCCTGTTCTGGACCGTATTCTGTCCTCCTCATCCTGTCATAGCCAAGCTGAATAAAATTTTTGTAGCCGAGCTTTTTCGCAATACGGTCTCTTACCTTTACTAGCTTATCATATATCTCGTCAAATTCAGTTTCATTTTCAGCAAAGAAATTCCATTTAGCTTCTGAAGCTCTTTTCCTT
Organism: Ignavibacteriales bacterium; assembly: GCA_020635255.1. NCBI lineage: Bacteria > Pseudomonadati > Ignavibacteriota > Ignavibacteria > Ignavibacteriales > Ignavibacteriales bacterium. The sequence continues at coordinate 45,092 of JACKAC010000004.1, forward strand.
AGATCCCTGTCAGTAGAAGATGAAAACGGTGCCAGCCCTGCAAGATTCCTCTCTTCTCCTTCAAAATCTATTTTGGCAGATGCCATTAGTTTGACGTAACGTGTAACAAGCTGATTCTCTTCCTTCAAATCTTCTACAATATCAGGGCTGTATATTTTTACACCAACCTCAGCAAGTTCAAAAATGTAACTACCCCTTTTTTCTTCCAACTCGTTTCTGAACTTTGAAGCAAGTAGGGTCTTATAAAATCTATACATCATGCCTGCAAAAAGTGGCTTTACAGAGTCAAAATAATCATGTTCTTTTTCAATTTCCTCATTTGTGGTATCTATGGTATAATTAATAGAGTTAATCTCTCTCATGGTATTATAATGGCTTCGCAATTCGTTGATCTCTGTCAAAACACCATCTTGATCATCTGCAGTATTAGCTGATTCAAATTTTTCTATTAATGAGTCGAACTTCGTTTCGATATCATTAATGTCGGGTCTGCTGTAAGGGAATTCTCTAAACCTCATTCTGGATCCTTTCTTTCGTAAAGTAAATTTTGTTGGCTTTAAATTTTTTATTTACAGGTAAATTTTCAATATTATACGATTTTACTTGTAATGGTTTCATTCCAAATAGAAACCTTGTCACACTATTTCTTCTGACAATAAGATCATAAATAAGAATACATATAATAAGTGTAGCAGTACTTAAAAGCAGAAACTTCATCACAACAGGAATATCCCACTGTATAACATAGTAGGCAAGTATCACAAGCACAGTTTGATGTAATATATAAAACGGGTATATTCCTTCATTTGCATAACTTAGAAATTTTGTCTTAAAGTTCAGATACTGGCGACCGTAACCAAGTATAGCCATAACCCACGACCACGCAACAATTGTCTCTATAATCCAATAAGGGACATAATTCATATCGAATTCAAGATTACGTGAAAGGAACAATATTGTAAAGGAGCAAATAGCAATTATAAGAGACATTCTTCTCTGCCTTTGAATAGAATCCCACAATATATTATTTGAGCATATAATAAATCCATATAAGAAGAATAAAAAGAAGAACGCAAAGTTTGCTATATCATCAATCAGATTATGGAACCCCGTAAATTTATCCTGAAGTAATAGTTGGATTATCATAAGCGGTATTGCCAAAAGATAGATCCTTCCCTTCGGGGCAATGAATGTTGCCAGCTTTGCCAGCAACTTTTTACCGCCAGCAGATCTGAAATATAGGAAAACAGGCAATCCCAGAATCGAATATAAAAGCAGGTAACCTATAAACCAAAGATGATGCCAGCTAAAATCGCCGAGCGGATATAGACCTCCCTCAAAATATCTCTGATTAAATTCCAGATAACTCGAAAACTCCCAGCCGTGCTTTACCAATTCATAGTATATCTGTGGAGGAATAATGACCAATATTCCGAATATAAGCGGGATCAAAAGGCGTTTAAATCTCTCACGTGTGTATTGAAAACCGCTTCTGTAACTCAAGGCGAAAAGTGTACCTGCACCGGATATAAGGAATAGGAGTGCCATTCTCCAGTGGGAAAGGAACAGCGTCAATTCATCAAGAACATAACTAGTCTGAGTATCCTGCATAAAATACCATGACCAGCTTATAAATACCATCCCAGTATGAAAATACAACAACAATATTATTGCAATAACCCTGAGCCAATCAAGGTCATGCATTCGCTCCCTCTTTACGTTTCCGTTATTATCCATTTATTAGTCAGAAATGTATTTCATCTAAAACGTTAAAAATAATAAGCAGAATCCAAAATTATAAGTAAAAAATCACCCGTCAATCTCATTAATCAACGAAAAAGACGGGTTATAATTATTGTAATTACAGTATCTACTATAGGCTCATGTGTTCAACACCTGAAAGCCAATCTTCAACACTATTTACCATATCTTTAATACATTGAGGATCGAAAGGTGATTTCAGGTTTGCATATTTTACGAGGTCAAGGAATGACTGGCTTCCACCTGCTTTGCAAAGCTTAATATAATCTTCCAAGGCTTCCTCACGGTTTTCATTAGCCTTTTTCCAGAACTGGTAAGCACAAATCTGCGCCAGGCAATAATCTATATAATAGAAGGGCACTTCATATATATGACCTTGCTTCTGCCACCTGCGACCTTCGACAAGGGGCTTTATTCCGTCATAATCAATAAACGGCATATACTCTTTTTCGAGTTCAAGCCATTTCATTCTTCTTTGTTCGGGAGAGTCACTCGGATTTTCATATACATAGTGCTGGTATTCATCTACCAGACATCCATATGGCAGGAATAACATCGTGCTGGCCATATGAGCGTATTTGAATTTCTCTGTTTGATCACCAAAGAAGAGGTTCATCCAGGGCCATGTAAGAAATTCCATACTCATAGAGTGTATCTCCGCAGCATCGGAGGTAGTATCAAAATATTCTTTGATTGGGAAATGACTGCTGGAATAAGCCTGGAAAGCATGACCTGCCTCATGAGTAAGTACTGTAATGTCGTACTCAGTACCGTTCATATTAGCAAAGATAAACGGGTTCTTATATTTTGGTACGAAGTCACAGTATCCCATGTCCGCTTTGCCTTTTCGAGAATACAGGTCCATCAATCCATGATCGATCATGTAATTAAAGAACTTACCTGTCTCGGGTGAAAGCTCGTCATACATTTTCTTTCCCTGCTCAACTATCCACTCGGGATCACCTTTAGGCTGAGCATTCCCATTCTTGTAAAAGATCGGCATATCGTAAACTTTTAATTCGCCGAGCCCAAGACGCTCTTTTTGCAGTTCACGGAGTTTATTTGAAAGCGGAACAATGTGTTCTTTAACATACCCGCGGAAGCGGGCGACATCGTCAGCATTGTAATCGGATCTTTCCATTCTCATGTAAGCAAGATCTACAAAAGTTTTGTAGCCGAGCTTTTGCGCGATATCATTCCTGTTAGCAACCATCTTATCATAGAGTTCGTCAAAGGCGGTACCGTTCTCCTCAAAGAAATTCCAGTACGCTTCAAAAGCTTTTCTTCTTATATCCCTGTCGAGCGATTCAAAGTAGGGTTTGAACTCCTGCAGGTTAAGCTCTTTTCCGTCAAAATTTATTTTTGCAGAAGCAATCAATTTAAGATACTGGCTTCCGTAATGATTTTCTGTTTTAAGAGAATTTACCACTTCCGGATTAATAGTTTTTAGCAGCATTTCGGCAACATTGAAAAACTGTTTGCCATATTTTTGTTCTATCTGCAACCTATACTGGGAATTGACCAGAAGCTTGTAATATTCAGCAATTAACTCGGAATATTCGGGATATTTATCATCGAAATAGTCCTGTTCTGCCTGAAAATTTTCATCTGCAGTATTAACCGAATAATTAATAAAGGCAAGAACCCTCATCGAAATGAAATCTATCCTTAATGAATTTACTTTTTGGATAACAGCATCCTGTTCCTCAAATGATCCGGCTTTCTCGAACTCTTTTAGAAGTTCTCCCATATCAGCCCTAACTTTCTCCATGTCAGGACGAACGTATTCCATGTCTTTGAAATGCATTTTTACTGTATTTTAATAATTATTAAATAATTTTTAAATATCGCTAAAATAGAAAAATTATGCAGGGAAAAATTGCATCAATTGTTGCATAATACTACGAATTCAGTAGAAGAATTGTTTAGCTCCCCATAATTAAAATCGCCATAAATTTTCATTAAATTTAAGCCTGATCTCGCTATTAGATTTTCCAGTTCGTAGCGGAAATAGTATCTGAATGGAAACGAATCCTTTTCCGTCATCTCCTCACCGTTCTCATTCCATTTAAAAGTGAAAGTAATATTGATGATCTGGTTTATATTATCCGGGACAGAATCGAGATAACGCTCAACGATCTTTCCAGGAGCATACTCTGCCGAAAGTTCAAGTTTGTTTTCCACTACTTCTGTAATACGTTTCAAATTAGGGACGAATACGTCGAATATCAGTTTACCATCTGTATCGAGATGTTTTTTGATAGACTGCAGAGCACTTACCTGTTCATCGGGTGTAAGCAAATGCTGGAATATCCGGAACGGTACAATAATAAGTTTAAATTTCTTGCTAAGGTCAAAGTCTCTCATATCAGCAAGTGAGACCCTGTGTTGTTCCGATTCGGGAAGCTTCTCTCGCAGAATTTCGAGCATGTTTTCGCTTATGTCTATCCCGTAAATATCCGCGCCGCGGTTCAGTGCTTCGACAAAGATACGCCCGGTACCCACTCCGACCTCCAGGACGGGACCGCCTGCTTTTACAATCTCATCAATATAAAATTCCCGGTCGACAGGTGTACGCATTTTATCGTAAACCGAATCATAAAACCTGCTTATCGTTTTGGAATATTCGTGCATAATTATTTTTTATACTTATTTAATTTGCGGACACTTTTAGTAATAGCCTTCCACTTCTTTTTTTCTGTGATCATAGCCCGCTTATCATTTCTTCTTTCAAAATACATCGCTTCACGCTTTAGCTTAAGGTAGCTTTTGTACCTGTCCTCATCGATCTCACCGGATTCAAGCGCTTCCTGTATTGCGCATCCCGGTTCATTTGTGTGTGTACAGTCTGAGAATTTGCACTTGTGAATAAGCTCCTCTATCTCATCGAATGCCTGTTCCACACCCCTCTCACCTTCCCACAGCTGGATCTCTCTCATACCCGGAGTGTCTATTATCATACCTCCTTTAGGTAGCAGAACGAGCTCACGGTGAGTGGTCGTATGAGTACCTTTATCTTTGTATTCTGTTATATTGTTTACTTTCATCTTCTCTTCACCGAGAAGAGCATTTATCAGGGTTGACTTACCGACACCGGATGACCCCATTACGGAAATAGTTTTGTCACCTTCGAAGTATTGTTTAAGTTCATCGAGACCCTCACCGGTTAAAGAGCTGACTACATGGACAGGTATTTCCTTTGAGACCGTCCGCACATCGTTTTTCATTTGTTCAATGTCTTCGCAGAGGTCCGCCTTACTGAGGACGACAACGGCATTCACATTACTTTCCGATGCGAGAACCATATACCGCTCGAGACGGCGGAGATTAAAATCCTTATTGAGCGACATCATAAGAAATACAGTATCAATGTTAGCGGCTATGACCTGCTCGACAGTCTTTACACCTGCTTCCTTGCGGGAGAACTTGCTTTTGCGAGTGAGAAGTTTTTGTATTATAGCTTTATCCTCGTCAGGAAATAGCCGAACTGCTACCCAGTCACCGACGCACGGAAAACCATCCTCAATAATACCGTCTTCGATCTCATAGAGCATCTTGCCGGATAATTCTCCTGTTACTTCACCTTCCGTAGTGTGCAATAAGTAATTGTTTTTATTTCGTATGGAAACACGAGCAGGAGTAAGACCGGATTCAGAGATCCGGTCAAATTCCTCCTGGAGAGTTTCATTCCAACCGTAATTATTCAGATTCATTTATTGGTTTTAATTTTCTAAATCCAAGCGGTGAACAAGCTCGCCATAAAGTATCTCTCCTGTATCTTTAAATCCAAGAGAGTGATAAAAATTCTTTGCTAACTCATTCCCTGGCTCAAAGCTTAAATAGATAGCCGGAGGGTTATAAATTTGTTTCAGCAATTCGATTGCTACTAACATGGCTTGTTTTCCAAAACCTCTGCCCTGGAATTGCTCATCTACCATTAATCGAATTATCCAGACTTCATTTTCTTTCTCTGGATTGGTACCATACATTAAGAAACCAACTAATGCTTCACCGGCATAGATTGCTTTAGGGCTGAAATTATCATAAACCTTTGACTCAGCTATCGAATAGACGTTTGGAGAAACAAAGGTCTTCTGATGTTGTTTAACTTTCAACTTAAAAATATCAATTAAATTATCTTTAGTTATTTCCTTAAGCTTAATATTCATTTTACTGTTTTACATTTAACTCACCAAGAACTTCTTTCTCTCTTTCGTCGCGAAGCTGACGGGTGTAAAGATGATGATATAGACCTTTCTTGTGCATCAAGTCACCATGGCTTCCATCTTCGATTATCTCACCGCGTTTTACAACAAGGATGCGGTCGCAGTTTTTTATTGTCGATAGACGATGCGCAATTATAATAGACGTACGTCCTTCGATTATCTTTTTAATACCCTGCTGTATCTTTGCTTCCGCAAGAGTGTCAATCGAAGACGTCGCCTCGTCCATTATAAATATCCTCGGATTAGCAAGAATAGCGCGTGCAAATGAAACGAGCTGTTTCTCACCCATCGAGAGATTTTCTCCGCCTTCACCTACCTGTTCCTCGAGACGTGGAATGAACTCATCACCTCCCGCAAGACGAAGGGCTTCGACTATTTCGGCTTCCGTTGCGTCACCTCTTCCGTAAAGAACATTTTCCCTGACGGTACCCGAAAACAGGTGAGGTGTCTGTAGAACAACGCCTATTTGACTACGCAGACTCTTAATGGTTTTCTTCATTATGTCCTTACCGTCGATCTTAAGAATACCACCCGTTGGTTCATAGAAACGGCAGATAAGGTTTATAATTGTCGACTTACCGCCACCGGTCTCACCAACTAGCGCAATGGACTGACCGGCTTTTATCTTAAGATTGAGATCCTTAAGAACGGGTTTGTCTTCCTCATAATAGAACGAGACGTGATCGAAATCTATGTCACCGTTTATCTTTTCGAACTCGTCCGAACCCGGCAGATCATAAACAGTAGCGTCAGTGTCTATTAAAGAAAATATGCGCTCTCCTGCGGAGATGCTACCCTGCGCCTGCGCGTAAAAGCGGGATATATCCAGTATAGGTTCATAAATGAACGTCGCATATCCAAAGAACGCTGCCAGCAGACCTACAGTAATTTCACCCGGAAATTCTATCACCATGCTGCCGCCGTAATAAACTACGAACGCAGCAGCCACCGAACCGCCGAAAATTACGAGCGGATTGTACAGCGCCATGTAATAATCAGCCAGGAACGATGATTTTCTCATCTTCTCACTGAGAGAATCAAATTCCCTGCTTACGCGGTCTTCCTGCACAAGGCTCTTATTCACCTCGATACCGCTGATGTTCTCATTGAATGTTGCCGTTATCTCGCTATTGTACCTGCGTGCTTCACGTGAGAAACGCAGAATGAGCATGCGAATCTTTAACGAAACGAACATAAGCACCGGGATGGTTACGAGCACAATGAGCGCAAGCTTCCAGTTAAAGATGAGCATAGCGGTCGCAGAGAATATTATCATTCCCGTGCCCCAGATGAACTCAATCATACCCCACGAGATTAACTCCGTCACCTTATTGGAGTCGGAAGTTATTCGCGAGAGAAGCCATCCGAGCGCGGCTTTATCGTAATATGAGAAAGACAGCTCCTGCAGTTTTTCGAATAACTGCTGGCGCAGGTCATACATCACGTATTCCTGTATCTTTCCCGCAAATACAATAAAGCAGTACACACCGGTCGCAATAACAAGCCCAATACCCAGGAATATCCAGAAGTAATTCCATACTGCCGACATATCCGGTTCATATGGCTGACCGGTTGCGAGGGAATTTCTATATTCCCCAACCGAAGGCACAACCACATTATCGAGGAAGTTCTTCCATGTGATGGGCAGAAGGGCTTCAGCCCCCGCCACCACACTGACGAATACGATAAACCCGATGACCCAGCGCTTGTATTTCCAGCTATATTTAATGAGCCGTTTCATGAAAGGGAGGAGCGCTCCCTTACTTTTGTAGCTCTTTTCCTTTAGTTTTGACATTTTGATATATAATTAAAGTCATTGTTTTGTTTATTATTGAAACCTCTGGTTTCATTTCTTATTGAAACGCTTCCGTTTCGCTGCGTATCTCGTCTTCGACGGATACCTGAATATCGAATATCTTTTTATAGAATCCATCTCTGGCGATCAATTCATCGTGCGTACCCATATCGACTATCTTACCTTTATCGAGAACTATTATCCTGTCGCAATCCTGGATGGAAGTTATCCTGTGCGCAATGACGAAGGTCGTCTTTCCTTTCATCGACTTGCGCAGGGCTTTCTGTATCTCGAACTCTGTCTCCGTATCGACAGATGACGTCGAGTCATCCAGTATAAAGATGTCCGGGTTCTTCAGCAGTGTTCGTGCAATAGTGACCCTCTGCTTTTGTCCTCCGGAGAGCGTCACACCTTTCTCACCAACTACAGTCTCGTATGACTGCGGGAAAATATCGGTGATAATGTCGTGAATGCTCGCGTCCTTTGCCGCCTCAATGACTTCATCCACGTGAGTCTCAGGAACACCGTAAGCGATGTTTTCCTTAAGCGTAGTGGAAAACAGGAACGGTTTTTGCAATACTACGCCCATTCTTTTACGGAGAAACTCCTTCGAATAATGATCGAGCTTTACACCGTCGAGAGTAATTTCACCCTTAGTAGGTTCGAAGAACCTCATAAGGAGAGAAATTATCGTTGACTTACCTGCCCCTGTTGGACCAAGAAGCGCGATCTTTTCGCCGGGCTTCACCTTGAAACTTATTCCATTGAGAACGTGATCTTCTTTGTCACCTTCGTATCTGAAAACAACGTCTTTGAATTCGATCTCTCCCTTTACATTATCACCTTCGTTTATCTTACCGGTATAATCTTCAGCCTGTGTATCGAGAATTGAGAACATCCTCTTCATCGCAACAGTGGTCATACCCATCTCGCTCACGAGTTGTCCGATACGCCTCACAGGCCATATCACGAACATCGAGTAAGAGTAGAACGCCGCTAGTTCCCCGGGTGTAATCTGCCCGCTGAGCGTAAAGTATCCGCCTGCCAGCACAGAAACCGCTACCTGCGTGTACACTATCGTGTCGGATATCGGCCAGAAGAGCGAGTGAACTTTTGTGAGCCTGATGCCCCATTCCCTCTTAGCTGCGTTCTGGGCAGTAAATTTCTCTATCTCGTAATCTTCCTTAGCAAATGCTTTCACTACACGAATACCAGAGAGATTTTCCTGAACGAGTATCGAGAGCTTATCCTGCTCCTTCTCGTGCCTGTCCCATATCTCGCTTTCTTTTTTGAAAAAGATGATCGAGCCTATAATTATTAACGGGACCAGCGATATAGCAATGAACGCATACGCCGGCAATATTGTCATCATCATAAAGAATGATGTACCAAATATCGCAAGCATCCTGATCATATCGACTACCTGTGTCGAAGCGAACTTCCTCACCGTCTCGACATCACCGGTACACCTCTGAATCAATTCACCCGTTGGTGTTTTCGAATGATATGCGAGAGGGAGCGCCTGTATGTGCGAGAACAGTTTATCCCGGAGCTTTTTAATTGCCTTTTCAGTCGAACCGGATGTGATCGCACTCGATGAGAAAGAGAACATACCCCTGAAAAGTGATATCACCAGGAATATAATTCCCAGGTCGATAAGTATAAGATGGAAGTTCTCGATCTTCAGCTCCGGTAATACCGAATAGAACATATTTGTAATTATGTCATTAGATTTCAAAACTTCCGCATTACCGCTCTGGAAGAAAGAAATTATCTTATCTATCGCTATCTGCAGGACCCTTGGCTCCAGCATTCTGATAAACGTAGATATTATCAGGAGAAAACCAGCAAGCAGGTAGTAATACTTCCACTTTCCTAATATTCTAAAAAGACTTTTTATATTATTCATTGCTATAAGATTAAAACTTTTCCAAAAAAAAACCGCGAACACTTTCAAGTATCCGCGGTTTTTGAAACTCTTTGTTCTTAGTGACTTATCTCTTTTGTACTCCTTTCAAGTTTAAAGAGATATCTCTAAACCACGGATGGGCGTATTGATCCCCGGTAAGCACAGGGATAAATCCAATGACGGATTTCGCCGTATATTTTAATTGATTTCTGATCATTTTATTTGGATCAACTCCTCATCAAATTAGTTTAGTGGTTTAAAGATATACAAATATATTCAGTATAAAACTAAAATTCAACTTGTCTACAGAAAAAATTTTAAAAAGTTTTCATTCCGTGTAAAAATCGTTATAAATTTTTTCAATGTTACCGTTTAATAACGTCCGTTGTTTACATTTTCAATAAAGTATGTTTGAAAAGTTTTTCCATTGAGAGGATAACCGTCATCTTTCATTAATATTTAAGATAATATTCGTCACCGGTGTGTGTATTCAACAGACACAGCACATCAAATTTAAAGGACGGTTTTATGTTCCATTTAGTCAAAGTATTATCCTAGCATTAATTTGAGGGATGAATAAAAATAGAGATAAAATTATTAAGAGTGGATGCTTCATTTAGGAAATGATACGCAAAGGAGGGATAAAAAGTTAAGGCGGCATAAGCCGCCTTTTTTAAACTATTTTACTAACATCATCTTTCTGCTTTCGGTAAAACTTTCCGATCTAAGTGTATAAAAGTACACTCCGCTCGAGAAAGCGGTGGCATCAAAATCAACTGAATACATCCCGGGAGAATAATTTCCATTTACGAGCGATGCAATCTCCCGCCCGGCAATATCAAATACTTTCAACTCCACGTACCCGGATCTTGCAACGTCATAATTTATTTTCGTAACAGGATTAAATGGGTTAGGGTAATTTTGATAAAGTGAATATTTTTGAGGAATCTCCGTTCCCAGCTGGCTCACACCGACAGAGAGGCTTTGACCTTCTACAGCCTCATAAAATTTATTCACCTCCGTATTCCCGTAACGGTCAATCGTTCCGGAAGGCCACATAATTATCACGGAATCAATAGAGTTTGAGTTACCAAGACCAATGTGCTGTTCTAGATTCTGACTGCAATAACCATCCTGTCCCATAACCGTCCTCACCTGGTAAACTGCATTACCATTAATTACAGATCTCACTTTTATAACCGCTCCAATACCGGACCTGTTGGATGTCGTACCTTTACATTTTATACTCACCCATTTATTACTGCTTGTGTCATCATTTCTGAATAATACGTTATTCTGACTGCCGGCTCCCGATACCCTGGCGCCGAACATATCCAGGTCACCGTCTTTATCATAATCACCCCAGCTGTGTCCGTATGTCCAGCCAAGGTCATTAACAAGATCACCATCAACAATCTTTTCAAACGAAAGACTACCGTTTTCTATCAATAAATTTTTATAGAGAAGATTTTTTAATGCCGATGCGCCATATGACGTAGTTACAAATAGATCGAGGTCACCATCATTATCATAGTCTATCCATGAACTTGTCGAAGATCTGTCTGCAGTCTGAACAACAGGACCAGTAGTAACCTTTGCGAATGTCTTATCGCCGTTATTGATATATAAATTATCAGATTGTCCCCAGTTTCCGACGAATAGATCCATATCGCCGTCATTATCAATATCTCCCCAGCTCCCGGTCCATGAGCTGGCAACATCATTTACGATATCACCGGCGGTTATTTTTACAAAATAACCGCTTCCCATATTTTCATATAGATTATTCTTCTGATTATTCTCATTACAAACAAAAATATCCTGATCACCATCATTATCGTAATCTATCCAGGTAATACCGCGGGAAGTGAACGTTTCGGATACTGCTATGCCCGTATCGATCTTGATGAAATCACCGCTTCCATTATTCATATAGAGATAGTTATTGAATGGAGGGTCGCTGTTCGTTACATACAGGTCAAGGTCACTATCATTATCATAATCTCCCCAAGAGCAGGTTTCGGAGAAACCGCCGTCAGTAGAGACTATACTTGTATTCATAAATGTGAATGTCCCTGAGCCGTCATTTCTATAAAGTAAATTATTCTGCCCGTACCAGTTTACCACACATACGTCCGGATTCCCGTCATTATTATAGTCTCCCCAGGAAGCGCCATCAGATTTCCCGTTATCATTTACCAGGGGCTGACCTGTAATCTTAGTAAATGTCCCATCCCCGTTATTATGATATAGAAAATTATTCTGACCTGCGGAGGGTCCGTTGGTCACATACAGATCGAGGTACCCATCCCCATCATAATCTATCCACGTTACCGCTCGTGAATCACCACCGTCCGTGACTTCAACTCCGGAGGTAATCTTGGTGAATGTCTGCGAGTTTGCCAAAAAAGGCAAAAGAAATGAAATAATTAATAATAAGTGTCTCATTTGTTAAAATTTATTTTTAGAACAATACTCCTTATACAAATCTATTTGCTAAGTACCCGACATCAAAAGAATTTTCAGTACTATTCATAGGTTTCTATTTGAAACTTTTCCATCTTATTAGACGAATTATTATAGTACAACACAAATTAGCATAGTATTCTATGAACCCATCAACTGAGTTATTCAATCTGATAAAGAGTATGGATAAGTCTGAAAAGAGGTATTTCAAGCTTAGCTTCTCAGGCAGGAAAAATTCCAACTTTCTGAAATTATTCGATGAGATCGAATCACAGGACAGTTATAATGAAAAAGTAATAAAAGAAAAGTTCAGTAATGAGAAATTTGTAAACCAGTTAACTTTCACAAAGAATTATCTCTATAATAGTATACTGAATTCACTTATCTCCTATAACCGTGTAAACTCATCCGAGACACGACTAACAGAAATGGTGATCAAACTGAGGATTCTATTTGATAAGGCATTATATCCTCAATATTTTAAAATGCTTGTGAAATACAAGCAAAAGGCTATTGAATATGAAAAATTTTATATTCACTTAGAGATTCTCCGACTTCAAAGACTGATCAGTGAAACCCGGAAATTTAGAATAATTGATCAGGAACAGTTATACATCGAGGAAAAGGTTATCCTAAAAAAGATTGCAAATCTCGGAGAGTATTCAAAATTGTTTTACAATTCAAAGAGACTAAGAAGAAAAGCTGGAATTAGCGGGAAGATCGAAAACATAAAACAAGCTGATAAAATATTAAAGCATAGGCTCCTCAGCAACGAAAAAAATGCTCTCTCCTCTCAAGCCAGAGAATACTTTCACCATATAAGATATGTACTTTACTCTATTAAAGGAGATGAACAAAAGCGGTATGAATCCTGCCGGGAAAGGCTCGAATGTATAGAATCCAACCCTAAACCCTTTTTGGATGATATAGTAAACGTTAGAAAAGAGACGCTGTTTGCACTTGCTGAACTTACCATTGAAATGAACAACACAAATGAGTTTAAAAATCATCTGCAAAAGTTTCTTATTTCAAACAACTCTAACGAAGTAATAGAAAGAAAAATAATCTCGGATTACATCGACTTGAGACATATCATGCAGAATAATTTTTTAAAGAACGGGGAAAACGTAATCGAAAGAGTGGAACAAAAGCTTGTTAAGCACAAAGGTAAGCTCGACAAAGATATGGAACTGGAAAGTATGTTTATGATCGCAAAATACTATTTTTATAAAAGTAATTTCGATATTGCACTTACAAAAAATAACGACGTCCTTTCACATCCTGTCATAAAATACCGACATGACATATATATCAACTCTAAATTATTAAACATAGCACTGCATTACGAACTAGGCAACATATCACTTGCCGAATATCTTATCGATTCTATGAAAAAAATGCTTCGCCATGATACAGAACAATACAATGATGAGTTAAAAACTTTAAGCCTTGTCAATAAGTTAGTGCTAACCCATGGACATAATGTATCGGATAAACAAAATGATATAAAAACTGAGCTGGAAGAACTTCAACAGAGTGCACTAAATAAAAATGTTGGATATTATTTCAACATTATAAAGTGGGTAGAGAGTAAACTTGAGATACTCCAAACAGCTAAGCCTGAAAGGCCTTATAAACAGGGTGTTTTAACAAAAAAAGCGACGGGATAATACCCATCGCTTTTTTTAAAACTAGACTTCAGACCATATTACTTTGCGCGCTGCAAAGCCCTGATGAGTTGAGCCTTTTTCATTTTGTGACGTCCGCTGATTTTTTTCCTCTTAGCAAGTCTAAGAAGTTGATCAACAGTCATCCCTGCCATACCGGTTGCTTTTTTCTTAGCAGCCTTCTTTCTTCTAGCAGGAGCTTTCTTTCTTCTTGCAGGTGCTTTTTTTCTGGCAGGCCTCTTAGCTGCTTTTCTCCTTGCAGGTTTCCTTGCCGCTTTTTTCCTGGCAGGCTTCCTTGCAGCTTTTTTCTTGGCAGCTTTCCTTTTGGTCTTAGCCATGTTTTGTCTCCTTTAATTGGTTTGTAAAGAACCTTCTACAAATTTAAAAAATTTAATTTATTAATACAAAGTATTTTTTCTGCAAGTGAAATTTTTTTCTCTTGTTAAAAAAAGAAATTGATGTACAAAAAAATTTTATAAGGAGATGTCGCCTCTAAGAAAAGTAACTGCTCTTCCTTTTAAGAGGACACGGCTGTCGTTCATTTTTATTTTTACAACACCGCCTCTTTGTGATGCTTGATATGCAGTGAAGTAATCACGACCGGTCTTTTGCATCCAATAAGGACCTAGTGAGCAGTGCGCGGAGCCAGTAACAGGATCTTCATTAACTCCCTTTGACGGTGCAAAGAATCGGGACACAAAATCATATCCGTTACCGCTTGACTTAGCTGTAATGATAATCCCGAATTTCTCAAGCCCCATAAGGGTTTCCAAGGATGGGGAAACATTTCTTAATTGTTCTTCAGATTCCAGTTCGCAAATGTAATGATATTCCGCCTCAGCAAAATTTACTGGCGTTACCTTAAGAGCTTCGATAAGTTTTTCATTCGGAGACACGTCTTTTACAGTGTAAGCAGGGAAGTTCATTTCGTATTCACCATTCTCATTTGTAACAGAGAGCAAACCGCTTAATGTATGGAACCGTGCTTCCTCATTTTGTGATAACATTCCCTGCTCCCAAAGTATATGAGCAGTTGCAAGCGTTGCATGCCCGCATAATTGCACTTCAACTTTCGGTGTAAACCATTTTAAACTAAATCCTTCATCAATCTTTTTTACAAAGGCAGTCTCAGAGAGGTTCATTTCTGCAGCAATAGAGAGCATAATATTTTCAGGCATATCATCATCTAAAATACAAACTCCGGCTGGATTGCCGGAGAAAAGTTTATCAGTGAAAGCATCTACCGTGAATATCTTCATTATCAAATTATTTATTTTGTTCGATCAATGTTCTTATTGCGCCTTCAATATTCAGCTTACCATATCCCCATTTATTATTTGGAAGGTCATCCCCGGTAAACCTGTCTTTTGAAGCTGAGCTGTAGATAAGTTGTTTGAATCTTGGGTTATCCAATGTATTATCATATTGAAGAAGTAATGCCGCTGTTCCTACCACGTGTGGAGCGGCTGAACTGGTTCCGCTAAATATCTGGTAGCTGTAATTAGTCGCAGTAGAGAATGTAGTATGCCCCGGAGCCACGATATCGACCCCCAGCCGTCCATTGATAAGGGGTCCTCTTCCGCTGTAACTGCAAAGTTTACCGATCTCATCGCCCGGGTAGAAGGGGAAATTAACCGTATAAGCACCAGTAGAAATAAGGCTGTCCGCCGTAGAAGGGAATGTAACCGTATATACCTCTGAAATTTTATTGGATTTCCAGTGCGAATTTCCATCCCAGCCCTGGGAGACATCAACAACATACCCCTGTAGCTCCAACTCCTTATCCGTACTCACATTTATCTTCCAGTCACCCTTTACGCTTCCGGAATCTTTCTCCGAAAAGCCAAATCTGAACATTGCTGTACCCTTCGATGATACATCCCTCGAATAGAATATATTGTAATCTCCAACCCTAATAAAGCCTGAGCCGTCCCTTAATTCATCACTTTCCT
Organism: Ignavibacteriales bacterium; assembly: GCA_020635255.1. Classification (NCBI taxonomy): domain Bacteria; kingdom Pseudomonadati; phylum Ignavibacteriota; class Ignavibacteria; order Ignavibacteriales; species Ignavibacteriales bacterium. The sequence continues at coordinate 60,868 of JACKAC010000004.1, forward strand.
TACCATCCGGGGTTTCTATCGTGATTACCGGGTAAACATTCGGATCACGCCACAAAATAGACGGAAATACACCGTCATTTACCTTACCCTCGGCGCGAGAGGGGCATTCTACTACATATGTCCTCTTATCTCCAGACTGTAGTTTATCATAAATATGCATTTTCCCGTCTGCAAGATTACCTGCCCCCCCAACCACTATAGTGCCATTAAGAGCCATCTGGGTAGTCAACCGCTCCTCTTCTGTGGATCCGTCCATGAATTCCCAACACCACTCACCATCTTCAAAAAGCAGTATATCCGGATTTTCTTCAGCCATGAAGCCAACCAGTTCCGGGAAATTCCTAACAAATCTTGGTGTATAGTCATACTTTATATTAGCAAATATCATCTCAGCGTTCGGGGCGATTCCGTGAAGCTTCTGCACACCATATGTACCACCCATTATAATACCGGCAACCCCCGTACCATGCCCAATCGAATCAGGTTCTGTATAGATCAGGTCCACACCGCGTCTGCGGATAGTACCATCCTTTTCACGGACTGCTCTAACCTTAGAGGTATGTAAAGCAGTAATTTTCTCACCTACCGATAGGGTGTTGTTACCATCGTCATCTCTCACTATAAAGAGCAATTCCCCGTATGTGGGATCCTGCTCGGTAAACCCGGCTTTTGGACCGAAATCTCTCTTTTTATTATTATTTGCATCATTATAGAGGAAATCAAAATTTGCCTCAAATTTCCTGCTGTTAGAGCCTATCATACCATATGTCTGGTCATTCATCTCTATATATCTCAATATCTCATTATCACTGGCAATACCGTCATTATCCAGATCCACCGCATCCTCACCCGGAACAAACTTACCGTCTCCATTGACGTCTATCCAGTTATAGTCTCCACCGTCGGCAAAGAAGAACATTGGGTGAAATACATCCACACCGGAATCCACATCACCTATTATTACACCTTTCCCGGTCAATACGTCACCATTCTTATCGTAAAATGTTTCGCTCAGCCTGGTTGTTATTATCATGTCGTCAGGATTGAACTGCCCAAAGACATTATATGATGATAAAAAAAGGGAAATTCCAACTAATATTTTTTTCATTATGATATAATTAATTTGATTCAATATTACAGAGATGAATACAAGGAAAGAAAATAGGCTTACACAGCATTTCATTTGTACTCTTTAATCAGTTCAAATACCTATCGTTTATGACTTTCAAATGGTGCTTTTGGTGCCCGGCAATAATATAAAGTATCGCCTCTACAGAAATCTCACCACCGTTGGCTGTTCCCGTCCGTTTCATGATTTCATCCGTAAAGCTGTTAAATAAATACATGTTTGATTTCCTCAACAGTAATAACTCCTCGGCAAGATCCTTGAGAGTACGCGAAGAAAAGTTAGCATTTTCTACATAGTCATTCTCCTCAAACCCGGGGAGATCTGTCTTATCCTTCCTTGCGAATCTTGTTGCCCTGTACACAAAAACTCTCTCGGCATCTATTAAATGCCCTATTATTTCCTTGATCGTCCACTTCCCTTCAGCATATGAGTAATTAGCTTTATTCTCCGGTATTGTAGCAAGGAAAGCGTATGTAAAATTCATCTGTTCATCGAGAGTAAATAATATATCATTATCTCTCACCAGGTCTATATATAAATCGTAAAACGGAGGATTTATCATTTCTTCCTTCTTTTAAAATTAAATACCAGCTGTTTATCCGTAGTCTGGTCGAGATTATCTACTACAACAAATAGTTCATCATCACTAACCTTCCTGTAAGCTATTCTCTGCGGAAAATCATGCTCCGGATTTTGAAATTCTGCATCTTCATTTGTTCCTGCAACAAATTGAAAATATGTCGTGTCCTGTAATACTGGTTGCGCAATATAATAAACCCCGTTATGATAGCCGTCATAAATAACCTCCAGTGTAAGTATTTCCGAAAGCGATGAGTCACCTCCAAACACTTTATATGCTTCACCTGTGAACTTTGTGTCCGATTCCTTTGTCCATGATTCATAAAACGCGCCCTGGGGAAATTCCGCACCCCAGTCACCTAGCATAAATTCAAATTGAGAAAGATCTGTAATGTCCTGTGCCATAGATGGTCCTGCTAAAGTTAGAAAGAAGATTTTCAAGAATGCAATTTTATATAGCTTCATATTATAAGGATTTTTGTTTTCTTATTTTTGAAAGCAGTACGCCAAGCTGTCCTGCATGATAAACCTGGTGAAACTGCCATACTCCGGCAACTTCGGCTTTTGTTTTCACAAAATCCTCACCTTCTACATTAATACGAGCGTGTGGCTGTTCGAGTTCCTCGTCCGTAAGGGACAAATAAATTGTCCTGTTTTTCTCGCAAACATTAATCCACGCTTCACGAAGTTCCTTTACCGGGGGATAATCATTAACCGGTCTCTGTACGCTTCCGGACGCGAAATACTCCCTGTACCCGGGATAAATAAAATCTCCCTTGCCCATATATAAAGAAAAATCATCATCGCTTATCACCAGGTGTCCCAGTATCCATATACCCGAATTTCCGCTTTCGGTTATAGTATTGAGCAGGTCTTCGTCGGAAAGTGAACCTAACGGACCATTAACCCAGTTCAACATCCATTCCCACTGCATCATAAGATGTTTTGCTACCGGGTTTTCCATTAAAATATTTTTAAATTAATTACTGCGCTGTCTTTTCCATTTCTCGAAAGTGATCGGCACACCTATTTCGAGAAACTGCTTCAGGTTATCGAGGGTCCATGTCCATCCTTCCCTCATTTGCTCAATACCTTCTTCGGTTTCAATTTTTGAGTGAGTAATTCTGACTTTGGTTATGTCGTAGGTAAGTGAAATTATTTCGATCATTACTTCCGTGCCCGGGCAATGTTCCGGATTTTCCCATGTAAAGCGTATTTTTTCAAATGGCTTAAGCTCTATATATTCACCACAGTCACCATCATCATTCAGGTATTTTCCTCCAATACTTAGGTCGCCCTTTGCATTAGTAGTAAACCACTTGGATAATATAAGCGGATCTGTAAGAGAATTGTATATATTAGCAGGTGTTGATTTTATCTCTTTCTCAACTATTAATTCAAGCTCACCCATTTCCATAAAATATTATTTTCGTTATGAAGTGATAGTTATATTTTCCTCAGGTAGAAGATCGTAAAAGTGCCATACATTGCAGTAATAATCCGATGGTCCAAACCATTCCTTTGTAACCCTCTTTATCTTCCCGTCATTGGATTTCTCAAATACTGAAAGCCCGGGAAGATAATATGTTTCGCCGTCCTGTTCCATTGAATATCCCATGTCTCTTATGAACTCATTATTGTCCGGGGTAGCAGTCATAAATGTCCACCCTCTTGAATCTGCAAATTCCTTTTGTGTATCATGATCATCGGGGGAGATCAACACAAATGCCCCCTTCTTCTGAATGTACTTATAAGTATCGTTAAAACCATCCGCCCACATCGTACAATAGGAACAATGTTTGCCCATATTGTGGATAGTAAATAAATATTTCTGGTCACCAAATAGCTCTGCTAGCGACTTCTTCGATCCGTCACTGGTAATAAAATTATATTCGGTATCTATTTCTTTTTCTCCCAGTTTTGATAAAAGCTCTAATCTTCTCTTTCTGAGCTTTTCGGACTCATTGAATATTTCATTTAATTCCGATTCAAGAGCTTTTTTTTCTTCGTTGCTCATTTTTTTTAATGTTTGTTTTTACCACAATTTTTTAAGTGGTTTTACTTACAAACACTCCCAAACGCTAAAGATTATAAAATTAGACTACAATTAAAATGCAAAAACCATAGCAATAAAGGAGATTGCCGTTTATCTACAAGATTTTAACGAAAAATAGATGATTTAGTTATAACAAAAAAAGCTCCGGAGATGATCTCCGAAGCTTTTTAAATGATACACAGAAAATTATTTCGGTGAGTGCATAGCAACTTTGTTTCCTTCGCTGTCCATGAATATTGCGAAAAAACCTATCTCCGGGGTTATTTCGGTTTTGGGTACTACCACGGAACCTCCGGCTTCCTCTACTTTAGCCAGCATCCCGGATAGATCGTCACCGCCGTTCAGATATATCAGCGCACCGTTAGCGCTGGGCTCGTACCCTTCACCGGCTACGATCGCCCCGTGCACGCCGCTTTCGCCGCCGCCGAGGAATCCCATTGTAAACGGTCCCATCTGCTCCTGGTGGAGTTCGTTTCCCGTAATGTGTCCGTAAAATTTCTTTGCTCTCTCGAAATCCGTTACCGGTATCTCGAACCAGTTAATTGAATTTGGCATTTGTGTTTCCTTCCCTATTTTTAGAATTTTGGATTAATGTTAATTTGGTGAATGAAGTGCTACTTTGTTTCCCTCGGTATCGATGAATTCCGCCACATAACCTATTTCGGGAGTTACCTGCCTTTTTGGAGCGACTATCTTACCACCGGCTCCTTCTACTTTGTCTAACATTATCTGCAGATCATCGCCGCCGTTCAGGTAAAGCAAAGGACCTTTGTCCGAAGGTTCATACCCGTCAGCCTGAAAAAGATGCCCGCTCACAGAGCCACGTTCAGCCGGGAAAAATGCAAGGTCTCTGCCTTGCATTTGCATTTGCTGCATGCCTCCATCGAATAAAGCATTGTAAAAATCTACTGCCCTTTTGAAATCGGAGACTGGAATTGCAAACCAATTGATCGAATTTGACATACGAATGAATTTTTTTGAGTTTAAAAATGGAGACTTAAATTAAGCGATTGCGATGTATTCTACTTCTTTAATATTGCTAATTTTGTCAGGAAGTATTGGTAGGAGTTCTTTGTCTCTTCCGGATAGAGCCCATACTTCTGTTTAAACAACCAGCTAAATGAGCTTAAACTCTTAAACCCAACATCGAAACACACATCAGTGATGGACATGTCACCTCGCAATAACAGGTTCATGGCTTTATCCAGCCTCATCTTTGAGAGATACCTGTGAGGAGTTATCTCATATACCGCTTTGAATAAACGAATGAAATGATATGTAGAGAGACAGGCTTCCCGTGCCATGTCCTCGATCTTTATATCATTTCCAAGATTGCAGTCTATGTATTCTTTAGCAATATCAAGACGCCTGTATATCTCTATCTTCGTTGACTTCTTTACCGAGGGAAGTTTCTTTATGGTCTTGCCTAGATTCCTGTGAACCTTGAGCATGTTCTCGAGTAGAAGATAAAACTCTTCTTCTATCCATTGCTCGTCATCAAAATTATTTTCCGATGCGAGCCGGAACTTCATTATAAATGGCGTTATATACCTGTCCTGCTTGTAAAGTTTTTCCAAAAAGAAAACCGGCTGGTCGGATTCGATGTGATCTAACTCAAGAAGCTTGTCGCTGGAATTTATCAAACTGGTCAATACACCTTCCGCGAACTGCGGTCTGAAGAAAACCGAAATTACCTCGACATCTTCTTTTGAGTTGATAAAACATGAGTAAGTCTGTCCGTCATTCAATATTAAGTAACTGGTATTATCCACAATAAACTTTCTCTCCGGGGTAATGAAAGTCTCTTTTCCTTTTAGCGGACACTTGATCGTAAGCGGACCCTTATGCTCCGGAAAATCTGCCTTCTTAGCCTTGTTATGAATTATCATATTAGGCCAGACCTGCACCGGGCATGGCGCATTTTTATTAAATCCGGGCTTACTATAGTCAGGATATCCTTTTAGGATCATGACTTATGAAAAATTATTTTGAAAAAGAGGGTTTTGTAATGAAAAAGTCGGAAGAAACTATGTCCGTATAAATCTGTAACGTTTCTGAAGACGCATCAAGCCTCATGTCGGAAACGCTTCCGTTATCATTGCTCCATTTAGAATGCCAGTAGCTTATAGCTTTTATACGGGGATATTTGTCAGAGGTTATGTAGTTTAAAGCATTTCTTACCCATTCTGATTGGTTATTTGTACCCGGCTCATCCACCGCCCCAAACTCAAGTATTGCCAATGGTTTATTCGGAGATAGGTCCGATAGTTCAGCTATCACATCATCGAGAACATCGCTAAACTGTACATACTGCTCACCCGGCTCCTGCGCCCCGTAGATGCTCACTCCTATCCAGTCTATATAATCATCTCCCGGGTAGTATGCTTTCAAACTATTTCCTTCCCTGGAAGGAGCAGGGTAATCGTTAACATGAAAAAACCATGTTACATTATTCGCACCCTCCTGATTAAAAATATCTATAATGTGTCTGTACGCATCACGAAATACTATAGGACCTTCGTTATATGTTCCGCTCCATGGAAACCAGTCACCGTTCATTTCCGTACCAAACTCGATCAACAATGGCGTACTGAATTTTTTTGCATCCTGAGCGTACTGCCTTAGCTCAGTATCAAATTTACCGTCTATGATATTTTGCAAAGAGTATACTGGATCCTGCCTACCCTCAGTCCAGTCACTTCTCGGCATCATCCTGATAAATGGAATAGATCCGGCTTTTCTTATTGCATCTGCTTCCCCGTAAGGAAAATTAATTCCGTCGAACCAATTATCGGAAAAATATGCCCACATAATATCCTTCCCCGTAAGGATCTCAAACTCCTGCACGTTCTTAATTGAAACAACGTCCTCCGTCGGTCCCATATCCGGAAAAGCTGAATGATATACACCATTCACGGGAGGAAGGAGCTTCTGTCCATATATATTGGAAGCCATAAAAAATAATATTACAATATACCGTCCCATATCCTTATATACATTTACTCAAAAGTCAGATCTTCTATCTCGTCTGTTTTACATACAAGTATCATTGCTGAATCTGGAGGAAGCTTTTTGTCAGGCTTTGGAGAGATATCGATCGTATCCATAAGCACATCCTTGATACCGACCACTGTAATGCCGTATTTATTCCTAATGTCCAGCTCCTCAAGCGACTTGCCAAAGAATTTTTCAGGTGTAGCAATCTCTACAATACTATATTCTGGAGCAAGCGGTATATGAGCAATAAGGCTCGACATGTTCAATCGCTCCGCGAGTCTCTCGGCAATGTCCCTTTCCGGAAAAATAACCTCTTCAACTCCGAGAGATTTTAATATCTTACCGTGATCATCATTCTTCGCTTTCGCAATAATGTGCTTTACTCCGATCTGCTTTAGATAGAGTACCGACAGCACGCTCATTTCAATATCCGTACCTGTAGCAAGTATCACTGTATCTATGTCCTTATCTATAAACTCAGATAAAGTTTCGACATCCTTTGCATTTGCAATGATAGCTTCCGTGACACTATCCTTAATTTTTTCCACTCTTTGCTTGTCCTGATCCAATGCAAGTACTTGGTTGCCCAGCTTATAAAGAGTGGTTGCGAGATTTGAACCAAAACGGCCGAGACCGATTACGACGAACTGTTTCATACTATTGTATTTATTATACTATTAATATGTTCCCTTCGGGGTATGAATAATTTACGGCTTTTTGTCTTCCAAGCAGTGTGTATCCTACAATAAGAGGTCCTACCCTGCCAATTAACATAGTTAGAGACAAAATAATTTTACCGGGGGTAGACATAGAAGCGGTTATCCCTGTCGAGAGCCCGTTATTTCCCAGTGCCGAGGATGCCTCAAAAAGCAGTGAAAGAAACTGCTGTTCCTCCGTAATATTTAAAAACATTGTTGTAAATAACAGCCAGAAAAGCGCTAAGAGACTAATCGAAAATGCTCGAGCGATTGTAGCGGGATGGATGGATCTGCTCATTACGTTTACATTTTTCCTGTCTCTTATAAAAGTAAATAGCGAGAGACACATGATCAAAAAGACAGTTGTCTTAATGCCACCACCTGTTCCGCTTGGTGAAGCACCTATAAACATTTCAATGACTATACCCAATAATGATGATCTCTCAAGTTTTGAAATATCGACCGTATTAAATCCAACAGACGTACTGGCTGATGCTGACTGAAAAAATGATTCCAGCAATGTACTTGCTTCACCCGTATGGCTAATGATATTCTCTACAAAATAAATCAGCACTGTTCCTATTACTATTATGCTGAGTGAGACCCATAATACAAGCCGGGAGTGCGTTGATAGTCTGTACCGTATCTTTTTGAATGATGATTTTGTAAATGAGGAGAGATCATACACTACGAAAAATCCTATACACCCCGCATACGATGCCGCGATTATTACCGCGTTTACAAAATAATCATTCCTGTAGCCCATAAGATTATCACTATTTAACGAAAATCCTGCTGTACAGAATGCAGAGACAGAGTGAAATATACCCTGCCTGAGCGACTCCCCGAATGTCATATCTTCCATCCAGTAAATTACCAGCATTGCCGCCGCTACTGCTTCGATTACAAGTGTGTACTTAATAACTTTAAAAACGAATTGCTTTAGTTCGAGCTTTGAGTGGCTTATGGATTCTTTTAAAATCAGCTTGTTAAATAGAGATAACCTACCACTAAATATCACAACAGCCAGTGCAAAAAATATCATATAACCAACATTTCCTACCTGTATCAGGATCAGTATCACTGCCTGCCCAAATAGCGAGAAATATGTCCCCGTATCCTCTACTATCAGACCTGTTCCGGATATTGCTGATGTGGTGGTGAATATGGAATCTACAAAAGAGAGGGTTTCATCACTATCTATAGAGATAGGGAGCATCAGCAGGAAACTCCCGAAAAGTATAAAAAGAAAATACCCCAATATTAGGGTCTGCGCAGTGGTTATCCTGGATCCTATGTATGAATTAATCTTTTTTAATAACATTCATCCATATATAAAAATAATGAAGAGTGAAGAACTCTTCATTATTTGAATTTAGCAATATATGTGACAAATATCAGTCTATTATGACCCTGAAAAAGCATTAATCAGGCACTTTTCCTAGCTTTTTCATCCTATCCAGGCGATCTTTCTCATTTGCCTGAAGCCATTCATCCTGAGAAAGAAGTTCATATGCCTTTGCAAAATACTCCGAAGCCGTATCTTCACTTCCCAGTTCCAGGTTACATTCACCGATCTCCTCGAATACAAACCCATCATTTCTGTAATTATTTTGTTCTATATCCTTTAATAATTCCATCTGCATATCCAGTGCATCGGAAGCCCTGCCCAGAGACCGCAGACATCTCGCAACCGTCCAACGGGCTATCCTCTCACCTTCACCTGTATTCCTTTCCTTATGCCAGGAAAGAGATTTTTCGAAGTATGACATAGCCTTTTCGTAATCACCCATATCATGGTATGTCCATCCTGTATTATTGTACAGAGGACCGCCCCATTTTTTAGCTCTTTCATCAGAGGTTTTTTCTATCATGCCAATAGCTATATCACTCCATCTAAGGGATTCTTCCGGGTTCTCGGCAATAGCCATCATATGAGCCGCATCTATTGCATAAAAGTCCATTCCTGTGTTTTCGGCATAATCGTAAGCCTGCTTAAAAAGCACCAATGCTTTTTCTTTATCACCTGCAGAATTGAAAGCGCGTCCTCTTTCGAGATAGTATCTTACCCATGCGGTATCGACGTTCTCATTTTCAGCAAGTAGATCACCTACTTGATCCAGCAATTCATGTGCCTTATCAAACTGTCTTTGCAAACCATATGTTCTGGCAATCTGTGTGAGCAGCTGAATATAATAATCTTTGTCACCCGATGCTTCAGCCTCAGGTAGTAACTCTTTGAATTTTTTCTCTGTCCCCGCAGGGTCGTTATAATCCCAAAGGGAATCAATAAACGGCAATCCGTCTGACATAATCAGGAAGTTTAAAATTAATAGGATCATTAGAAAACAATTTACCCTATTTGAAATAATAGTTCAATCAATTATTGATTATCTCTTAATTCGTGACTACCTGTTCTTCTTTTGGAGAACCATTCTCATAATTTATCTTCCTTGAGAAATACATCAATATCGCCAGTATAATAAATAATCCTATGCTTCCTGCAAGAAGTGAATAATCCTGAAGCTGAATAATGAAATAAAGGAATCCATAAAGAAAGCTCAGAATGAGGAACATAAAGCCAGTTAGGATCCATTTCTTCAAGAAGTTCTTCGAATACAAAGTTATCAATATTACAACTGCCGAAGCCGCTGCCAAGTACGCCATTTCAAATCCTATAACCTCCGATATAGATAATAATAGAGTATAGAATATGATAAGCGCTAAACCGACCAGAAAATACCTGATTGGATGTATTCGCGTCTTGTTTATCACCTCGACGAAGAAGAACACAACATATGTCAAAAATATAAACAGGAATGCATACTTTGCCGACCGCGATATCTTCTGATACTGTTCGACCGGTTGTAAGAGATTCACTCCGAAACCGGACGATGCCGGAGAAAAAGAATCGCCGATCCACTGCTGTGGAAATCCCCTGTTGAGATTAAGAACTTTCCACTCAGCATTAAATCCGGCTTCGGTAATCTCCCTTTTATCCGGGAGGAACGTTCCATCAAAGCCGGGATTACTCCACTGAGAAGAAAGGTTCACATCGGTTTCCTTCCCGAGTGGTGCAAAATTTAGATTTGAACTCCCGTTAATGTCTATCGCGAAACTAAACTCCCCTCCGGTTTTCAATAATTCTGTCTGCTCTTCTGAAACCCCGGCACTCACACCGGAAAGTTTCAAATTCTCGTCAATAATTCCATTCTTAAAAACAAAATTCTTATCGCCATACTTCATATCCACTGTCCTCTTTATTCCTTTCAGATCTGAAATACCGATGCAGAAATACGCATCACTCCAGAGGACATTGCTTGAATCGATCTTTAGCGAAGCCAGGTCAGGCGCAGAATAATTCCCTGAAAAATTTAAGTTAGCGTTATAAACAGTAACATCATATATTCCGCGGTTGAGAGTCTCTGGATTGATCGTGCCGGTGATGTTCAGTTTCTCCGGCAAAAAATATGCTGTTTTTACAATTTCGGATTTATTTTCTCCACTGCCTGTTAATTCTTTATAGGGCAAGGCAAGTATAGGTCCGATTAGATACTGGCTCCCTCCCCACTTGCTTCCTATATCGCGTATGGCTTCCTGCTGTAGCTGTTCTCTCTCATCAATAAGTCCTGAGATCATGATCATCGGAACAATAAGGACGATAACCATCGCCCCAACCACGATCATCTTGAACGTGATGGAGGTTTTTATCCAGTTTGAAAATGTGCTTAATGAATTCTGCTGTTGCATAGCATTTGGTTTAATTATTTTAAAAATCTCTTTGAATATTTCCGGGTGTACTGCGTGATCAAATATTAGTCCTATACTGAGGCTCCCCCCTATAAAGAATAGATATTCATATTGGGTATTCACTAAAAACGAAAGCGCTAAAATGCAAATAACATATATGTAAGTAGCTCTGTAGGTAACTTCAACAAGAAGAAACTTTTGCGCAATAAAGTAGAATAAGATCGCTACAATAATGTAAAATAGATTAAATGCTGCTGTGTTAAAGATCGCACTAAAAATTATCATCACCGGCAATAATAGAAATTGACCGACGGATGAAAGGATAAAGAAAACAGAATAATGTCCTATTGCAAACTTTTTAGTGTATTGTATATTTGCTATAACCATACCTATTGTTAAAAAGGGTAAGTACATAACAACAAAAGCCATTTTCTCTAAATGACCACTTGACGACACCGGTATTGATACAACAATACCCGCAATAAGACTGAATATGGTGAAGTAAAATTTCAATTTCTTCACAATGACGTTCTTGAAGCTATCAGATCATAAAACAAAAAGTATATTCCTCCGATAGGAAGAAACCCATAATATGTATCACTCACTGAGTGGGACTTACTATCGATAAATAGGAAATCATGTACCATTAATACCAGAGTTATTATCGCAATTATACCTCCGCCCATCGATACCGGCAGATAGAATAATCCAAATCTTTTGAATAGTGGTTTTCTCATTTTATTATTTTACTTTGTACTGCAAAGTGAATATGAAAAAAAATTTTTATATGTTCAGAAGCTTTTCAAGGGCGTCGAGATGCTCTGCAAATGCCTTCTTCCCGGCGTCGGTGACGCCGTATGACGTATTTGGTTTTTTCCCGACAAACTTCTTTTTTATAATAATATATTTGGATTTTTCCAACGCGCTGAGATGACTCGCCAAATTTCCGTCTGTGAGGTTTAACATTTCCTTCAGAGTGTTAAAGTCTACCCACTCATTAACCATCAATATTGACATGACTCCAAGTCTCACTCTGCTTTCGAAAACCTTATTTAAACTATGTATAATATCTTTCATTTCTCATATTTGAGATACATGTATATCCCGTAAATGATATGAAGAACACCAAATCCTATCATCCAGAAAAGCAAACCCCATCCAGGATAGAACATCGATACCAATCCCAATACTATCTCAGCGATTCCAAGGTATTCAGCGTTTCCTATTGCATACTTGCTCGCATTCACGAGAGCCAACCCATAAAATATAAGCATGGACGGCGCGATCAATGCCGTGTACCAGTTCATAAGAAGTATCAGGCAAAATATACCGCCCGTTCCTAGCGGGATCATAAGACTAACAAGCATTCGCTTTGTTGTGCTGTCCCATGCTTTCAGATTGTTCTTTCTTGCTTTCCTTACAGTGAAAAATACCGACAATGACACTGCCAGCACGAGTATGACCAGGGCGTTACCTATATAAAATAACGTCGTACTTTCATTGAGCTTCACTCCTGATTCATATGTCCTCTCCCAGGCAGTCGATAATATACCTGTGCCATGGTAAACCGAGACAGCAACCGCTCCCAGTATAGCGATTATCCCCGCACTTATTCCTGACATTCCGCTGAGCGAAAGACATCTCGACGATCTCTCCATTAGCGTCCGAATTTCAGATAATGTATCTAGGTGTTCTTCCCTGTTATTCATTTTAGATATTGATTTATTGAAAGTACTTTGAAATACAAAGTTAATTTGTATAAAATTAATATGCAAATGAAAAAATCCTTTCAAAGCAGGCCTGCTATCCTGGATAAACGCTAATATATATATATATATATATTTTCAGCTACTTACTGCTCTTTTTACCCTTGGGTTACATCTTTTGTCTTTGCTTTTGGAGAGACTATCTTATTACTGGATCGCTTTCTGCTTACAGGAGGTTCATGTAGATCTCTCGGAGGTTTATAGTCAGTTGGTGGTTTCTTTATTGCTGTTGGCGCAGGACATATTACATCTACTGCGGCTATTGTCTCTGCAGGATTAAGAAGTTTTTTTATAGCATTTATTTTACTCGTTGAGATTTTTGACGGATAAAGCTTCTTCGCCCTGTTTAGAAAATCATCTAGATTCATATCTTCACGTTTCAATACCTTCTTTAAGCCTGCTTTCTCATTCTCGTTAAATATATCTAGGACTTCTTCAAAACTCAGAACAGGCGATGAACATATGTGACCCGAAGGTATTGATACATTGGAAAGCAAGGTTACCCTGTCGCCTGAAGCGTTAAAGTCATACAGGTGCAGATCAGACGTCATGAGAATATTAAATAATGACATCCATCCATACTCCGATCTATCTATCTCACTCTCCTTTGTTATACTTTTACCTCTTAGAAATTCCCTGCTCAAAGGAAGTCCCGTATCGGTTGTTTCACCGTAGATGCTGGAATTTGTTCCGAATATTATGTTTGTTAGACGGTTGCTTGCCCATTCTGCAAACCCTTCGTGAAATGCTACATAAGATTTTTTCTGAAGTTCATCGTGAGTTCCCCCGTGTACCATGAGTTGCCATGCAAGACCCCTTTCATTCTTTGAATGTTGATATGCCCAGATATGCATTAGCTCATGCATTATTGTATCCACATCGAGATGGTCAGTTCTCGAATTTCTTATAATGAATATTACCTGATTAAACGGATCGGAATATGATGATTCAACCTTATCAGGTATTATATTGTTGTCATGAGGATATTTCAATGCTACAGGCTTCTTATCCAGGAACCTCACATCTTTTTGAAATGTGTTCATCGTTTTAAATATCTGCTTGTAAACAAACCAGACCAGGGCATGCTTCCTTGCTATGCTGTTCCCAAGATCCTCACCCCCGGCTCCAAAGGTTAGGTTTCCCAGATTTATTGTGCCCGCGGAATGTGAATTATTGTTTTTATCCTCCTTGAGGATTGTGTACCATCTCACGTTATAGGCGATCCTTCCCGTCTGCTCAAGCAATTGCTCGATCGCATCCTCTGTTTTATCTACTATGTCATCCAGAGCCTGTATCTGGGTGATCATACCCAAAACATCACCGGCAAAATCTGTTACAGCCTCCGTGACTTTATCCATAAATCCATCGTTCTCAGGATATACTTTTAAAGTATCATCCTTAAACTGTACTTCTACCTTAAATTGGCGGTTGCTCTTGTCCTTCTCCTTCTTGATTTTAAAATGCCCATTTGAATCGGTAAACTTCTTGTCCCAGCTGTTCCAGGGACCCCATACACCCATGACTTTTTCTCTTGCAGAAACTTTTACTTCGACGTGCTCTAGAGGCACGGTACTTGAAAAACCTGCAGAAATTGTAGGATCGCTATGCCTCAGCATAACGTTCCCTTCGATTGTCCAATTCGTTTTCATAATAAAACTCCCCTTTTAAGGTTTTTAAATAAAAAAGGGGCAAAGCCACAAAATTGTGACTTTGCCCCTCGGCTTAACAAATCAATATAAACTATAAATTAGCCTTTTGCAATACCTAATTAATAAAAGGGTTACATTGCTAAGTTATTAAATATTCAATGTTTAAATTTAATACTAATACCTCTAGCTATTCAAAAGCCTCCACTTACCTACCATCTTCTGGAATACCAGCGGCCTCGGGAATGCCGGTCCATCGAAAGTGATAAGCAAGCTTTTACTGTCGATCGTGGGCTCCATGCCTTCCGCGCGCTTCATCACCTCGATGAGCACGTTTGCCTTTTGCTGTGTGAAATCCAGCATTACACGATCTACTCCGCCATTATCACTTACCCACTTCGGGCTTGCATACTCTTCTATAAACTCCTGCCTCTTCTCCTGCTGTAATAACCACACCATTTTTGGGAGTTCTTCCTTGATCTGCTGATCAAAAGTCTTGTAGTCGGGTGATACCCCTGCTCCCGTACATCCATACATTACTATAGCGGTGAATAACACTCCAAGGAATAACAGTGAACTTCTTTTCATTTTGAATTCCTCCTCTTTAAAATTTCTCGCCAAGGAATCTTGACGGTTTTATTATTTTCTTTTTAAGTCCGTGTTGTCTGATAGCATAATGGTGGATGTGAGCCATCGCCTCATCCACGTTATCTGTAAACAAAATCAAATTCAGATCCTCCTTCGAGATCGTGCCCTCCTCTAGCATTATATGCATCTCTTCCAGTACATCATTATAAAATCGCTTCCCCATCACTACCACAGGAAAGTTCTTTATCTTCTTTGTTTGTATCAATGTCAGCGTCTCAAAGAACTCGTCCAGTGTGCCAAATCCTCCCGGCAAAACAATGAACCCGTAAGAATATTTTAATAGCATCACTTTCCTTACAAAGAAGAAATCCAGCTCGACCCACTTATCCATGTATGCGTTGGGCTGTTGCTCGAAGGGAAGCTCTATATTACATCCCACAGAACGTCCGCCGGCTTCTTTAGCGCCTCTATTCACTGCCTCCATCACACCAGGTCCGCCTCCCGTCATCACTGTAAATCCCATATTGGCAAGCTCACCCCCAATCTTTCTTCCAAGCCTGTAATATTTGTGATCCTCTTTAAATCTTGCCGATCCAAAAACCGTTATCGCAGGACCAATAAAATGAAAAACCCTAAAACCTTTAATGAACTCTATAAATATCCTTATTGCATAAAGTAACTCACTGCCTCTAGATTTCGGTCCTTCAAGAAAGTATCTGATCTCCTTCGTCTTTTTAGAACCGTTATCTAACTCTTTTTCTCTGCTGTCTCCCATCGGTTATCCTTCTATACTTTTACATATATCCGTAAATCCGAATCTACTCACGTCGAATAATCCCTTATCGCTTAATTTTAAAGCCGGGATAACCGGTAATGCCATAAATGACAGCGTCATAAACGGAGCATATAACGTGCTTCCCAGTTCTTTTGCCAGCGAGTCGAGTTTGGAATATCTCTCGGCAGTTTTATAACCGTCATCGGTCGTCATTATACCCGCAACGGGTAAAGGCAGTACTTCCGTTATACCGTCTGCTGAAACAGATATTCCTCCCTTTTCATCTATAATACCATTCACAGCATGGGCAATATCATCATCCGTTACGCCAACAGCTATTATATTATGCGAGTCATGAGCGACACATGATGCAATTGCCCCATTTTTTAGACCGAAATTTTTAATGAACGCTACTACCGGTGCGTCGTTTGTATACCTGCAAACAACTGTAAGCTTTAATATGTCGTTATCCGTATCCGAAACAAGGTAACCGCCTTCTGACTTTGGCTTGCATGTTATCTCGTTTGTAATTATCTCCCCGTCTATTGCCTCTATAACCCTTATCTCACTGCAGTCGCATTTCAGTCTGAAATCTTCCGCTGACTTTCTTTGCGTATTAAAATTATTTACTTCCTCCGCATTGACACTTTGTATTAGACTCCTTCCTTTCTCGGCAACTTTCACTCCGTCGATATATGTCGCCTCCACCCTAAAACTCTCCAAACTGTCGATCACTATAAAGTCTGCCGGGTCTCCCTCCCTCATCATCCCCACGTCCAGTTTATAGTGAGGTACCGGGTTTATGCACGCGCATTTCAATACGTTAAATAGGTCATAACCCTTACTCAAAGCCTTTCTTACTATCCCGTCTATCTGGCTTACTATCAGATCGTTTGGATGCTTGTCATCACTGCAAAACATTACGTGACCGGAATGTTCGGAAATTATTGTGTGCAGTGCATCGAAATTCTTCGCCGCTGAACCTTCCCTTATTATAATATTCATTCCAAGGTCCAGCTTGCCAAGAGCTTCCTCCAGCATGTAGCATTCATGATCGGTTGATATACCTGCCTTTACATATATCTCCGCCTGTTCGCCCATTAATCCCGGCGAGTGCCCGTCGATCGGAAGTCCCATTACTTTCGCAACGGTTATTTTGTCCATCACGACCGGGTCATTATTGAGGACGCCGGGGTAATTCATCATCTCGCTGAGATAATGCAGACCGTCTTTTTCAAAGAGCTCGCGTATATCATCGGCTGTGACTTCAGCGCCCGCCGTTTCAAATGAAGTTGCAGGTACGCAGGATGAAGCGCCGAAATAAAACTTAAAAGGAACTTTCTTGCCGTTGGTGATCATGTACCTTATACCTTCTATACCCAGTACATTGGCTATTTCATGAGGATCGGAGACGGTAGCAACTGTGCCGTGAACTACGGAAAGACGCGCAAATTCTGACGGAACCAGCATTGAACTTTCTACATGAACATGGGCATCGATAAATCCCGGCAAAACATAATTCGCATATTCCTTGCCCGGATCCCTTTCTATTCTTTTTATTCTGCCGGATTCCACAAAAACCGTGGCAGGATATATTTCCCGGCTATGTATGTCAATTAAATTCCCGGAAACGGTAAAAGCCTCATGCATCTATTTAGTTGCGAACCTTTCTATCTTTTTGTAAAACTCTTCCTTGCTGAACGGTTTCGCAAGATAATCGTCCATTCCGGCTTCTATACACCTATCCCTGTCAGCTTTCATCGAGTATGCAGTAATACCGATTATTGGAATATGACCGCCTGTTTCCTTCTCTATTTCTCTTATTATCGATGTTGCTTCCAGACCGTCCATCACCGGCATCTGCACGTCCATTAGTATCACGTCGTATTTATTCTTTTCCATTATCTCAAAAAGCTTGAGCCCGTTTTCAACAATATCCACGTTATACCCCTCGCGCCTCAATAGCTCTTTTACAAGACGCTGGTTTACAAAGTTGTCTTCGGCTACTAAGATCTTGAGTTTGGCTTTTCTCGTTTTCTCCGGTTTTTGTATGTCAGCTACCGGTTCGGATTTCTCTTCCTCCAGGTCGAATGGAAGCACACAAACAAACTCTGTTCCCTGATCCACTTTGCTTTGCACCGATATCTTACCCCCCATATGATCTATTATGCTCTTCACTATCGCAAGCCCCAGACCTTTTCCTTTGTAGGTCATCTTTTCGGATTTGTTCTCGGTCGCAAAGCTTTCAAAAATGTCCTCTATCTTTTCTTTTGGAATTCCTACGCCCGTATCTTTTATCTTTATTACACAGATAGTGTTTTTAGCGTTTTTTGATTTTTGGGATATATCGATATCTATCGTTCCTTTCTCTGTATATTTTATTGCATTGTTAACCAGGTTAACCATTATTTGCTTCATCCTCAATGGGTCACCACATACTTCGTAATCGTCATTTGAGATGTTCACATTCATTCCGAGTTTTTTCTTCTTTGCACTCGCCTCCATAACCTTAAAGGTCTGGTTCATGAGATCCTTCAGGTTAAACCGTACCTTGTCCAGCTTGAAGTTGCCCGCTTCTATCCTGGCAAAATCCATTATGTCGTTTAGGATAGCTAGGAGCGTTGAAGATGAAAACTTAATTATGTCCAGGTATTCTTTCTGCTCTTCTGTGAGCTTTGTTAGCGAAAGGATGTCGGTCATACCTATTATGCCGTTCATCGGGGTTCTTATCTCCTGGCTCATATTTGCAAGGAAAATGCTTTTCGCGCGGTTGGATGATTCGGCTCTTTCTTTTTCGTCTAATAGCTTCTCCTTCTCCTTCACGGGCATTGGCTTGCTTTCTTTGCCTTCTCTCTCCCTCAAAAGCCCTTCGGCAATGAAAAAGAATATAAGCGTGCTCAATACCACAAATACCACTTTCATCCAGATATTTGAGCTGTAAAACTGGAATGAGAATATCACTCCGAGTAAACATAACCCGAAATATACAAGGCTTAACGTAAAGGAAGGTTTTCCAAAAAATGAGTTGGGGGTCTGCATTCTTTAATTTGGATTTCTGATTCAGCTAACGATGATCAAAATGCCGGGTAAAACATACAACATATAAAAAATAATGATTTTTTAGGGAATTATAAATGGTTTAGAGAAAATCTATAATTATAAAATTTTCATGCTTTTAATTATTTCAAGCGAAATTTTACGAGCCTTCATTCCGTCTGCTCCTTGACCAACGATATTCGTTGCAAAAACATAAAGATTAGACCCTAACTGCACCGACCCCACAAACCATCCTAGGTCTGAGCCGTTACTCCCTGTCTTTCCGCTAAAGATTGCACCGTTTTCCAGGGTATCCTGTATAATTATTTTTTTAACAATATCCATATTCCTTTTTGAGAAAGGAAGCGAGTCGGTATATAGCTTATCCAAGAAACCAACCTGTTCATTGGCGGATATCTTGAGCGTATTATCCAGCCAGAATTTGTCTATCCCGCCTGAAATATCCATGTTCCCGTAATGCAATATATCTATGTAATATTTCATTTTTTCTTCGCCGACTCTTCTGGCTAACTCCTGGTAGTACCATACGACTGAATATTTGATCGCTGACTTCAGGTCATGATCTCTGTTCAGTTCTTCCCTGGACCTTTTCACGCTATCCCATTTGATAATGTAGTTCTCATCCGGTATCACTCCCGTTTCCAGCCCTATAAGTGAATTCGGTACCTTAAAGGTCGAACAGGGTGAATACTGTATATTACACTGCTCCTCGTTATGCCTGATATAATATTTATTATTGTAATCGTATAAGACAAATGCCCCCGAAAACTCGCCAAAGTACTGGCTAAAGTCGGTTTGATAGCTTTTATTATCAACTTTACCGCAGGACATAAATAAGAGCCCTGTTAGTATTAATAAGATTTTTTTCATTTAAGCAAATTCTATGGTAATTACCGGAATTCCAAAATTATTTTGAAGAGAAAATTAATGGGAAGTCGTTTCGGATAAGTTTAAATGCTTTTCTATCACATCGTAAAAATCATCCCTGTTAAACGGCTTTGAAAGATAATCATCCATACCGATCCTAAAACATCTCTGCCTGTCACTCTCCATGGCAAAAGCAGTTATACCGATGATCGGTATATGATCTCCTGTTAGTTTTTCTTTCTCCCTGATATATGCCGTTGCCTGGTATCCATCCATGACCGGCATTTGTATGTCCATCAGGATCACATCGTAGTTATTCTGGTCATAGAGGTCCACTGCTTTCTTACCATCATCGACGATCAGGGTATCGTACCCTTTTTTATTAAGCAGT
Source organism: Ignavibacteriales bacterium (assembly GCA_020635255.1). Lineage (NCBI taxonomy): Bacteria > Pseudomonadati > Ignavibacteriota > Ignavibacteria > Ignavibacteriales > Ignavibacteriales bacterium. The sequence continues at coordinate 81,167 of JACKAC010000004.1, forward strand.
TTCCTTATCAGCTTCTGGTTAATGTAGTTATCTTCTGCGACCAGTATCCTGTAATTGTGATATGGAATTGTCAAAATAACATGAATTTTGATTTATAATACTCTTTGCCCAGATAAGTTAGAGTGAAATCAAAATCCTGAAACGAATAATACTAATTAATATCTAAAATCACAGCGGAAATTAACATTACCTTGAAAAAGTTCTTAATAATCATACAGTTCACGCAATAACTTCCTCGCCCTATCCAGTGGGAAAAAGTTCTGCTCCAGTTCTGCTGCAAATGGTACCGGTGTATCAAGTCCTCCGGCCCTGAATACAGGCGCATCCAGGTATTCAAAACACTTTTCGGATATCAATGCAGCAATTTCCGAGCCAATTCCCCCTGTGATACAATCTTCATGTAAAATCAATACCTTCCCGGTCTTTTTTACCGATGAAAATATAGTCTCCTTATCCAGCGGTAATAGTGTCCTGAGATCTATCACTTCTGCGTCTATATCCTGGTTTTCATTCAATATATCCATAGCCCAATAGACTCCCTGACCGTATGTAATAATAGTTATGTCGTTGCCTTCCCTCACTATCCTCGCCTTACCTATCTCCACCGTATAATAATCCTCCGGCACCTGGTCTTTGAGTTTTCTGTACAGAAATTTGTGTTCAAAGAACATTACTGGGTTTGGGTCTTCTATAGCTGCTAGAAGTAAACCCTTCGCGTCGTAAGGCGTTGAGGGATAAACCACTTTTAAGCCGGGCGTGTGAAAGAACCATGCCTCGTTCGATTGTGAGTGAAACGGTCCCGCTCCTACTCCCGCACCGGTTGGCATCCTTATTACCACATCGGCGTTTTGCTCCCACCGGTAGAATATCTTTGCTAAATTATTTACAACCTGGTTAAATCCCGACGTAACAAAATCCGCAAACTGCATCTCCACGACCGATTTCATCTTTTTTATCGAGAGTCCCAGCGACGTTCCAATGATCGCCGACTCGCATATTGGCGTGTTCCTTATCCGCTCCTTCCCAAACTCCTCATAAAATCCTTCCGTCACCTTAAATACTCCTCCATACTCCGCAATATCCTGTCCCAGCACCACTAAGTTATCATATCTCCTGAGCGCGATCCTGAGTCCGTCGGACACTGCATCCACAAACCTCATCTCCCGCGTTTTGTCACTTTCAGGACTTACGACTTCCTGATCGTATGACATATATACACTGCTTTCTTCTGTCTCCGTATCCGGCTTCGGGTTCTCAGCAGATAATGCTTTCTCGATCGCATCGTTTATCTCTTCGGCAAATTGGGTCCTGGTCTCCTCGACGAACTCGGTGGTGATAATGCCTTCTTTTAGGAGGTAGGTCTCGTAATTTCTGACGGGGTCTTTCTTTTCCCACATGGTGAAGAGCTCCTGCGGGACATATTTTGTACCGGAAGCCTCCTCGTGCCCGCGCATACGGAATGTCATGCACTCAAGGAGCACCGGGCGCGGGTTTGCGCGGATGGACTCGGCAAGTGTGCTGACTGTTTTGTAAACTCTTACTATATCATTGCCGTCTATCTGAAAACCTTCCATCCCATAGCCGGCGGCTCTATCTATGAGACTCTCACACCTATACTGTTCTTTTATAGTGGTGGAAAGTCCGTAGCCATTATTTTCTATTATGAAGATGACGGGAAGATCCCATACGGACGCGACGTTTAGTGCTTCGTGGAAATCGCCTTCGCTTGTTCCGCCCTCACCGGTAAAGACAGCCGTAACTTTACTTTCTTTTTTGAGTTTGCATGCGAGCGCAATACCATCGGCAATAGTCAGCTGGGGACCGAGGTGAGAGATCATTCCGACAATATGATGTTCGTTAGAACCGAAATGGAACGATCTTTCCCTGCCTTTGGAAAACCCGCCGTGCTTTCCCTGTAACTGCATGAAAAGTTTATCTAGAGGCATGTTACGTGTTGTGAATACACCGAGGTTGCGGTGCATGGGAAGAATATATTCATCATCTTCGAGTGCATTAGTAACACCGACCGCTATAGCCTCCTGTCCGATACCCGAAAACCATTTACTTATCCTGCCTTTTCTCAGCAAGAGGAGCATCTTCTCCTCTATCATCCGGGGCTTTAGGATAGTAAGATAAAGTGTTATCAGCTCTTCGTCTGTTATTACCTTTCTGTCATATTTAATGCTAACATCAAAGTCCTGCGCATCTGCAATATCCAATCCTGTTTGTTTTTCAGGCTTCATAGCTTGTGTTACCAAATTTTAATCAAAATACTAATCTTCTATAATACATTAAATGAAATATTTCAAAACAAAAAAGGGTAAGATTTCGATTATCTTACCCTTTTATAGCTTTTATCTATCTAAATCCTATTTCATTTGTCCGGAAGTAATTTCGGGACCGGCTTTTCTCTGCGCAAATTCATTGTCCATCATTAGTAATCCGTGTCCTTCACCATTGATAAGCTCAAGGTTAGCAATCCGCTTATTAAAGAGGTCGATCTCCTCTACCTGCTCATCTACATACCATTGAAGGAAGGTCTCTACAGCGTGATTGCTTTCTGATTTAGCAAGGTTTACTAAATTATCAATTGATTGTTTTATGAACTCTTCCTGCTTGAGCGCTTTTTGGAATGCGTCGAGTATTGAATCGAACTGGACGGGCGGACCATCGAGGGAGGTAAGAGTTACTACTCCTCCCATTCTATGGACGAAATTAAACATCTTCATCGCGTGGAAGTGTTCCTCCTGCGCCTGTACATAAAAGAAGTTAGCGAAGCCGTCGAGGTTGATAGACTCAAAATACGCAGTCATCGAAAGGTATGTGTATTCCGAATAGAACTCTCTGTTTATTTGTTTATTCAGTTCTTCCTGAATCTTATCGGAAAAAAGCATAATGCCTCCAAAAATTTTAGTTAATATTCTTTAATTAAGGCAATATACTTATATTCCGTCGCAAATTAAATGTCAATCGGGCTCCTTCGGTCCCTTGTAATTATCGGTAAAGCCCGCTTCGGACTTCCACTCGGTAAAGTATATCTTAAGGTCTGCCTCACTCTTCCAGCTTGTGTAGTATATTTTCCAATCGGCATCCGATTTCCATTCGGTAAAATACCACAGCCCGCTGTTTGGTTTCGCGTCGGATTTCCATTCGGTAACATAGACTATCATATCCGCTTCGCTTTTCCAGTTGGTAATAAATACTTTCTTATCGGCATCACTTTTCCAACTGGTTACATAGACAACCTGGGAAAACGCAGACCCCGCGGTAAAAAGGAAAAAAAGTAATAATGAAATTTTTAATGAAGCTTTCATTTTACAGTTATTTAATTAAATGTAATACTTATTATTTAATAATTGATACCTGAAAGAGAAATCTAAGTTCCCAAGAGTATGACCAAATTCATTCAGAAAGAGTTTAAATTAAAGCCATATTCGCGTGGATTTCATATAATTACGGGCGAGGTAGTAAGGGAGATCCCCGAGCTTAAAGACATACGAACGGGGATGTGTCATGTTTTTATCAAACATACAAGCGCCTCATTAACCATTAATGAAAACGCCGATCCGACGGTAAGAAAGGATTTCGAGTCATATTTTAACAGGTGCGTCCCGGAAGACGAGCCCTACTATCTCCATAATTATGAAGGTTCGGATGACATGCCTGCTCACATAAAAAGTTCGATGATGGGAAACTCTGTTACAGTCCCGGTCACAAAGGGCGAACTCAACCTGGGCACGTGGCAGGGAATATACCTTTGCGAGCACAGGGACAATGGCGGAGCAAGAAAAATCGTTGTTACTATCTGGGGAGATTAGAAATCAGCTGTAAAAATTAAACCTCCAAACCCTCTGAATCTATCCCTACTGTAAAAGAAAGAAAGTTCATATTCCATCCCCTTGATAAGGGGTTTGTCAAGTTTACATTTAACTACATGCTTACCCCTGGAGAAAGTTTCTTCTAAAACGTCCATACTGTCTTCTTTTTTTGCTCCTTTAAATGAAGCAATCTCTCTACTCAAGGATAGTTTTACTGTACATTCTTCCTGAAGGGAAAAGGTTACTTCAATATTCTCAGCATCTATAACCTCAACATCCGTAACTTCCGACGGTGTTAGGTCACTGGTCAAATCAACCCATTCACCGTATTCTTTTTCGCCTAATTTAAGGTATGTAATTTTAGCAGCCTCTCCTGCGGCATAATGAATTGCAACCGGAAAAACGGAATATATATCTGATCTCAATCCATAATTATATGGGAAGTGAAATGAAAATACATATGAATCAATGCCGAGAACGTTTCTCATGGATGAGGTTTTCATAAAGATAGGACCAGCCTGTTCCTCAAAATCAAAATACAGAATTGGTTTACCTTTAACATTAAAATATTCATTCCTTTTCGATCTGTCCTTATCCCATTTCTCCTCTTCTAAATCTAATGTCTCTCTTGAAGGATCTATATATTTTACGGAAATAACAGCTTTTTCTGAGTCATTAATTATCTCATCTCTAATATACTCATATTCATAGATCCGCATTGGCACCTCACTCTTCCCGGACAATAACGACAAAAAATTATTTGGGGTTACAGCCGAGAGATCCCCGGGATTATAGCTTTCCATATCAAATGATATCACTACCTGCATCTTATCACCTATGGATGTAAATCCAAAATCTACATTAGAAAGGTCGGGAACATCTTCCTTAAATTTTTCACTTATCTCCGCATAAATATTAGTATTCATATACATCAAAACCACCGTACTGTCACGGAATATAATGGGCACTCTATTTTCTTGATCAAATATAATTAACTTATCTTTTCCGATGATCGAATACGAAAAGCACGAATCGGGAAATCCGAATTCATCAAATTCTTCAATCTCTAGCATAGACTCCTCACCAAATATTGTGGATTTTTCCTGTCCCGGAGGAAATTTTATATGATGGATAACATTCAACACGCTATCCAAAAGAATATACTCTTTGCCTTCATCAAAGTATTCAAAATTTCGGGTAACGCTTAAAATTGTATCACTATTAGTAAATTTTTCCCATATAAATTTCTTAAAGACATGCTTATCTATTAATGTGTCACCTGAATATTTTCTATAAAGGAGAAATGTATTGGTATGCATGCTGTCACCCATAATATATGAATAATACAGGTTTGATCTTGTATCAGTAGGGGATTGAGAAAATAGCGACGCAGATATTGAAAGGAATACTACAAAAAAAAGAAGGGTTAATTTCCTCATACAATTTCTCATTTGTAAAAAAGTGTATAAGAAAATAACCCTCTAAAGTGTTACAATCAACTTTAAAAATCCAAAACCCTATTTATAAATATTTTCTATTACTGTTTTTGGCAACCATTGCTGGAGTTTTATCACTTCTTCTTCAGAAATAGGATTTCCAACCAGGCTTCCGCTTACTTCACTTGTCGAAGCGAGAGAAATCTTTTGTAATGTATATCTGAGCTCCTGTATCTCTATAGGAAACTTTGTGATCTGGTTTCCCCCAAGGTATATTTCAAGAAGTCTTTTCATATCCTCTATGTCAGAGGGAACCGTTACAATATTATTAAATGTAAGGTCCAGCACTTTTAGCTTGTAGAGCTGTCCCATCTCTTCAGGGAAGTAGTTCAACCCGGTATTTGAAAGATACAGCTTTTCGACATTGTTCAGTGAAAAGAAACTCTTTGGCAACGTATTGATCAGCACCTTGTTCATGCTGAGTTCCTTAAGCGAAGGAATAGCACCGGCAACCTGAAAAGCTCCATCTACGTCGAGCGCTGAATTTCCGTCGAGATTGAGCACCTCGAGATTTGTCAGTTCTGTAATTTCACCAGGCAGAGACGCGATGTTATTATCTTCGAGTATCAGCCACTGGAGGTTTCGCAGATGCTTTATTTCCGGAGGGAGCGAAGTGAGCTGGTTTTTGCTCAGATTGCAGTACTGCAGGTTATTCAGTGTACCGATCTCAGCCGGAAGAGCCGTCAGATTTTGGTTAGTAAGATTTAGCCTGTAAACCTGCGATGGATTTTGCAGAGCCTCATCCAGCGATTTATAGAGCGCAGTCCTTTGTAATTCCGCAAGCGGAAGAGGTCCGCTTTGAGCAAAGTTACTCCCCGGAAGTGTACCTAAAAAAACAATGGTTAGTAATACTAAAAAGATGGTTTTACCTTTCTTCATAAACCTGTTTTAATTTACCCTACGTAAATATAATAAAAATACTTATAAAATATGCAAGAAATAAGTGGAGGAGCTGTATTTCTGGTTAGCAAGTAAGTGTTGATTTTACAATAAAAATGTAAAATTAAAGTAAATACTCTATAGTTAACACACAGCGAAATGAAGGAATTGTAACCAAAACCGAAGCTGGTCGTTATAAATTGAGGATGTAATATTAATTCAATATTTTTTAAAACCCATATACTAAAACTTAAACAATAAAAAAATGACGAGAAGTGAAGCGCTCCTGATGGAGTTTGAGAGAGAGGCAGATAAGACGCGGAAAATGCTCGAGAGAGTGCCGCTCGACAAAGCCGACTGGAAACCGCACGAGAAATCATTTACACTTGGCAGACTCGCATCGCATGTTGCAGAGATACCGGGCTGGGCAAATGTAACCTTAAACCAGGATGAACTCGATTTTTCCAAAATGGACTACAAGCCTGTTGTTGCCGAAACGACCGAGGATCTATTAAAGCTATTCGATGAGAAAAGAGCGGGGGCGGCTGAAGCAATTAAAAATGCGACAGACGAAGTGCTGATGTCAGACTGGACAATGAGAGATGGCGATACCGTTTTCTTTACCGCTCCAAAGATCGGCGTACTGAGGGATTTTGTTCTTAACCATGTGATACACCACCGCGCACAGCTGGGGGTTTATCTCAGGATGAACGATGTGCCCGTACCACAAACGTTTGGTCCGACTGCAGACGAGCAAATGTAAGTTTATAAAAAAAGCCCGGCTCCAAGGAGCCAGGCATACTTTTTTGTCAGCCTTTACTTTACCTACCTGTAATTTATCCGCAAATATCCCGAGGTCAGGAGATTATCATATCCGTCATAGACATATATGTCATAATCACCGCTCTTATAGAAAGTGATCTTTTGCCAAAACCATGTCCAGTCTTTTTGAGTATCCTGGTAAATGGTATTGTCATAATCACCGTTTCTGTAAATAACGTACTTTGCTGTGTAAGAGCTGATCTCGTAAGGCATACGAACAAGAACATAAAGGTATCCGCCATCACTGCTGATATTAAAAGTAGAAGCAGAACTGATCGGATAACCGTCATCGTCTACACCTTCGCAAAAATAAAGTGACTGACTTTGTGCCTGTGAATTGAAGAACATAAATAAAGCAAAAACGAAAAATGATGCTGTTAGTAGCTTTTTTAACATTGGATTTCTCCTTGTTTGATTTAGGATAATATATTAATTACGAATTTATTTTAAAATGGCTATTATTTGAGCGATTCTATCATTTAACCCAGCAATTGTGATAAAGTTTCATTCCTTCGAAAACCAAATTACCCCCTGTTTCTATTTGATTTCCTTTGCTATTTTCACATATGCTATTCAATTCCTTCATATTCTTGTTTTTTCTTGCACTGGTAATCCCTTTGTATTTCATTCTTCCACGTAATTACAGAAAATATTTTCTTATTCTTGCCAGCTATTTTTTCTATGGATACTGGGATTGGCGATTTTGCTCATTACTTCTTATCTCTACTATTGTTGATTTTTACGCAAGTAAATATATCGATAAAACCGATAACCGGGCACGGAAGAAAGCGTGGCTCATGGTGAGTATCTTTACAAACCTGGGCATACTGGGTTTTTTTAAATATTTCCAGTTTTTTGTCGATAGTATCTCACCCGTAGCGGGTATATTCGGGGGCAACCTGGATTACCTTCACATGAATATAATTCTCCCGGTAGGTATTTCATTTTATACTTTCCAGACAATGTCATATACGATCGATGTTTACAGAGAAAATCTGAAACCGGCGGACAACTTCGCGGATTTTTCATTATATGTTTCATTTTTCCCGCAACTAGTTGCGGGACCTATCGAACGTGCTGGGCACTTACTGCCCCAGATCAAAATTATGAACAAGCCGACAAGGGAGCAGATAAACACAGGAATTATCCTTATCATTACGGGTATGTTTAAAAAAGTAATGATAGGAGATACAACAGGAAGGATAGTAGATAATATTTTTTCTAACCCCGGGTATTACAAGTCCGATGAACTCCTATTTGCACTACTGCTCTTTTCGATACAAATATACGCGGACTTCTCCGGTTACAGCAGTATAGCCCGCGGTACAGCAAGACTGTTTGGAGTCGAGCTAATGAGAAACTTCGAACAGCCGTACCTATCGGCAAATATAACCGAGTTTTGGAGGAGATGGCATATATCCCTTTCTACGTGGCTGAGAGATTATCTTTACATTCCACTGGGCGGTAATAGAAAAGGAAAATTTCGAACAGACGTAAATCTAATGCTTACGATGCTTTTAGGAGGACTCTGGCATGGAGCAAACTGGACATTTGTAATGTGGGGAGGGCTCCACGGGATATATCTAATAATACATAAGCTGATACTAAGAGGAAAAGAAATTAAAAGCCGTTTCGAGTATACATCCTTAAAAAGTCTGGTTCTATTTTCACTAAAAGTTTTAGTAACTTTCACATTGGTTTTGATCACGTGGTTATTTTTCAGAGCTGAGAGTTTCCCTCAGGCATTTATGATAATAGGGAAATTCGTTCAGTGGCAAAGCGGTGAATTCACAATGAGGTTTGCACGAATTACGGGTATTTTCATGTTCGTGATCTTATTGTCAGATTTCTTTGAATACTACACAAAGAAACATTCATTTATGACCCTTATCAGGTCTATTCCCGTCAGATATGCAGTACTCTCTGCCCTTATAATTACAACGCTCTTATATATGTTTCAGTCGGAGCCACTTCCGTTCATTTATTTCCAATTCTAATGCTGCGGACTCTAAAAAATATTCTTATTTTTACTTTTGTATTTGTAGTCTGCTTGCTTTTACTCGACAGGTTCATTTTTCTATCTGAAGCCATCACTCCAAGTATTTACTCTTATGACAATACTATCGGAAGAATATTGATCCCTAACACTCCTTACCTATTCTCAGGAGAAGGACTAGGAATGGGATCGGTTAATGCGTATAGTTATCTTGGCAAAGAATACAGTCCGGAAAAACGCAATGGAACCGTACGGATAGCACTTTTGGGAGATTCATACGTCGAGTCTTACCAGACTTTCGACAGGCAGTATTTTGGCAGGATCCTCGAAGATGAGTTAAAAAATAAATATAATATAAATGCAGAGGTGCTGAACTTTGGACGAAGCGGATTTACAATGTCGGATATGTATGCATACTATGAAAACTTTGTAAAGGATTTCAAACCTGACCTGGTACTTTTCTTTGTCGAGAATAATGATTTCGAAAACGTTAATAAAGAAAGCGGTATGCCGTATCCATACACCGAAAACGATTCTCTAAAGATATTCCATTATCCCGAATTTAAGAGCAACGCACCGTGGTTTTTAAGCTTGAACCAGCTCTCTAAATACTTTCCCATTTTTCAAATAATAAGGAACATCATTAACCTAAGCGAAAGCGGACAAACCCCGGGAATATTATTCGGAAAACTATACCCGCAAAAAGATGTAGAAACTAAAACCGTTAGTAATACCGGTACCGATATTGTTTTAATTAAAATCATTGAAACTCTCTCAAAGGACAGTTCATTCGTAATGGTTTTCCATGATAAAGCCGGGATCAATCCTTCACTGAATTCCCAGATAGTATCAAGCGGTATAGACTTTATAGATGTTAATGATACACTCAAAGTTCTTGAAGAGAACAAGATCGATCCTTATTACTGGAAATCGATCGGCAGAGACGGTCACTGGAATATCCCTACCCACATTGTAATCGGTGAATTCCTTGCGCGCCGGCTGTCCGAAAAAATGCGTAGAAATTAAATTTATGACAAAGCCGATCAAAAATATTTTAATCTTCGGTATAGTTTTTATCTTCACCCTGTCTCTCCTCGATCTTTTCATTAAATACACCGGCACCACACAGATGCTAATATATAATTATGATAAATATCTTGGCAGGCTTTTCATTAATAATTCCGAGTATATGATGACCACCGAGGGATTCGCTATGGGAACAATAAATGAATACGGTTACATTGGTCCGGGTTATGACATGGAAAAAACTCCCGGCAAGATACGAATAGCTCTTCTCGGAGATTCATATATAGAAGGCTTTCAACACTTTGATAGGAATCATCTAAGGGCTGTGCTCGAACGGGATCTAAAACAAAAGTACAACATAGATGTCGAAGTAATGAATTTCGGCAGGTTCGGCTACAACCTTTCTGATATGTATTCATTCGACAAGAACCTCGTCTCCAAATTCGATCCCGATATTACTTTGTTTTTCATCAGCGGGGAAGACCTATCAGATACTACTTTGCGACCTTTAATGCCTCACACTACTCTTATCAATGATAGTATAATTCTAAACTACACAGATCCTCCCGCCGGCAGGAACCCCTGGTATTTAGACAGGATCGAGCTTTCAAAAGTGTCTCCTACAGTCATGATGATACGAAATTGTATGACACTCGCGGGAAAGGGAGAAACGCCATTTATTCTATTCGGTAAGTTCGGAGAACTCTTTAAAAAGACTCCACCAAAGCAAGAAACTGTTGCAAATACTATTTCTCCAATTACAATGAGGATATTCAAAGAGCTTTCGAGGAATAGTGGAAATGTAATAGTTTATCGGGATATGATCCCATTGTCACTGAATTTAAGGGATAGCATAATAAAAACCGGAGTTAATTTTATTTCGGTAACAGAACCTATATTAACAGAAGAGCAAAATGGAAAACAGCTTTATTTTTTAGATAAAAACGGTAATAAAGGACACTGGAATATACAAGCGCATGAACTTATCGGGTCTTATCTTGCAAACCTAATATCAAAACATACTTTCTTTTAGATATAACTTTTAAAAGTAATTTTCGTAACTTATTTATATCCATAACATTAAAAGCAAAAAACCCTCATTATTGGCAAGATTTTACAGGACAATATTACTCCCGGCAATACTATGCCTGGCATTTTCGCTTAATGCTTTCTCTCAAAGCGATTCTCTCAAAACTTCCGGCGGTGTAGGTAAGGTAACAGGCACAGCAATAGACAGCACCACGGGACTCCCGCTGATCTCAGCCCTTGTAAAACTACAGGAGATCAACGACCAGCTTCTCAAATATACCGAGACGGATGAAAACGGTTCGTTTGCTTTTGATAGTATCCCGCATGGTATATATGAAGTGCAGATAGTAAAAGACACTTACGAACCTCTCTCCAAGACGATAGATGTTAATTCACCGCTAAAGGATATCGGCACACTTTATCTAAGTAAATCTATTACCACGGAAGAGATTACCGTAGAGGCACAGAAGCCCTTTATGGAGATAAAGGATGATAAGAAGATATTTAACATAGAAAATAACATACTCACACAGGGAAAGACAGCGATCGACGTTTTAAAAACTCTCCCGCTGGTAAACGTAGACGCACAGGACAATATAATGCTGAGAGGCGACTCCCGTATAAAGATACTGATCAATGGAAAGGAGAACCGGGTCTATGCAAACCTCCGACAGATACCTGCCGACATAATTGAGAAAATAGAGCTGATCACTACTCCCTCCGCAAAGTATGAAGCTGAGGGCGTGACGGGCATAATAAACGTCATACTTAAAAAGGATAAGGACAGCGGGTACACGGGAACACTGTCGCTGGGCGGTTCAACCATCGACACATATAATTCTTATGGCAATTTTAATTTTAAAGCGTCGAAGTTCACGTTCTTCTCAAACCTGGGTGTAGGAACATATAAGAATGTGATAACCAATGATAGCAAGAGAGAAGATTTTCTTTATAACCCATCCGTTTTAACAACTAATTCAACGGGTAATAATAAAGGAAATTATCTTTTCGGGTCGCAGGGAGCGGAATACGATCTAAGCGAAAAGTCGGTTATCGGAACGGATTTTTCGATAAACCGTTACGACGGGAATAATATAACGGATGTCACACAACAGTTTATGTCTGACAGTCTAAATTATACGGACTTATTCAAAAACCACTCCAATTACAATGGATTGAGCCTGAATGCATCACTTTACTTTAATAATAAATTCGATTCTACGGGCAGAGAGTTGAATTTCGATCTGTCATACGGCAAGAACGACTGGAAGACAAAATATAAGCAGGAAAAACTTACCTCTCCGCTATCGCTAACGAATGATAACCGCGACCAGATATCGAACACAGTAACAGGACAGATAGATTATATTCATCCGTTTAGTGAGACAGTAAAAATGGAAACCGGCTATAAGGGAAGTTTTGAATTTAACGATAATTCCCTGTATTCGGATTCGCTCGATCATAATACGAATACTTTTATAGAACTGAACAAGTCGCAAGATTTCGACTACGATAACTTTATTAACGGATTCTACATGACCATGTCAAAGAATTTCGGTGCCGTAAGTACAAAGGTAGGCGGAAGGGTCGAATATACTCGTACTTCATTTGGTCCCGGTTCAGATAACCGTACTGTCCGTCAATATACGGATTTCTTTCCTTCCGCGTCGCTCACATATAAGTTAGGAGGCGGCTTTACATCGTTCCAGCTCAGCTACAGCAGAAGGATCACACGCCCAAGCATGTGGTATCTAAACCCGTTTGTTTACGTTTATAATAGTCAGAGTATCTCTACGGGCAACCCTGACCTGACACCCGAGTATACAAATTCTATCGAACTTGCATTCAATACATTTTTAGGGGGGTTATCTATTTCTCCCGACATTTACTACAAAAAAACTACGGACGTCATAACACGTTACAGCTATCTAACCGATACGAATACAACCGTCTCAACATACAATAACTCTTCCGAGCTTTCATCATATGGAACGGATCTTGTCTTAGGAGGTCAGCTTTTCAACTTTATAACTTTTAATGCAAGCATTGGTATCTCACGAATGAATTTCAGCGGAACACCCGGTGCCTCCCTCGATAACGAAGGAACTTCATACAGCGGTAACGCATATCTCTCACTGCCGATCGGTTCGCTCGCGACGCTGGAGATGTACTACTATAGGTGGGGTGACAGGGTAACGGCGCAGGGAACAAACCGCGGAAAGAATTATCTCACGCTTGGCATCAGTAAGATGTTCATGGACAATAAACTTAGAGTAAATCTAAACGTTAATGACGTACTGGCAAATACAGGACATCCGGAATCATACACGAACGGAGTCGGATATACACAAAGCTATGTGAATGATTTTAAACAGCAGAGTGTGAGCATCTACGTAAGCTACTCATTCGGAAATACCGATAAACCCCAGCAAAAAAGAAGAAAGAAGAAAACCGAACAGCCTCAGCAACCCCCGGAAGGCAACTAGAATAATTATTTTAACACTATCATTTTTTTTGTTGCTGTAAACTCGCCTGCCCCTAAGGAATAATAGTACACACCACTTGGTAAGCCATATACATTAAAAGAATATTCGTAATTTCCCGGCTGCAGCTTTTCATTTATTAGAACTCTCACTTCCTGCCCCAGAGAATTGTATACTGTTAATTTTGTAATGCCATTAACATTCCCGGGTATCTCAAATCGTATTCTCGTTTCCGGGTTAAAGGGGTTTGGGTAATTCTGATGGAGTCTGAACGAGGAGGGTATTTCTCCACCGATTGGCTGTATTCCCACCGTACCGCCTGTCGTAGTATAAAAGAAGAAGGGTGAACTGAAACCACCAGCACAAAATCCTGTATTACCATCTATAAAATAAAGTCCAGTTATCTCACCTGTTGTTTGAACGTTTAAAAATTGATACTTCCAGGTTAATCCTGCATTAGTTGATTTAATAATGCTGGCTTTGTCTGTACCTGCGTAAATGGTATCCGCTCCGATAGTGAAAATACAATGAACATCCAATGTATCATCGCTAAATACTATATCCCAATTATTGCCGCTGTTTGTAGTTTTATAAATTTTGTCAGAAAAAAATCTGCCGGCATATCCTGTCACTTCATTAATAAATGTTAATCCCCAGGCGGCATTTATTGAGCTAACATTAAACCAATTCAAACCTCCATTAGTTGTTTTGAAAATTCCATCATACCCGGAGACAAATCCGGTATTATTGTTAACAAAATAGATTTTAAATAACCAGTTGCTCAAACCGTTTCTTAATGTATCCCAACTGTTTCCTTGATTAGTTGTTTTATATACTTCTTGGAGAGAGCATGCATACCCGGTGTTTTCGTCCGAGAAAAAAATATCATCTATGTATCTTTGATCATTCGACTGAAAATTAATATCCCAGTTATATCCGCCATTAGTCGTTTTAAAAATCATTCCATAATCACCACTTACAAATCCAGTTTCCGAATTGACAAAATAAATCGCCTGAACATCCCTTCCTTCGCTTGCAACAACATTCCACGATAATCCGCCATCGGTTGTCTTTATAACCTGGAAGCCTACGGATAATCCATATCCGGTTTGCGAGTTTGGAAATGAGAAGTCGAAATATATATCTACATATGGATCAACTGTCACCGGCACCCAGCCCTGTTGCGCAAAGGAGAAATTGTATGTTAATATTAAACCAAGAATTAAAAAGATCCTTTTCATGGTGGTAGAGATTAATTAATAATAAGTTAAAATTTTTGATTCTATTAATCAATATTTAAGATCAATAAAAACATTAGTGTTTTGCTGTTATTGATTTATTTCTGCTCTGACAATCTCAATCATTATAATTATCTTTGTATTTACGCATGAAATTAATCAAATCTTATGGTCGAGAAATATTTAAATTTTATCAACGGACACTGGAAAGAATCATCGAACGGCGAATTTTTTGAGGACAGAAATCCCGCGAATACAGAAGATATAGTGGGATTATTTCCGTCATCCACCGCTGAGGATGTAGATGAAGCGGTGCGCGCTGCAAAGAATGCTTATGAAAAATGGCGCCTTGTACCTGCACCAAAAAGAGGTGACGTTTTGAAAAAGGTCGGCGATCTGATGACAGAACAAAAGAACGACATAGCACATGAAATGACTCGTGAAATGGGAAAGGTTTTTGCCGAAACAATGGGCGACGTACAGGAAGGGATAGATACCGCATACTATGCAGCATCGGAAGGAAGGAGATTGTTCGGAATGAACGCGCCGAGTGAGCTTCCAAACAAAATGAATCTGAGTTTCCGTGTACCGGTCGGTGTAGCGGGGCTTATCACACCGTTTAACTTTCCGATGGCAATACCAACATGGAAGATGTTTCCCGCGCTCGTGTGCGGCAATACGGTTGTATTCAAACCCGCTGAACTCGTTCCGAGAACCGCTAACTGGCTGATCGGTCTCGTAAATGAGGCAATGAAGGACGTGCTGGGTGACGAATATATCCCGGGAGTCGTAAATCTTGTGCATGGTTCGGGTGAAGTAGTCGGTGATGCGATCGTCAATCACCCCGGAATAGATCTCATTTCATTCACGGGTTCATCGGAGGTCGGAAGTTACATTAATTCTACAGCAGGAAGAAACCTCAAAAAAGTATCTCTTGAAATGGGCGGCAAGAACGCGCAGATTATCATGCCTGACGCCAATATGGACCTGGCAATGGAAGCCGTTCTTTGGGGAGCATTCGGTACAACCGGACAAAGGTGTACCGCTACTTCACGCCTTATAATTCATAAGGACGTTCACGATGATTTTGTAAACAGGCTGATCGAAAAAGCAAGAGCGCTGCGGCTCGGCTACGGCAACCATGCTGAGGTTCAGGTTGGTCCGCTCATAGATCATGCCGCGCTCGAGAAAGTAAAAAAATATGTACAGATAGGGATATATGAAGATAAGGCAACATTGCTCACCGGCGGTGATATTGCGCGGGGGGAAGACCTGGACAACGGGTATTTCTTCCAACCAACTATCTTCTGCGACGTGACTCCGGACATGCGTATTGCTACGGAGGAAATATTCGGTCCCGTACTCTCTGTAATAAAATGTAACAGCCTCGATGAAGCGATCGGGATACTCAATAACACAAAGTACGGTCTCTCATCAAGCATATTCACAAATGATGTAAATGATGCATTCCGGGCGGTGCGCGATATAAAATCCGGCATCACATACATAAACGGAGCGACTATCGGAGCCGAAGCTCACATGCCTTTCGGAGGTGTAAAAGCAACCGGCAACGGGCACCGTGAAGGCGGATGGACTGTGTATGAATTCTATACCGAATGGAAAGCTGTCTATATAGATTACTCCGGCAAGCTTCAAAGAGCGCAGATAGATAACTACTAGTTTGTTTATCGGATATCTTTACAAAATCCTCCTTTACCGGAGGATTTTTTTTGTGTCAAAAAAAGAGATTGCAAAAAACATACAATATGTTATTTTGCATATAGTTAACCAAACTACCATAACTTGAGATTAACTATTCCCATAATATTATTATTTTTGTCTTTCGATCTGGCAAACGCCCAAAACGACAGTTTGTACAGCAGAGATACAACTGACAGTGGACGGGGTATTATTGATACGGGACCTAAGTCTAACGATTCCATGGACGCAAAGGGAGTCGAAATTAAAATTAAAGGATCGAGATCAAACGAAAACATTATAATAATTGACGGGGTTGTTACAGAAAATCCGATCAATGATTCATCAAGGTCAATTGTCCCTGATAGCCTCATGAAAGATATACAGATTTTGGTGGGTGATTTTGAGGCGGAATATGGATTTAATATTCACGAATATAGAATAACATATGACTGGTTCATCTCACATTCTATTGGCTTTGCGCCGGATGAATCCATGCCTGCTTTTTTTGTCAATGTTGCCACAAAGGTTTCCACCCGGCTTTACCTGGGTCTACGTGCTGGTATTTACACCTATGAGAATTCTCTGGACAGTGTCGTAAATGATACAATTCGGGCGCATGCTCCGTATCTGGCAGGCAATTATATATTTAAAACCGACTTTGTGACACAGGGTCCGTCATATATTACGGCAATTTTTGGATCATACAGTATTTCCAAAAATTTTTACTTGCAGGGTTCAGCTGGTTTACGATTTTACTCCGAAGATACATGGTCGGGAGAATTTGGATTTTCCTCGCCTGCAAATAATTACTATCCTCCTCCCGTGCTGGTAACGCCAAATTTGAACTTTAGCATTACCAGCTCGGAAACCAAATTAAAACCGTACTTTTCACTGGGTGTTGATTATAAATCGGACAGGTTCCTGGTCGGGGTTTACGGAGACAATCTTTTTTCATTTGGGATCAATCTTGGAATTGGCTTTAATTAAAACTACCATAAATAATGAAACACACATCAAAAATTATTATTACCCTAATAATCTTAATCAGCACTACTCTACCAGCGGAAGCGCAGTTTGGCATTAAGGGAGGTATAAACTTCCCGAATGTAACCGCAAAAAGCAGATACAATAATTTCAAAATAGAGCCGCAGGACAAAATAGGATTTAATATCGGTGCTTTTCTCGATGTTGGGAATGCCGGAAACCTGGAGGTTACTTCAAGTTTGTCATACGTACGAAAACAAATATCCGGCAGATTCGGATTTGTAAATCCGTCTACAAGTGATATGGCAGAAATGAGTGTCGATTATCTGGTGTATTCCCTTATCGGCAAATTTAATGTGTTTGAGATGCAAAAACTTACTCCTTACATCTATTTTGCTCCACGTTTTAATGTTTACCTTTCTAATAATTATGAGCAGGAAGTTCAGGAGGTACCTCAATCCACAAGAAATGTAATATCGAATAACCTTACAAAGTTTGGATTTGGTGTTTCACTCGGAGTTGGCACAAGTATTAATACAGGATCACGTGTAACCCCTTTCTTCGAAGCACAATTTTCTCCGGATTTCTTTAATGCGTATGATGACGGGTATATAACTTTCAAAAGTAACTCGTTTGAACTTCTTGCGGGGATCCGTATCGGGAAATAATCCGATTTTCATTAAGATTATCCGTTCGTTTTAATATATTTGTTAAAAGAGGTTTCTTATGAACGGTATTAGTCTTTCTGTAAGATTATGGGTCGGCATTCCGATTGCTCTGATATTTCTCGGACTATCGGCAATGTTTTACATGGGCGGGATGGTAATAGGTGTCATGGGAACGGACGCCTGCGGTAATAGGCTTCCCGAAAGCGCTTCACTGTATCTGCTCGTAGCATGGCCCGCGGTCATGGCAATATCTTCCATTACACCTCCTGCACTATTCATGATTAACGTCAAATATTACTGGACGCTGATATCTCTTTTCCTTGGTATTGTGACCAGTGCGTTCTGGTACATGGGATGGTTCTTTATAATTGCTCACTACTGCGGAAACTAATGCGAAACATACTTCTTATTACATTTCTATTAGCATTAATTCTCACCGGGTGCGGTGACTCCATTAAGCCCGGTCTCGATAAACAGATCTCATCCTCGGACAGCCTCAAGATATACTTCTTCAATGAAATAGATAACGCACCTCCAAAAGTCATAACCCTGAAAGAGAAAAGTGAAATTGATGAAATGATCGCATCGATCACAGATGAAGAAAGCGAGCAGTATAAATGCGGTTACTCCGGTCAAATGGAGTTTTACCAAATGGGAAAGATCATCCTGAGCCCGGAATTCAACTTTAGCCCCGATTGTGCTCACTATGTGTTCCGTTACAAAGACCAGATGTATCACAAAAAGATGAGCCCTGAGGGACAAAAAACGCTGGTTATCTTGGCAAATAACTAAATTTTCACAAAAAAATATATCTACTTTTTTTCTGAACTAACTTGGGAATACTGTTTTCTCTTGTTAATTATTTATTTTAGAGTAAATTAAATTTACCCCTTGATAGCCAAAAAAGTTCTTTTAAGATTAAAATAACCCCAAATTATTAGGAGGATTAAAATGAAACGAATTTTATTACCTTTATTCCTTTTATTGTTTACCTTTAGTATCCTTAATGCCCAAACCTTTAAACCGGCATTTGGCGGAAGTGGTTTCCAGACAGTTCAAAGCGACTGGGGAAATGATGTGCTCATTTCGGGACGCGCGCCTCTAGGGCAAGTGTCCGGCGTGGGCAGACCAAACGGCGAGGTTTATATTTCCGTGCCGGATACAACTCCGGGATTTAGTCTGAGGATCTACAAGTCGACTGACTTCGGAGCAACCTTCACACTTTTCCCGACAGGTATACAGCCGGGAGGAGCCATTTTCCCTTTCACAAAGATGGTACGCACTGGTTTGGATTCGATCTATTGTACATTCCTTTACCAGGATACTGTTTACATCTGGAATATTGAAAGTAACAATTTTGGAGTTTTCACAACAGTTGCCGTGTATAATTATGATATAACCGCGTCATCAACAGGTGGATTGTATATGTTTACCGACCAGGCTGGCGTTAATAGCGTTAGGAGATACGGTTCCTCTGATGGAGGTGTAACATGGCCGAATACTGGATTGGTATCAAGTTCTGGAGCATATCCTAAAGTTAGCATGTCCGAATCCGGAGATACATTACTGTTGTTGTACTATAGTACAATTAACGCTGATACGTTGACATCATCATTTAGAGGCTTTAGGTACAGAGAGTCTGCGGCGGGTACACTAGCTGTCACCGGGGCTTCTGTAGAGATTGTTCCTGCAGGCGTGAGAAAAGAACAGTATAAGTCGGTAAACTATGGCGGTAGAAGCTGGATCTTCTGGACTGAAGGCTCCAGCCCAAATAGAGTTATTAAAGGCAGGGTATGCACTGACTGGGGTACTAGCTTTACTTTCGGAACGGAATACACAGTCGCAGGCGGTGCCGGTCTTGATAACTATTGGTTCGATGCTACCATCTACAAGTTCGGTTCAGGTGGTGTCGATTTCGTTAATTATAGTGACAGTACCGGTCCGTTCTATCCGTTAAATTATACTTCGAATACGTTCGGCACCCCGGAAACATTCGGTCCGCCGCTGGCAGTTAATGATTTCTCGACTGGCTTAGCAGGTGTTATTCCTCAGCTCGTCGAATTTTATGACGCGGGCGGAGATGCAGGCGTAGTTTATGTAGGTATGGACGGAGCAAATAACAGGCTTTATTATGACAGGCTCAGCGCTGTTAGCGGTATCCAAAACGGAAACGGAATTGCTAATACATATGAATTAAAGCAAAACTATCCGAATCCGTTCAATCCGAGCACAAAGATCAACTTCTCTATTCCAAAAGACGCTTTCACTACTTTGAAGGTATATGACATTGTCGGTAGAGAGGTTGCGACACTTGTTTCACAGAGACTGACCGGTGGTAACTACGATGTAGAATTCAACGGCAGTAATTTTGCCAGCGGAGTTTACTTCTACCAGCTTGTCAGCAATGACTTCGTATCTGTCAAGAAAATGATACTTACCAAATAAGGATTTCTTTATAATACCTTCAAAAAGGGGAGGCTGAAAAGTCTCCCCTTTTTTGTTTGCCCCTTAGGAACATATCCCTCGATCGCAGGTTACAATTTATAACGAATTTTTAGTTAATTGTGAGTATCTTTAGAAAATTTTACTACAAACGAAGAGTATGATCAAAAAAGCAGCTTTTTTAGCATTCTTTCTGCTTTCAGCAATAAATGTCACACTTGCTCAGGATGAGAGCCCGGAGGAATTGTTAAATAAAGGCGTTAATCTCTTGAATACAGGACAATATTCTCAGGCAATCGCGGTGCTTAGTTCCTATCTGGAACTCGACCCGGATAATTCAAAAGTTTACTATAACCGAGCCACAGCTCAATTTAATATTTTGCAGTTCGATTCGGCACTGGCGGATGTAAATAATGCAATCCGGCTACAACCAGATGATGCCGACGCATATTTCTTGAGAGGACTGATTTACAAACAAGAAAAGAACAGCAGAGAAGCATTGAAGGATTTTACAAAGTCCCTGGAACTAAGCCCTGAATTTGCTGAAGCATACAATAATAGGGGTATGCTTTACACTGAAGAAAAACAATATCCCAATGCGATACTTGACTTTACAAAAGCGATCAAGTACAACCCGCTCTACTCGGAAGCATACTACAATAGAGGATATACATACATCCAAACGGAAGAATACGGAGAAGCCATCAAGAGCCTTGATAATGCTATCCGCCTCGATTCCACTTTCACACTTTCATATGTTAATAGAGGTCTTGCCTACTATGCAATTCAAGAATATAAAAAATGCATGAAGGACCTCCAGCATGCAATAAAGATGGAGTCAAGTTATAAACCCGAGCTTGATAAATATATTAAATCATGCAAGAAAAATCTTGAAGACTAATTTCATGAAGACTTTAATATTTATACTTACATTTTTTCTATCCGGCACCTTTCTTTTTTCACAGGACATACCATCACCCGATGTACTGGAAAGTCTTGGCGGGTACGTAGATCTTGGCCACGAAGTTGTGGACCTTAACGGAGACGGCATCTCAGACGTGATCAATCTTGTTGTTCACAATGAGGATGGTGACTTTAGCAATTTTGTCTTAATGATAAATGAACAGGACATTAAAGGCAAGCACTCCTACAATGTGGATAAGTTCATTGTTATCGACCTGGATAAAAGCGACAGGCAAAAGGAAGTTGCCGTACATACCCCTAACCCCAACGGTCCTGATGAGTACATTATCTACAAATACGACGGCAAAGTAATATCGGAGATCGGACGCACTCACAGCACTACGACATTTAACGGTGATGGCACACTCGACGTTGTAACATACATGCCATTCTGGGACAAGTTGGATGTCTATGTTTACGACAGACAAACAGATGAACTTACATGGCAGCCCAAAGAATATTATACACTTGATATCAATTGCAAGGTATTGGAAGAAATGCCGGTTTTCCTCACCATCAACTCGCGAGGGTTCAGCGAAAAGCTTAAAAAGGGGCAGACAATAAAAATTATTAAGGCAGTTCACAAACCGGACTGCAACGAAACGGGAGCTTATGCATGGGGGATGTGCGATGAGTTTCAGTATGTCACCGAAAGCGGTAGTGAGGGCTGGGCAACAATGAAGCAGATGATGGGAAATATAGATCTTCCGTTAATTCCTTAACGCTATGAGATCACTCCTGCCTCTATTCATATTTCTTTCGATATTATTCTCTTCATGCGGAGAAAAAGAATCCGAAGATATAAGAATAAAACACACCTCCCCGCAAATTGAAAAGACAACGCCGCCCGAAACAAAGACCGAAACCCAAACAAAAGAACCTAAGAATACTTCATCCGAGACTAATGAAAAACCGTCCGGAATACTAAAACCATCATCCGCAGGAGATCACGTCGGTGAAAGCGCTACCGTAAAGGGTTATGTGGCTGACGTTCACATTACAAAAAAAGTGGCTTTTCTAAATTTTGATAAAAAATATCCAAAGAATACATTCACGGGAGTTATCTTTGCAAGAAGTTTCTCCGTTTTCGATAACATAGAACAGTACGAGGGTAAGACGATCTCTATCACAGGAGAGATCTCAACTTACAAAGGGAAACCACAAATAATACTGGAAAACGAAGACCAAATAAAGGTCTCGGAGTAATAATGGAAAAAACAAAATGCGGTTACGTAACGATATTTGGACTTCCCAACGCGGGCAAATCGACGCTTATGAATGTCATCCTGGGTACCGACCTAAGCATAGTAAACAAAAAAGCGCAAACAACCCGTAATAAGATACTCGGCATCCTGACTGAAGATAATTACCAGATGATATTCTTTGATACACCGGGAGTCCTCGACCCTAAGTATGAGTTGCAGAAATTTATGCAGTCCGAAATTAAGAGCTCCCTGGATGAAGCCGACGTTGTACTCCACACGATGGACGTTACTAAATTCAAAGAAAGCGACTACGAGAAATTTATGCAGGAGTTTGGCCGCATGCTCGAGGGAAAACCCGTTGTAACCGTCCTTAACAAAACCGACCTTGCAAAGCAGGAGGACGTTCTCACCGCGATCTCCGTTCTGAGCAATAAATTTGGCGCAAAAGAGATCGTCCCAGTTTCTGCGATAAACGGATATAATCTTAATGAGTTGAAAAAGACCGCAGCCGAACTGCTTCCCGACTCGCCTTTCCTGTATGACGAGGAAACGCTCACCGATAGACCGGAAAGATTTTTCGTAGCTGAGATCATTCGGCAAAAGATACTCCAGCTTCTGCACGAAGAGATCCCTTACAGCACTTTCATTAATATCGTTGAATTCAAAGAGAGGGAAAAAGGTAAAGACTTCATCAGCGCCGAGATCATCGTCGAAAAAGAATCTCAGAAATCGATCGTGATAGGCAGAAAAGGCTCGATGCTCAAAGATATCGGGCAGGCATCTCGAAAGTCCATAGAAAAATTCCTCGGTAAGCAGGTCTTTCTCGAACTATTCGTAAAAGTAAGAAAGGACTGGCGAAAAAGCGAAAACTTTTTAAAAGACAAATTTAATTAGATCAAAGAAGCCAGAACTCTCTGGTTTCCGACCGGCTGACATCTCCCGTTTTTCGGGCATCCTTTTTTACGAAGGCATCGACGTTTGGGTATGCTCCCTGCTTTTCTACATACCATTGACACCTGTTCCCTCTTAACATTCCATAACTATTCTCTACCGGCTTAGTCACATTAATACTGTTAGTTACTATGTGAAAATTCCCAAACGTGGATATGAATGAAACAATATAAATGCCCGATCCGAAATCCATTCCATAAGAAAAGAGCAAAGTTGAATCATAATGAACGTCCTCTTTATCCGGGGAAAGAAGTTTAACACCTCCCCCGCCGGATTCCGATGAATTTTTCGGATCAGAGTTGATCGTCAGGTTATTTATGATCTCACCGGGATTTGACTTTGACAGATCAATTTTCTCTGTTGAGTTCAAACCCTTGAATAAAGTGACTATATATTGAGAATACAACTCATAACCCGTTTTTGTGTTTTCCATAAAGGCAACGATGCCGGTTATACTTTCTTTGGCAATGGGCCATTCTACGGTAATTGAAACAGAGGTACTTCCCTTTCTGAGTAATTTCTCTTTTGAGACGTGAAAATCATTACATAAAAATTTTACAACGATGGTCTTACCTTCCGGGATTTTGGGAAATTGGAATGTTACTGTCTGAATATTACTGAGCTTTCTTTTTTTCTGTACACCAAACAAATGTAGTTCGGGTTCTTTAGTAACGAGGTCTTCGTACCTGACAGCTACCGCGGCAAGAGTATCCACTACAGTAAGGGTATAGGGTGTTTTTTTGACTCTGACCGAGAAAGAACCGTCTTTATCTGTGGAAGTTGAACCGCCCCCTTCAACATTGATCTGTGCTCCCGGCACTGGAAAATTCCTCCCGTCGACTACAACTCCTTTAACGGTAACCTGTGCAAGTGTTACCGTGGCGGTAAAAACAAAAAACGCTGTTAAGATGGTAGTTTTCATAATGTCTTCTTAAATGTTCTTTTTTCCGAATGACTTACAGCTTTATAGCCGATGTCGTTCTGGAATATGGTCGGTTTGACAAAATCATTTACGTCGAAGTATGTCATATACTTTGAAACTCCCCACTGGTATTCATTCCCCGCAATAATTCCCCCGCTAAGCTCTACAGGTGCCTGCACCTTCCAATCCCTCGTCACAATATAAAAATCGCCCTCCGGGAAAAACGAATGGAAATGCACAACGTAAACCCCCGTTCCTGATCCGGTCTCGTAGGAAAATCTCGTCGATGTGTTATACCCTACCAGCTTATCCTGCGGCGCAAGTAGCTCCGGTGGTGTTTCGTTTTCCAGGTTTACAACTGCCCCCGGGGCATAGTATGAGTAGCTGGTGAAGTTAGCTCCGTTCTTTAAAGCGCCGTTTCCCGATACCTTCAGCCGGAATGCAAACGGAAGTTTCTCCGGCACCAAAACTTTCGTATACGATATGTCCGCGTCACCCGATGACAGCAGTATGCTCGCGTTCCTGTCCAATCCAAGAAAATCCGCGTACACCGAGTAGCCCTTTGAATTATATGAATAGTTCGGCAGGTAAACCGTAAGCGTAGAATTACCGGGGTTTGTTGACGTACCCGGAAATTGCAGATCGGCTGTTTGTATTATATTCGATCCTTTAAATATCGTAACAGGATATTCGGCATAATGAGTAAAACTATTCGAAGTCTTAGAAAGGTAAATAACAAAACCCGCGATCACATCCCTGTTTTTCGGCCATTCTACCGTTAATATCTTCGACGTTTCCCCGCTCGTTGCGGTTACCTCTTGCGATGAAAACAGGTTCGAGCTCAAAAATTTGATTATTGCGGACGTACCGCCGGGGATTGCCGGGAAAGTTACTTTTAATGCTTCACTGTTTGCATACTTACCATGAGGTACCCCAAACATTCTCAGCTGTGGTTCGAGGGTATTTAGATCAACATACCGCACGGCTACCGCGCTGGCAGGATCGGTTATGGTTAGATTATACGGGCGTTTTTCTACGGGAAGTTGGAACTGTCCCAGCGTATCGGTTGCGGTGGATCCGCCCCCCTCTATTTGCACTGTGACTCCGGGTACAGGAAAGTACCTCTCATCTAATACAGTTCCCTTTACGGTCTGCTGTCCGTACATCCTCCCGGACACACATAAAAGCACAAAAATCGCTGTGATTGCAAGGATTTTCTTCAAGTGGCAGAAATTTTAGTTTGTAGAACAAGATTAAGTTATAATACACACATAATTATGTCAATTCAATTGCCTGATTTACTTTCCGGCAAGCCTCTCTATCTCATCCCTCAATTCAGCCGCCCTTTCAAATTCGAGATCTTTCGCGGCGTTTATCATTTCCTTTCTCAACTGGTCGAGCAGCTCCTTCCTCTGGTGTGAACCTATCTTATTTTCTACCGGCGCAGTAAGTATGCTCAGTGATGACTTCCTGTCCGGGTCGCTCTTCATTGTCTTATCGTACCTTCCCTTCGAATCGGCTACAACAGTCGAGGACATTATCTCCTCATAAGTTTTGTAAACCGTCTTGGGTTCGATACCGTGTTCGATGTTGTATTCTTCCTGTATAGTTCTCCTTCTTGCGGTTTCCCTTATCACCTTATCCATAGATTCTGTGACTTTATCCGCATACATAACTACCAGTCCGTTCACATTCCTTGCCGTTCTGCCCGCTGTCTGTAAAAGTGACTTCTCCGAACGGAGGAATCCTTCCTTATCCGCGTCGAGTATTGCTACCAGTGAAACTTCCGGCAGATCGAGTCCTTCTCTAAGCAAGTTAACGCCTACCAATACGTCGAAATCTCCCAGCCTTAGCCCTCTCAATATATCTACCCTGTCGAGCGTATCTACTTCCGAGTGCATGTACTTAACCTTTATTCCAATACCTAATAAATAATCGGTAAGGTCTTCGCTCATTCTTTTTGTAAGCGTGGTAACAAGAACCCTTTCTCCTCTCTCACTTCTCTGTCTTATCTCGTTGATCAGGTCGTCTATCTGGTTTTTGACGGGGCGAACCTGTATTTCCGGATCCAGTAGTCCCGTCGGGCGTATTATCTGTTCGACGATAACACCTTCCGTTTTATCCAGCTCATAGTTCCCCGGTGTCGCGCTCACGAATATCGCCTGCTTCACCATTCCTTCCCACTCCTCGAATGTCATCGGCCTGTTATCCAGTGCGGACGGCAGACGGAAACCGTGCTCGACGAGAGTCTTCTTTCTCATCCTGTCGCCGTTATACATTCCCCTTATCTGGGGAATGGTCACGTGCGATTCATCGACTACAAGCAGAAAATCCTCCGGGAAATAATCGAATAAACAAGCTGGTCTTGACCCCGGCGGACGTCCGTCCATGTGCCGTGAGTAGTTTTCTATTCCCGTGCAGTAACCAACTTCCTTTATCATTTCTATGTCGAAATTAGTCCTCTGCTCTATTCTTTGCGCTTCTATGAACTTCTCCTGCGATTGGAAATAGTTTATCCTCTCGGCTAATTCCATCTTTATGTCGCCTATCGCCCGGTCTACCTTTTCTTCATTTGTCACGAAATATTTTGCGGGGTACAGCACCACACTTTCGTCTCTTCCTATTACCTTACCATCGTCACGGTTTATATATGATATTTTTTCTATCTCGTCATCGAAAAGTTCTATTCGAATGCCCGTATCATTTTCGTAAGCCGGTATCACTTCTATCACATCCCCTCTCACCCTAAACGTACCGCGCGTGAATTCGTAATCATTTCTCACGTAATGAATATCTATGAGCTTGTTGAGGATTTTTTTGCGTGATATTCTCTGACCTTTTTTCAGGACCATCACCTGCTCGGCATACTCTTCGGGCGCTCCAATACCGTATATACAGCTCACGGAAGAGATTACTATTACATCTTTTCTGCCTTCCAGTATCGCGGCAGTCGCTTTGAGCCTGAGCCTGTCTATTTCTTCGTTTATAGAGAGATCTTTCGCAATGTATGTATCGCTGGAAGGTATGTACGCTTCCGGCTGGTAATAATCGTAATACGAAATGAAAAACTCGACCCTGTTATCGGGAAAGAACCTTTTAAATTCGCCATAGAGCTGAGCCGCGAGCGTTTTATTGTGAGACATCACAAGAACAGGCTTGCCGACGTTCTCTATTACATTAGAAATGGAAAAGGTCTTACCCGATCCCGTAACACCGAGAAAGGTCTGATACCTGTCCCCTCTTTCTACACCTTCTGTAAGTTCTTTTATAGCTCGTGGCTGGTCACCGGTAGGTTTGTATTTTGATACTAATTTATATTTCATCGATAATCTAAACCCTGAAAATGTATATAAAATTCAAGTTAAGTTCTGAAATTTACAAATTCATTCCAGAAATAAAGGACAACCGCAATAATCAAATTTAGGGGATTTTTTCCAGATACAGGCGGGAAACGTTCAATTCCGGCTCGATTTCTAAAGCTTTTTCAAAATCTTTCCTGGCATTTTCCATATCATTGAATTTATAATAGCACTCCCCTCTTATCTCATAAGCATACGGATCGTTAGGGAAATTTTCTATGAATAATGTGAAAAACTCCAGCGCTTGCGGGTACGCTTTCTTGATCATGAACCTTTTGCCTATCTCTTCTGAGGAGGTCGCGATGTTGGTTTTACCAAGACCTTTGAAAAAGTAGTCGCGCGCTTTTTCATATTCACCTGCTTCCAGGTAAAGCTGAGCAATGATAAGGTTTACCAGAGAAGCGTTCACGTTCGTAAATTTTTTCTCGTATTTATTAATGCCATCCTCCATTGCAGATGGTGTGGCCGTCAGATTCTTAAGCAGAAGCGCTTCGCTCATTATATCACTGTTGAAGATCTTTGAGAACTTATCGATCTTCTCTTCTATCTTGTTTGAAAATCTGAATACTTTTCTTATTTCATCGGGATATTCCTCGTATGCTTTGATATAGTTCTTAAAAAAATAAACCGGTCCCATCTTAATTGATTCGATCAAAGCCTTCCTGCCGTCTGTGTTTTCTATTATGTATGCCATCTGCGTTCCCATAGTATAAAAAGGTCCGACTCCTTCAAAACCAAGTCTTATCAGGCTGTCGGTCTGCTCCAGGTTACCCTGGTTATATAAACTGTTAAACGTTGTATTAAATATTTTAAAGTCCTTTTCCAGCAGATCGGAAGGACGGTTTTGAGTTCCGATCGGTCCGACATAGTTTGAAGTTCCTACCCGCGTAACGTCACGGATCAGTTTCATGAATTTCAGATCCTGCCCGCTTAGCAGAAATTCGTAAACCGGGATCTGTATGTTGTCTTCAGCAAGTGAATAAAACTCGTGGATCAGGTAACTTACTATGTAATTATATTCATCACCGAAATATTCCAGGCTGATACCCAGTGCGCCGTTTTCGTTAAACCATGCAGGCTCCCCGCTTCCCACAAGAAAAAATGCTTCCGCATATAGCGGGAAGTTTTCGGGAAGATACATGCCGACCCTTTCGAGCACATACTTGTTTATGTTGTCCTGGTTTTGGATCAGGGTGTTAATCACTTTCTTATAATAAGTCGGGTAGAGTGAAATACTTCCGAATCCGGAAAATGATTCCGGATTTAACCATTTATATAAGTTATATAACGGGTTTGGCGAAGCGGACAATTTAAGGTTATTGCTCAGCTTGGTGGAGTTTATGTCCTGTGTTCTCCGAGTTTCAAACAACATTCTGTAAGGTTGCGACCTGATTATCTGGTCGGCATTATCACTCTGCGTACCTCCGGATTCATAAAACGCGATCAGATCATCGATAGCGGAATAATTCATGTCCAGGCGAAGATTGCTGAATTCGGCATTTATCGGCTGCGGCAAATACTCCCTCTCTTTAAAAGAAGGGATCAATTCCGACATACTATTACGCAATCTCATTAGCTTAACCGCGGCTTCCAGTAAGCCGGCAAAATCTTCGGAAAAATTATAACTTCCAAAGTCTTGATCAATTTTTTCTACCCATAGTGTTTTGTATGGCGAATCGTCTTCGACAGCCGCGGAAGAGAGGTTTCTTAGGTCACTTAGATTATTTAGATATGAGAGTTCTCGGAAAAGCACCCTGGCTTCGATCAGTGTCAGACTATTTCTGACGTCCTCAAGTACCGGAGCCATTTCGCGGGCATTATTGATTGTTACATTCGTCAGGTCATCCCACCCCCACTGAGTGGAAAAATCCATCCCGTACCTGTCGCTTTGGCTTATGCCATCTTTAGCAAATAGAAATGTTATAAGTATTACAACAAACGCTAAACTCTTATGGAAATTTTTCGCCGAATACATAGAGTTTTATCCCCTTCATGCTATTGTCCCCCTGGTATTATAAAAGATCTACTGTATTTCCGTATGTAAATTTATTTCCTTCAGCACCTTTTGTACTTCATAAAGCTTCTCGGTATCACCCGACATGACGACTGCTTTACCTTTTGTATGAGCTATCATTGCGATCTGCTCACAATGTCTTATGTCATATCCGGTAGCTTTTTGTAACTGCAGTACAACTTCATCCCAAAAATGTGAGGAATTGAAGAGAATGAGTTTCCGGGATTCCCCCTCAATATTATCGACAGAAATTTCTTCAAGTTCCTTTACACCCATAACCAATTACCTAAATATATATAAATTTTAATAATTAAAACTATATATTTCGCTGTTTTATTACCTGCTGAACTGGCAGAGTGCCTCGCAAAAATCGTCTTGTAAACCCCTGTAATATGAGGAACTTCCGCTATATCCGTTCATGGAAATGTAAAAAATAAGTAATTCCATATCCCGAGTAACCGCATATCCGGCAAGCGCAGATACCGAATTGATTGTGCCTGTCTTTGCGTGGACGTTTTTTTCTGCTTCTGTGCCGACCATCCTGTGCTGGATCGTACCATCCACTCCGGCTATCGCGAGCGTATTATAAAAAATATTGAACAGATCTTCGTCGTCATATAAATATTTCAATAATCTTATCATCATATCAGCCGTCATGTAGTTGTATCTTGTAAGGCCGGATCCTTCGAGAATCTCAAACTCTTCCCTGTTGCATCCAATGGAGGTAAGAAGTTCTATCGCCGCTCTGGATCCTTTGTCAAAGGTTCCGGGGGGTCCGTATTTCTTCGCGCCAACGCCTTTGAATAATGTAATTGCAGAATGATTGTTACTGGTTTTATTCATGTAAGACAGCACGTCCTCTATAGAGTGAGAAACTTCCGTTAATTGCTTTACGGATTGAGTCGGCGTAGTACCGGCTGTTACTGTCCCGTTAAACGAAACACCGAGACTTGTTAGATCGGTGGCGAGAAGTTCACCCGCCGTATATGCCGGGTCATAACCACCGTAGTTCTTGTCGAGATTCAATGCCGATACGTAAGGCCAATATCTCTGATCGGTATCGTTATTATATCCGAGAGTGTAGTGCTGATTATCAAAGAATGATTCGTCGTAAATAATGTTTCCTGTAATTTCTTTTATTCCTTTTTCATGAATCTGTTTAGCGAGATAAATTATGTCGGAAGAGTTGAGATCCGGGTCACCGTATCCTTTCAAATAAATATTTCCGTTAATCACGCCATCTTTAAAATTAGAATCGTCGGTATAGACAACTGTTTTGAATTTGTAATCGAGCCCCAGCTGTGTGAGAGCAAGTGCCGCGGTAACAATTTTTGTCACGGAAGCAGGGATCTGTTTGTTTTGCGGGTTATAAGAATACAGGAGGTCGTATTTACCTGCGCTAACAACCTCAGCCGACACCTGGCAATTGGCTTGCGATAGAATCTCGTCGAGCCTTTGCTGAAGTTCCGTAACATTATCCGCTCTTACCTCGACCGTAAATAAGATCACAAGCAGTGAAACTGCAAAGAATCTAAACAGGAAACTCTTTTTCACATTCATTTTCATCCCCTTTTAAATATAATTCATTTGTAAGTATTTTTGTACAATGCTGTCCGCGGCTTCCAGCAGGCGTTTTGAGCTGTCATAGGTCAAAATATCGTCGCCTTCGGAGGAGGTGATCCATTTATAATCAAATATCTCGCCGTCCTGCACCACCACATCCTTCCCGGGTACCCACCCTATGAAGAACTCTACAAATTTATGGACAGGTTTGGGGCTATCGGGTTTAATTACATATTCATCTTTGACCTGTATATCACCGGATATCAAGTTCACTTCGTCGATGCCGGTTTCTTCAGTTAATTCTCTTAGCGCAGTTTCGATAGGAATTTCATCTTTCTCAGCGTGCCCTTTTGGGAATGACCAGTGACCCTGTACCTGCTTTAGTATTAAATAATGCGGCGTTTCATTTTCCATGTAAAATACGATCACACCGTAAGCATAATCCTTTTTCATGTGTTCTCCTTAGCCTTATTCCATATTGCATCCATTTCTTCGAGGGACATGTCTTCGAGTTCCCTATTTTCAGATTTTGCATGCTCTTCAATTTTGCGAAAACGTTTCGAGAATTTATTGACGGTCTGTCTCAGTGCATCTTCGGGATTCACATTAATAAACCGAGCGTAATTAACGAGTGAGAATAATACATCGCCCAACTCTTCTTCTATCTCTTTTGGGTTAGCGCCGGACTCGACATTCTGCTTCAGCTCTTCTATCTCTTCTCTAATTTTGTCAAATACCGGTTCTTTATCTTTCCAATCGAAGCCGACTTTAGCGGCTTTTTCCTGGATGCGGTAAGCTTTGAAGAGAGCGGGGAGTTCCGAGGGAACTCCATCGAGTATGGAAGCACGTCCGTCTTTTTGTTTCCGTTTCTCCCAGTTGACGAGCACCTCATCGGTGCCGGTTACTTTTGTATCGCCGAATACGTGTGGGTGACGCTCGATGAGCTTTTCTCTTTCCTGTCTCATTACTTCTGTCAGCGTGAAGTCCCCTGTTTCTTCACCTATTATCGAGTGGAATACCACCTGCAGAAAAACGTCGCCAAGTTCTTTTTTTAGTTCATTTTTATTTCCGGAATCTATTGCTTCGAGCACTTCATATGATTCTTCGAGGAGGCATCGGCGCAGAGATTCATGAGTTTGTTCTTTATCCCAGGGACATTTTTCGCGAAGGATGCGCACGATATCGACAAACTGCGTAAATTCGTTCAGGAGTTCGGAGATCTTGTCTTGTTCCATAAGTATAGTAATTACGGAAAAATAAGGATTTTGAGTGACGATGTCAGGTGAGAAAATGCGGTAATCACCAAAATTTTGCTCATTTTTGGTATAGAGCAATCGGGATGGAGCCGGATAAACGGTTCTTCCGGCTGAGCCTCTGACTTTCGCTTCATCCCTTTCCCCGGGGGAGGATCGGGAGGTGAGGGAAGCTACACGCCCAAGCCCGCCTACATTTAACTTATTCACTTTTCCATAA